>JBJMGR010000185.1:0-6459 GCA_045807805.1 Pyrinomonadaceae bacterium | reverse complement strand
TGTTGCAAATTAAGACGTTTTTCCGGCTCTTTTCGTTGCCTGACCGAGCCACTACACGACGCCTCCCGCCGCGCGAAAAACTGTTGTAAGGTAACAGTTGTAGCGCGGAATTCAAAGGTTGCGCGGCATCGACTCTTATGCTCAAAACCGTTCTTACGCTTCTGATGCTCTGCGCGTGCGCGGACCTTGCGCGCGCGCAGTGGACAATGCAGTCGAGCGGCGTGACCGTACGCTTTCGCGGAGTGAGCGCGGTCAACGCCCGCGTCGCTTGGGCGAGCGGCGCTTCGGGGACTTACGCGCGCACGACGGACGGCGGGCGGACCTGGCACGCGGGAGTCGTGCCCGGAGCCGAAGCCTTAGACTTCCGAGACGTGGACGCGTTCGATGCTGACACGGCATACCTTCTCGCAATCGGCGAGGGCGAGCGGTCGCGCATATACAAGACCGTGGACGGCGGCTCGCATTGGACTCTACAGTTTCAGAACCGTCGCGCCGCCGGATTCTTCGACTGCATGGCCTTCTGGAATCGTGCGCGAGGGCTAGCGATGAGCGACCCGGTCGAAGGGCGCTTCCTCGTCGTCACGACGGACGACGGCGGGCGCACTTGGAGAGAGACGGACGCTCAAGGTATGCCCGCCGCGCTCGCGGGCGAGGGCGCGTTCGCGGCGAGCGGGACGTGTGTGACAATCGGCGGCGCGTCGGACGCGTGGTTCGGGACGGGCGGCCCCGTGGGCGCACGCGTCTTTCGTTCACACGACGGCGGGCGCAGTTGGGAAGTCTCAGCGACTCCGCTGACAACGGGGAAGGCCGCGGGAGTCTTCTCACTCTCGTTCTGGGGCGCTGGAAGCGGCGCGGCCGTCGGCGGCGACTACACGCTTGAGAAGGAGTCGGCGGGCAACGCCGCATGGACGAGCGACAACGGAAGAAGGTGGCGCGCCGTTGGCGTGCGTAGGCCCGAGGGCTACAGGTCTTGCGTCGCGCGCGTTGCGGGCACGCGCGGCCCCGTCCTCATCGCCGTCGGCCCTTCCGGCTCTGACTATTCGACGGATGGCGGGCGCACATGGACTCCGCTCGGCACGGAAGGCTTTCACAGCGTGAGCGTCGCGCGCGGAGGCGAGGTCGCGTGGGCCGTCGGCGAGAACGGGCGCATCGCGCGACTCGACGAGCCCGCGCGTCTCGGCCGCGCGCGACGCAGATGAAGGCAACGCTGTCTGAAATTTCAGAGTATTGCCAGAACCGCCTGCGGTAGCGGGTCGCAAGCTCCGTTGAAGGCGTGCCTGACGAAACCTGATACCCGCCCGCTACCGCAGGCGGTTCTGACCATGATGAAAGAGTTCACGGACTTCTCAGACCTCGTCGCGTCGATGCGGTCGCGGCTTGCGCGCGCGGACGAGACGAGTGCGCACGACAACGAATCTTCGGACGCGCGCGACGAGTCATTGAGGCGCGCGGCCGTGGCGCTCGTGCTGCGTCGAAATCTTTCGGGGGCGGAGATGCTCGTCATCAAGCGCTCTGTCTCGGAGCGCGATCATTGGTCGGGCCACCTCGCGCTTCCGGGCGGGCGCGTCGAGGCGGGCGACGCGAGCCTGAGAGCCGCGGCGGTGAGGGAGACGTTCGAGGAGGTCGGCATCGACCTTGAGGCGGGCGGCGAAGTTCTGGGCGGCCTCGGAGTGGTCGAGCCGAAGAGTCCGCTCGCGCCGCGCGTATCGGTCGCGCCGTTCGTCGCGGTCGCGCCCGCAGAGTATCACGTGCGGCGCGAGGGCGAGTTGACGCCGCCGCTCGTCTTAAGCGATGAGGTCGCGGCGGCGTTCTGGGTTCCGGTCTCGGCGCTGAGAGAGGGCGGGCGCTCCGAGGTCTTCAAGATGGTCTTCGCGGGCGTCGAGCGCGAGTGGCCCGCGTACCCCTCCGAGCACGGCCCCATCTGGGGAATCACCGAGAGGATTCTGACGGAGTTTCTGGAAGTGCTGAATGAGGAATGATGAATGACAAGACGTAAGCTGTTTTCAATTCTCGTTCTCGTCGCGGTCGTGTTCATGGCGTCGGCGTCGGTCGCGCGTGCGTCGTCGCCGTGGCTGACGAAGTTGGACGGCAAGGTGCGCTTCTACCAGATGACCGAAGTGGGCGTGCTCGTCGTCGGCACTGAGAAGTCTCTGTACGGCATCGAGGCCGAGACGGGCGACGTGCTCTGGCGTCGGAAGGACGCGCGGCTCGACGAGACCGACGTTGCGCCCGTGCCGGGAACAGACCTGCTGCTCGTCACAATCGAGCGCGGCGACAAGACGCGACTCGAAGCTACGGACATAGCGACCGGCGATTCGCTCTGGCGAAGCGACAAGGTTCGCGGCTCCGTCATGCAGACCGCGTTCGAGCCCGACTCCGGACTGCTCGCCGTAGTCTTCGCGCGCGACGCTCGGGGCAAACCGCGCGAGGGCTTCAAGAAGAAGCCGGAGATTCACGTCTTCAACGTTTCAGACGGCGACGAGCTTTGGAAGCGCGAGGCCGAGAGCGACGTGGAGATGATGCCTACCGTCTCGGGCGCGGGCGACGACTCCGAAGTTCCATACACGCTCGACAACTACCGCCCGCCCGCGTTCCTCGACGGGCGACTCTATCTCTTCTACGAAGGGCTCTCCTCGCTCGACGCGCGCACGGGCAAGGAGCGCAGGCGCGAGAAGTTTCGCGTCAACGAAGACGGGCTCGCGCTCACCGAGTCAGACCCGCTCGCGGACGAGCGCTTCGTATACGTCTCGGGGCGCGGACGCGTGCGCGCAGTCTCTCGCTCTGACGGCGAGACCGCGTGGGAGTCGAAGGACTTGGGGCTCACGCCCGAGATGATTCTCGTGGGCCGAACCATCTACGTTCGTACGGGCGGGCAGTTCGCGCGCACGTCGGGCGAGGAGCCCGCGGCGCGCGGCCCTTACGGCGTGAGTGCGCTCGACGCCTCGACGGGCAAGACCCTCTGGCGATACAAGGGCGCTGACAAGGGCATCACGAACCTCGCGCTGCCCGATGCCTCGACCGTCGCCGTCGCGGACCGTGACGACCTGATACTGCTCGACGCCACGACGGGCAAGCGCCGCGCGAAGGTCTCGCACGGAGTCGAGGGCGCGGCGTTCCTTCTGATAAACGAGCGCGGCGAGATGGTCGTCGGCGGGCGAAGCGAGGTTGCGGCGTTCGATGGGACGGGCAGCCTCGCCTGGCGCGAGAAGCACGACCCGCCGGGGCGCGGGATTCTACGGACTGTCGCGGCCGTCGCCGCGCGCGCCGCGTCGCTCTACTTCCGTTACGGCGGCGCGGTCTCGACAGCGTTCCGGGGCGCGCGGCTCTTAAGCTCGGTCGGAAGCTTTCGCTGGTCGGGCCTCTCAGCGCACGCGACGCTCGCAGACCTGACGGGCCTCGCATCCGGCTACGCGCGCGACTACGCGAGTGATTACGCACGCGACTACGCGCGTTCGCGCTTCTCTACTTTCGGCTCTCTCGCGCGCGCGCGTCAGGACGCGGGCGTCAACGTCTCTTCGCGCGTGCGCCCTTCGGTTGATGTCGAGCAGAGGCTTCTCGACAGGCTCGACCCCGCGAGCCAACTCTCGCGCCTGTCGCGCATGCTCTGGCACCGCCGACAACTCGCGGCGCTGCGCGGCCAGTGGATGTACTTCTACACGGACACGCGCTCGGGCCACGGCCTCCTCGGCGTCAACGTCAACACTGGCATGCCCTCGCGCTCCGTTCGCCTGAACGACCCCGACGAGCGCTTCATAAGCGACGAGGCCACGGGCCTCCTCTACGTCTCGAAGGGCGAGCGCATACAAGCCTACGTGCTCGACTCGCGCGACTGAGCGCGACCGTCGAACGAAGGCGAGGGGCGGCGACTTAATGTTTAAGCCGCCGCCCCTCGCCTTCGTTCGACGAAACGCACGCACGTCTACTCGATTGCGCCGTACGAGATGAGCAGCGCCACGAGCTTTCTCAAATCTTCGGTCGCTTCGGCTTTGGCCTCTTTGACCTCTTTGCTCTCTTTCGCATCCCCGGCCTTCGACGCCTCTATGGCGGCCGTCAACGACTCGTTCGCTATCTTGAGCGCGGTGTCGTCGTCCTTGTTCTTCACGTTAACGTCAGCGCCCGCGTCGAGCAGAAGTTTGACGTTCGAGAGCAGCCCGTACTGCACGGCCTCCAACAGCGCCGTCTGGCCCTCCTTGTCCTTCGCGTTGACCTTCGCGCCCGCCTCCAACAACTCCTTCAAGACTTCCGGCGTGTCATTCTCCGCCACGGCGATGAGAGGCGTCGTGCCGTAGTCGTTTTTATGGTTGACCTTCGCGCCCGCGGCCGTCAGCGTCCGCACCATCGCGACGTTCGCCTCTTCGGAGAGGCTCGTCATCGCCGTGTCGCCGCGCGTGTCCTTCATGTTCACGTCCGCGCCCGCCGACAGGAGCGTCGAGACCGTCTCGGCGTCGTTGTTCGAGACCGCCTCTATGAGCGCCGTCGTGTGCGTCGCCTTGTCGAGCACGTTCACGTCCGCGCCGAGCGCTATCAGCCTCTTCAGAGCGCGCGCGTCGTGGTCGTAGACGGCCCTGACAACCGGGTCTTCGGGCCTAACCCTAACGACCATGCCCATCATCACCCGCCGCGGCCCGCCGCCCTCCGGCCGCAAGGACTGCGCCCCGGTCGCTTGCACCTCTTCCGCGTCGGGCTTCGACTCGCCGGACTTGGACGCGTCGGACTCGGACACTTCAGCCTTCGACGCGTCGCCCGTGGTGGTCGAGCACGACGCGCCTTCGTCCGTCTCAGCCTCCGCCTCGTCCTCTTCTACCTCCTTCGCGTCTTCGGTCTGCGCGGCCTCGGCGCTCTTGAATGCGAGCATGGAGTCCTGCCGCCACTCGACTCCCGGCTGAAGCTCGACCTTCGCGACACTTTTCGAGCCGAACCCTTCGGCCTCGAACTCGACGCGGTACGTTCCCGGCGGAAGCAACTCGAAGTAGTAGACGCCCTCCGCGTTCGTGGTCGCGATTCTCACGTCGCCCGTCTCCTTGTTCTGGGCGGTCACGTTCGCGCCCGCGACGAGCGCGCCGTTCGGGTCGAGAATCGTCCCCGTCAGCGAAGCGTTCACGCGCGGCGGCACGCGCGGCGGCGCTGCCATCTCCTGCCTGTCCTCGGGCGCGGTCGTCTGCGCGAACACGCTTGAGCCGAGCGCGATGACCGCTCCGAACGCGCCCGCCGCGGCAAGTGACGCGCGGCGCGTTATGCGGTGGAGTTTGCCCTCGTTCGCGTGAAGCGTGCGTCCGGCGGGGTCACTGTAGAAGCGCAGGCAGACGCCGCCCGCGTTCGCGCGCACGAAGCGCATCGCGTCCCTGCGCGTCATGGCCGAGACGTTGTGTACGCTCTTCTCGCAATGTGTGCAGAAACGAACCTCGTCGTTCCCGGCCATCGAGTCCCAGTCGGCCTCGCATGGCGAGTTGACGTTCAGGCCGAGACCTTCGGCGTGCGTGGGCATGGGCTTCCTCCTTCAACGTTCAAAGGCGTCCGAGCGGAGAGCTTCGGGGAGACATGCTCTTATCTCCTTCGCGCGTGCAAGCGAGGCGCGCGGCGGGGACGGTTGGGCTGTCGTGCTCACTCGGATGCCGTCCGCGCGCGGCCATGTTGTCGCCGCCCCCGATTTTTTTTCAGCCACGTTAGACACGCACGCGCGCGCGAATGTTCCGGAATGGAAGCTGTCAGCTTTCAGCTTTCAGCTTTCAGCCAAACCTCTTCGCGGTCTTCGCGACCACTTAGCGAGCTTCGCGGTTAGAGAGTCTTTGCTTAACCGCAAATAACATGAAGAAGGCTCGAAGGCTGCGGAGAGTTTTAAGCTGAAAGCTGAGTGCTGACTGCTGAATGCTTTCAAACAGATTCCTCTTGAAGAAAAGCCCCGGATAAAAGAGAATGTCTCCGCACCGCTCCAACCAGACATTTCCAGAAGGACAGGAAGAGCTTCCGATGAGACTCAAAGCGATAGCCCTCTCGGCCCTAATCTTCGCGCAGACCTTTTGCCTTCCCTTACAACAAAGCCTCGCCGCTGTCCCACAGACTCCGCCGCGTGGTCGTAGTCAACGCACGACGCAAGGAGAGCGCGCGCAGCAGCAGCAGCCGACCCCGCAGGTGTCGGTCTCTGCCGAGGACAGCGACGCCTTCCTTCAGGGTGCGACGCGCCGACGACGGACGCGCGACTACAAGCGCGAGATAGAGTCGCTCCTACGCCGCATGACGCTCGAAGAGAAGGTCGGGCAGATGACGCAGTTGGAGATAGGCATGGTCACGTCGGGCAGCGACCAGACGATTCGCATAGACCCTGCAAAGCTTGAGAAGGCGGTCGGCAAGTACGGCGTCGGCTCCATCCTCAACGTCAACGGGCAGGCGCTGCCCGCCGAGCGCTGGCACGAGATCATTGGGCAGATACAGCAGACGGCCGCGCGCACGCGGCTCAAGATT
>JBJMGR010000184.1:0-10478 GCA_045807805.1 Pyrinomonadaceae bacterium | reverse complement strand
GTCGAGGACGCTCAAGCCCTCGGCAACGTCGAAGTAGTGCGCGTTCGCCGAGGTGCATTCGGTTCCGGCCGTGCAGGGCAGGCCCGCGGGGCTGTAGTCGATGTGAACCTGCTCGGGCGCGGGGCCGCTGACGGTGTACTTCGCGTTGAATGCGTGCGTGAAGCTCTGGCCGTAGGGCTTCGAGCGGTTGAAGACCTTATCGACGGCGGCGTAGGCGTTGACGTAGCCCGCGCCGACTTCCCACTCGTCGCGGCCCGGCATGCGCGAGGCCGTGTCCACGAGAATCTGCTTTATCTCGTCGGGCGAGAGCGTGATGTCCGCGTCGAGCATCAGGGCCACGGTGCCCGCGATGTAGGGCGTCGCCATCGAGGTGCCGGAAATCTGCGTGTAGTATGGCAGCATGTTGACGGGAAGCTCCGTGTCGTCGGTCAGGCCGTTGGCGAAGACGTTCGACTTCGAGCGCGTAGAGACGTATGCGGCGCTGAACTTCGCGGCGTTCGACGCGAACTCGCGGCCCGTGCCCGGAGCGGTGATGGTCGGTGCGTTGCCGTCGTCGAGCGGGTCAGCGTTCGAGAGGCGCACGTCCTTCGAGACGCCGCGCGAGCTAAAGGACGCGAGCCCGCCCTCCTTCGTCCCCGCCGCGACGCCGATGACCCACGGCGCTTTGGCGTAAGGGTTCATCGTATCTTTGCCGGGGCCGCTGTTGCCCGCGGCGAAGACGACCGTGATGTTGCTGTCGTGCGCGGTCTTCGCGGCGATGGCGACGGGGTCGTCGGGGTTGAATGCGCCCGAGCCGCCGTAGGAGTTGGAGATGACGCGTATGTTGTAGAAGGTCTGGTTGGTGAGCGACCACTCGAAGCCGCCCAGGGCGTTCAAGACGAAGAGCACAGCGCCCGAGCCCGTGCCGATGAGCTTCGCGCCCGGCGCGACGCCCGCGTACTTGCCGCCCGACTGCTGGCCCGTGCCGCCGACAATGCCCGCGCAGTGCGTGCCGTGGCCGACGTTGAGGTCTGTGTTCGGCTGATTCTCAAGCGCCTGCAGAGTAGTGAAGCCGGAGAGCGTTTCGGTGTCGGTCGCGATGAAGACGTTCTGTACGACGTTCTTGCCGAGCTGTAGGTCTGGGTGCGTGGCATCGATGCCGGAGTCGTTGATGACGACGGAGAAGTTGCCCGCGCCCGAGACGGGAAGCCCGCCGTTCGAGCGCGTGATGTTCGCGTCCTTCTTCAGACGCTCGACGCCCGTCAGCGTGCGCGCCTCGAAGTCGAAGTAGTGGAGTTGGTCGTTGAACCAGACCGAGCGCACGGACGGGTTGGAAGCGAGCGCGCGAACCTGCCCGGCGGTCGCGACCGCGGCGACCATGCCGAGGCGGTTGAGCGTGATGCCTCTGTTGATGCCGAGCGAGCGGAGAGCGTCGAGGTGCGAGGGCTTGAGGCCGCTCGTCGTGTTGAATGCGATGATGACGGTGCCGACCTTCGCGTCTGCGGCGAGGCCGTCGAGTCTGGACTTGAGTGACGGGCCGAGCGTGGCCGCCCAAGTATTTGCGACGGTGATTATGCCGAGCAGTACGAGGACTGTGAACGCGGCAGAGATTCTTCTGAGCATCGTTTTCAAGCTTCTCCTTCGGGATTTGGTTTCAAGTTTCGGCGTGGCCTCGTCGGCCGGTCGCGCCCCCGTTGTTCGTCAACGTGGAGAAGATAAACAAAGAGGATTGAGCGAAACTTGAGGCCCGAAGATTTTTTTTGAGGGCCGGAGGCGGATTTTTACGCCCTGCGTTTTCAACGACTTAAGGGCACTTGAGGAAAACTTGAGGCGAACACAGAACCGCGAGCGGTAGTGAGCGGGTAGCTGTTGGGATTAACCGCAGACACGGAGGCACGGCTAAGACTCAACTAGCCGTGACAGCCGCCATCTCGCGCGCGGGGAAGAGATCTGTGACCGGCGAGTGATACCGCGACAGGTCGTTCGTCATAGGGAACCGGGAGTATATTGTCACGGATGAATGAAGGCGAGAAGACTGCGAAGACTGCGCGGCCCGACCTTTTAAAGACGCTGGCGCGAGGGCTTCGGCTTCGTTGTCCAGTGTGCGGCGAGTCGAACGTGTTCCGCGCGCCGTTTCAGGTGCGACATGACTGCCCCGCGTGCGGCGCGCTCTTCCAGCGCGAGGCGGGCTTCTTCGTCGGCGCGATAATGGTCAACGTCGTCGCGACCGAAGGCGCGGTGATGCTCGCCTTCGGCCTCTGCCTGCTCACACTCGGGGGCGGCGGCACGTTCACACTGCCCGTCCTCTTCGCGGTCGCGCTCCTCTTCCCCGTCCTCTTCTACCACCACGCCTGGAGCCTCTGGCTCGCGGGCGACCACGTCGTCGAAGGTCTTCCCAAACAGAACCGCGAGCGGTAGCGAGCGGGTATCAAGTTACGCTTAGAGACTTCATTGCGTAACTCGCGACCCGCTCGCGGTTCTGACAGGAAGAGCGGCCTTCATCCACGTTGAGTGATGAAGGCCGCTCTTCCTGTCAGTCTTAACTTTTGCCCTTTGCCTTTCTACTTTTGGCTTGTTTGGCGCGTGGGCGCACGGCGCTCTTCGAGGACTTCCCAAGCCTCGCGGACGCGCGTGTAGATGCCGTCGGCGTCGAGGCCGTACTTGGCTAGAAGGAGTTTCGGGTCGCCGTGCGTGATGATGCGGTCGGGCACGCCCATGCGTACGACCTTCAGGGAGTCGAGCAGCCCGTTCTCCTCCAACAACTCCATCACGGCCGAGCCGAAGCCGCCCGCGAGGTAAGCCTCCTCGACCGTCACAATCAGACGCTTCGTGCGCGCGACCGCGAGCAGGAGCCCCGCGTCGAGGGGCTTCACGAAGCGCGCGTTGACGACCGTCGCCTCTATCCCGTTCTTCGCCAACTGCGCCGCCGCCTCGACGGCCGGGTGAACCATCGAGCCGTAGGCGACAATCGCGACCTCGCCGCCGTCCCTCAACAACTCGGCCTTGCCGACTTCGAGCAGGTGCGGCTCGCGCGCGATGTCCGCGCCGACGCCGTTGCCGCGCGGGTAGCGCATCGCCGCGGGGCCTTCGTGCTGCAACATCGTGTAGAGCATGTCGCGCATCTCGCCCTCGTCCTTCGGGGCCATTGCAATCATGTTCGGCACGCCGCGAAGGTACGCGATGTCTAAGAGGCCGTGGTGCGTCGGCCCGTCGCCGCCGACTATCCCTGCCCTGTCCATGCAGAACTTGACGTTCAGGTTTTGCAGGCACACGTCGTGGACTATCTGGTCGAAGGCGCGCTGAAGGAAGGTCGAGTAGATGACGCAGACGGGCTTCAAGCCTTCCGTTGACATCCCGGCGGCGAAGGTCACGCAGTGCTGCTCGGCGATGCCTACGTCGAAGGAGCGCTCCGGAAACTTTTCGAGAATCTTGTCAACGCCCGTGCCGTCGGGCATCGCGGCCGTGAGCGCGACGACGCGCTCGTCCTTCGCCATCAACTCACACATCGTCTGGCCGAAGACCGCCGTGTACTGCGGGTGCGAAGGCTTCGAGGCTTTGACGGGCGCGCCGCTCTTTATGTCGAAGGGGCCGGTGGCGTGCCACGCGTAATAGTTCTTCTCGCGCGCGGGGTAGCCCTTCCCCTTCTGCGTGAGCGCGTGGACGATGACGGGCGAGTCCTTGACCTGCTTTGCCTCTTCGAGCGCGCGGACGAGAGCGCGCGGGTTGTGGCCGTCAACGTAGCCTATGTACTTAAAGCCCAACTCGTTCACGAGCGCGCCGGGAAGCACGGCCGCGGCTATCGCGTCCTTGACGGTCTTCGCGGCCTGATAGAGCCGCTCGCCGAACGAAGGTATGTCGTGGAGCAGGTCGCCCACTTCGTCCTTGAAGCGGTGATAGCCTTGCGCCTCGCGTATGCGGTTGAGGTAGCCCGTGAGCGCGCCGACCGCGGGCGCGATGGACATCTCGTTGTCGTTGAGGAGGACAATGAGTCGCGTCTTCAAGTGGCCCGACTGGTTGACGGCCTCCATCGCCATGCCGCCCGCCAAAGAAGAGTCTCCGATGACCGCGACGACGTGATGGTCTTCATTCTTCTCGTCGCGCGCCACCGCCATCCCCAACGCGGCCGAGAGCGACGTGGAGGCGTGGCCCGCGCCGAACGTGTCGTACTCCGACTCGTCTCGACGGAGGAAGCCCGAGAGTCCGCCGTACTGCTTTATCGTCGGCAACAGTTCGCGGCGGCCCGTCAGAATCTTGTGCGCGTAAGCCTGATGGCCCACGTCCCACACCAAGCGGTCGCGCGGCGTGTCGAACGCGTAGTGGAGGGCGACGGCCAACTCGACCGCGCCGAGTGACGCGCCCGTGTGGCCGCCTATCCTCGACATCGTTTCGAGTATGTACTGCCGTATGTCGTTGGCGACCTCCTGCAACTGCTCCGGGCGCAGGCGGCGCAGGTCTGCTGGCGTGTTAATCTGCCGTAGGAGTTCCATCGGTGCGATATTCTATCGCGGCGCGCGGGCTTTTAGAAGCGGTCAGCAGTCAGCAGTCAGCAGTCAGCTTAAAACCTTTGCGCTCTTTGCGACTACTCCACGTGCTTTGCGTTTAAGCGTTGACACTCTAACCGCGAAGGTCGCAAAGAGGGTCTGGCTGAAAGCTAATCGCTGAGTGCTGACCGCTCTTAGACTTCCAGAACGAGCTTGCCGAACTGCGCGCGGTCTTGCATGAGTTCGTGCGCGCGGCGTGCGTCGGCGAGCGGGAGCGTGCGGTCAATGACTGCGCGAATCTCTCCGCGCTCGACGAACTTCAACGCGTCGAGCAGCTCGGACTTCGAGCCCATGAAGGAGCCTAGAAGGTTCAAGTGTTTGTAGAAGACCTGGCGCAGGTCTGTGCGCGCGTCGAAGCCGGAGGTAGCGCCGCAGGTAACGAGGCGTCCGTCCTTCTTCAGAGACAGCACGGAGCCGGGCCACGTCGCCGCGCCCGTGTGCTCGAAGACTACGTCCACGCCCTGCTTCGCGGTGAGGCGACGCACCTCCTTCGGCCAGTCGTCGCGCGTGTAGTTTATGACTTCGTGCGCGCCCAACTCGCGCGCCTTCTCCAACTTCTCGTCAGACCCGGCGGTTGCGATGACACGCGCGCCGAACAGTCGCGCTATCTGTATGCCGACCGAGCCCACGCCGCTCCCGGCCGCGTGAATCAGCACGTCCTCGCCCGGCTTAACGCGCGCGCGCGTGACGAGCATGTGCCAGGCGGTGACGAGCACGAGCGGAAGCGCTGCCGCCTCAGCCCAACTTAAATCTTTAGGCTTCGGGACGACGTTGACCGCCGGAGCGGCGACCAACTCCGCATAGCCGCCGTCGCGGCGGTATCCGAGTATGTCGTAAGCGGGGCAGAGATTGTCAGCGCCGCGCAGGCACTCGCGGCAGTGGCCGCAACTAACGCCGGGTTGCAGGAGAATTTCGTCGCCGGGCTTCACCCAGTCAACCAACTCTCCGGCCTCACGCACGACGCCCGCGATGTCGTTGCCGAGTATGTGCGGCAGTGGAATCTCTATGCCGGGCAGCCCCCCGCGCGCCCAAACGTCCAAGTGGTTCAAGGCGCACGCGCGCACCTCCACCAGCACCTCGTTCGCGCGCGGGCGCGGCTCGGGGCGCTCATCAAGGCGGAGGACTTCCGGCCCCCCGTGTTCGTGGAAGACGACTGCTCTCATGTTCTCGATTGTAGATTTTTGATTTGCGAATGCAAGGGGAGAGTGAGCGGTGAGCGGTGAGCGGTGTAAGACAACGGCAAGCTCAATCGCCGTGAATTGAAGAAGGCGACCGTGAAGTGATGAGCTTCACGGTCGCCTTCTTATTTTTAACTGCTCACCGCTTAACGCTCACCGCCCTACGGCTTCTGCGCGGCGGCCGTTTTGGCGAAGTCGCCCGACTTGATGATGATGAGCTTGGAGGGGTCTATGTACCTGCGCATCGCGGCGTTTATCTGTTCGGGCGTGAGCGCCGCGACTTTGCGCTCAAGCTCCTCGTCCCACGTGAGCGTGCGGCCGAGGAAGAGGTAGTTGTTCAGGCGCGCGGCCAGCTCGTTGTCCTGCGCGCGGCTGACCTGCCGCGACTGTAGCCAGCCGGACTTCGCCGCGGCAATCTCCTCGGTCGTGAAGCCGTCCTTCGCCATGCGCGCCATCTCCTCCTTGAAGGCCGCTTCGAGCTTCTCAACGTTCTGCGGCGCGTAGATGGCCGTCGCGGTGAATCGCCCCCATTGGTCGAGCGAGCTTACGTTGAGCGACGAGCCCGCGCCGTAGCTTAAGCCCTCCTTCTGCCGAAGGCGCATCGCGATGCGCGAGTTGAGGAAGCCGCCGCCGAGCATGTAATTGCCAAGGACGAGCGCGGGGTAGTCCGGGTTGTCGTCGCGTATGTTCAGGTTGAAGCCCGCGATGAAGAAGGCGTTGGCCTTGTCGGGCGCGGGGAAGGTCTGGTTCGCGACCGCCACGTCTTTGTAGACGCTCGGGACGCGCGCGAAGGGCTTGGGACTCTTCCAGCCGCCGAAGAGCTGAGACGCGAGCGCCGAGATCTCCTTCGCGTCGAAGTCGCCGATGACCGTCAGCGTCGCGTTCGACGCGCCGTAGAAGTCCTTGTAGAACTGCCGCGCCTGTTCGAGCGTGGCCGCCGTCACGTCCTGAACGTCCTCTTCCGAAGTCGTCACGTAGCGCACGTCGCCTTTGGGGAACGGGCTGAGCATGCGGCTGAAGTTCGTGAAGGCTATCTGCCTCGGCTCGCTCTTGTTCTGCTCGATGTCGGCGAGTTGCTCGCGCTTGAGCTGCTCGAACTCCGTCTCCGGGAACGAGGGCTCGCGTAGGATTTCGGCCACGAGCTGCATCACGGCCGGCAGATTCTCGCGCACGGTCTCGATGGAGAAGCTCGCCTGCGTCGCGCCGCCGAAGACGAAGGCGCGCGCCTTGAGCTTGTCCAACTCGTCCTGTATCTGCTGGCGCGTGTGCTTCGTCGTGCCGCGCATGAGCATCGCGCCCGCGAGCTGCGCGGCGGTCGAGCGGTTCATGAGGCTCTTCTCGTCGCCGTAGCGTATGGTCATCTGCGCGATGACCTTGCCGCCGCGAGTCTTCTTCGGCAGGAGCGCCATCTTAATGCCAGCGGCCTCCGCGCGAGTGGTGCGCGACTCGATGTTCGCTGGTGAAGGGTCGAACGCCTCGCCCGCGGCGACCGAGGCGTCGCCCTTGTAGTCCTTGAGCGCGGCCTGTAGGTCGGGCGTCGCGGGAATCTCCGCGCGGTCGGGCTTCGGCGTCGGGACGAAGAGGCCGAGCGTGCGGTTCGAGGGCTTGAAGTATGCGGCAGCGGCGCGCGCAACGTCCGCGGGCGTGACCGCGCGCAGGCGGTCGCGGTGCAGGAAGAAGAGCCGCCAGTCGCCCGCGCCCACGAACTCACTCATGATGAGGCCGATCTGGTCGGAGTTGTTCATCGCCAGCTCGATGTTCTTCAGAAGCTGCGCGCGCGCCCTCTCGACCTCCTCCTTCGTCGGCGGGTTCTGGGCGATGCCCTCGATGGTCTGCACGAGCGTGTCGCGCGCCGCGTCGAGCGAGTCGCCCTGTCGCACCTCCGCGCCGAAGATCGCGAGCGTGGGGTCGTGCCACTGGAAGTCGAAGCCGAAGACCGAGCTTGCCTTCTTCGACTCGACGAGCGTCTTATGCAGGCGACCCGAAGGCGTGTCGCCGAGAACTTGCGCGAGTATGTCTATGGCGGCGAAGTCCGGGTGCGCGCCCGAGGGCACGTGGTAGAGCGCCTCGACTAGCTGCGTGTCGCCCGTGCGCCGCAGCGTCACCATGCGCTCGCCGTCCTGCGTCGGCTCGACGGTATAGATTTTCTGTAGCGTGCGCGCGGGCCGCGGGATGGGCGAGAAATATTTGTCGACGAGGCCGAGCGTCTTCGCTTCGTCGAACTTGCCCGCGATGGTGAGCACCGAGTTATCCGGCTGATAGTAATTATGGTAGAAGGCTTGAAGGCGCTCGATGGGCACGTTCTCGATGTCGGAGCGCGCGCCGATGGTCGTCTTGCCGTAGTTGTGCCAGACGTACGAGGTCGCCATCATGCGTTCGAGCAGGACGTTGCCGGGGCTGTTCTCGCCCAACTCGAACTCGTTGCGCACGACCGTCATCTCGCTGTCGAGGTCTTTGCGCGCGACGAAGCTGTTGACCATGCGGTCGGCTTCGAGGTCGAGCGCCCAGTTGAGGTTCTCGTCCGTCGCGGCGAAGGTCTCGAAGTAGTTCGTGCGGTCGGCCCACGTCGAGCCGTTCGGGCGCGCGCCGTGAGAAGTCAGCTCCGAAGGGATGTTCGTGTGGCGCGGCGTGCCCTTGAAGACCATGTGTTCGAGCAGGTGCGCCATGCCGGTCTCGCCGTAGTTCTCCGTGGCCGAGCCGACGAGGTAGGTCATGTTGACGGTGATGGTCTGCTTCGTCTGGTCTGGGAACATCAGCACGCGCAGGCCGTTCTTCAGACGGTACTCCGTTATCCCTTCGACCGACGTGACCCGCTCCGTCCCCGCGGGCAGGGCGACGGCGCCCGCCTGCCGCCGTACGGGCGCGGCGGCGCGTGCGAGCGGCGCGGCGAAGAGCGCGTTAAAGATTAAGAGAGCGAGCGCGAGGCGGCACGCGTTTGCGCGAGGCTTCGACGGTTGGTGAGCGTTCATAACTACCTCCGGAAATTCTTTAGTTGTGTATTGTTCGTAGGGTGTGACCCTGCGGAGTTTTGCGCCTGTTAAGACGGCTTTCAAGGCGAAAGGTTTCAAAAAAGGCGAAAGTAAATGGCTGCCGCCGCGCGATTATGACGAAACGACGGCCCCGCGTGCAATGACTCACTTCGACGCGAACAGGGGGCTTCGTCTAAGAGGTTGACTGCGCCTCAGTGCCCGCGCCGTCGGTCTGCTGGCGCGCGTGGTAGGAGGAGCGCGTCAAGGGGCTCGACTCGATATGCTTGAAGCCCAGC
The DNA here is from genome assembly GCA_045807805.1 of Pyrinomonadaceae bacterium. Classification (GTDB taxonomy): domain Bacteria; phylum Acidobacteriota; class Blastocatellia; order Pyrinomonadales; family Pyrinomonadaceae; genus QHXN01. The sequence continues at coordinate 1,515 of JBJMGR010000184.1, read as the reverse complement.
CCCAGCCCAATCTCGCGCCAGCGCGCGAACTCTTCGGGCGTGACGTAACGCTCGACGGGGAGGCGGCGCGCGTGCGGCTGTAGGTACTGCCCGATGGTCATTATGTCGCAAGAGACCGAGCGCAGGTCGCGCATCAGCTCGACCACTTCGTCGAACTCTTCCCCGAGTCCGACCATGATGCCGCTCTTCGTGAGCATGCCGCGCGCTTCGCGGTCGCGTCGCGCGGCGGCGCGTTCGAGCAGCGTCAAAGTCTGTCGATAGTTCGCGTCGGGGCGCACGCGCTTGTATAGCCGCGCGATGGTCTCGGTGTTGTGGTTGAGCACGTCGGGCTCGGCGTCTAACACTGCGTCGAGAGCCGCTTCGTCGCCGTTGAAGTCCGGGATGAGGACTTCGACGCGGCAACCGGGGTTCTGCGCGCGAACCTGCCGGACGGTCTCGGCCCAGTGCGCCGCGCCTCCGTCCGCGAGGTCGTCGCGGTTCACGGAAGTGATGACGGCGTGCGCGAGGTTCAGAGTCTTCACGGCCTCGGCGACGTGGCGCGGCTCTTCGGGGTCGAGCTGTACGCCAGCGCCCTTCGAGACGGCGCAGAAGCCGCAGTGGCGCGTGCAGATGTCGCCGCCGATCATGAAGGTCGCCGTGCGGTCAGTCCAGCACTCGAAGATGTTCGGGCAGCGCGCCTCCTGACAGACCGTGTGCAGGTTCAGGTTCTCTATGAGACTCAGAACATAGTTCTGGTTCGACGGGTCGCCCAGACGAACCTTCAGCCATTCGGGCTTAGGCCCGCGCGGCGGACGCGTCGAAGGCGGGTTGTTAAGGACTCTCAGCTCTCGGCTCAAAACGCGTGCGCGCTCCTTCTCGTCTAAAAGTGTGCGTCGATTTTAACACCCGCGCGCGCCTGACTCCTACCGTGCCCGCCGTAGAAGACCGCCGCTTCGTCAAACCATCGTCGGGCTGACGAAGCGCGCGAGGGCTTCGGGGTCAACGTTGCCGCCGGAGATGACGACGCCGACGCGCTCGATGCCTTCGGGGAGTTTGCCGAAGAGCGCGGCTGCTGCGGCGACCGCGCCCGTCGGCTCCACGAGCATCTTCAGGCGAAAGAGTATCAGGCGCATCGCCTCGACTATCTCGTCCTCGGAGACCGTCAACACGTCTTCGGCGTTCCGGCGCAGGATTGGGAACGTGAGCGCGCCCGGCGTCTGCGTACGCATGCCGTCGGCGATGGTCGCGGGCGGTGCAATCTTCACGCGCTCGCCCTTCAGGAACGATTGGCGAGTGTCGTCCGACAGCTCCGACTCCACGGGAAAGCAGCGAATCTCCGAGCGCATCGCCTTCGCGGCGGTGGAGGCGCCCGCGAAGAGGCCGCCGCCGCCGCAGGGCGTCAGGAGCGCGTCGAGGTCGGGCACGTCTTCCAGGAGTTCGAGCGCGCATGTGCCCTGTCCCGCGATGATGTCGTAGTCGTCGAAGGGCGGGACGACCGTCAAGCCTTCGCGCTCTGAAAGACGGCGCGCGACATCC
>JBJMGR010000183.1:0-6553 GCA_045807805.1 Pyrinomonadaceae bacterium | reverse complement strand
GCAAGGACTACCAGACGGGGAAGGCTTCGCAGACGATCAACTTCGGCGCGCTCGCGGACAAGAGCTACGGCGATGCCGACTTCACGGTCAGCGCCACGGCGACCTCGGGTCTCGGCGTCAGCTTCGGTGCGGCGGGCGCCTGCACGGTGACGGGCAACACGGTTCACATCACGGGCGGCGGCTCCTGCACCATCACGGCTTCGCAGGGCGGCGACTCGAACTACAACGCGGCCCCCGACGTGCCCCAGTCCTTCCAGATAGCGAAGGTGAATCAGACGATCACCTTCAACCCGCTCGGCGACAAGACCTACGGCGACGCGGACTTCTCTGTGAGCGCGTCGGCCTCGTCGGGCCTGACGGTGAGCTTCAACGCTTCGGGCGCTTGCACCGTCACGGGCTCGACCGTGCATATCACGGGCGCTGGCTCCTGCACCATCAACGCGTCTCAGGCGGGCGACTCGAACTACAACGCCGCGTCTGATGTCGCTCGGTCGTTCCAGATAGCGAAGGCGACGGCGACCATCTCGCTCTCTAACCTTAACCAGACCTACGACGGCACGGCGAAGCAGGCTTCGGCCACGACCAACCCGGCGGGCCTGAACGTCGTCATCACTTACGGCCCCGCCACGCAGGCGGGCCACAAGAAGAGCACCGCCGCCGCGGCCAACCCGATTAACGCGGGCAGCTACACCGTGACGGCGACCATCGACGACCCGAACTACGAGGGCACGGCCTCCGACACGCTCGTCATCGCGAAGGCGAACGCGAACGTCTCGGTCACGGGCTTCACGGGCACCTACGACGGCAGCGCGCACACTGCTACGGGCACGGCCACGGGCGCGCAGGGCGAAGACCTCGCGAGCCTGTTCAACTTCGGCGCGAGCTACACGAACGTCCCCGGCGGGACTGCCCACTGGACGTTCAACTCGGGCAACACCAACGCGAACTACAACTCGCAGAGCGGCGACGCGGAGATAACCATCTCGAAGGCGACGCCGACGATTACGTGGAACAACCCCGCGAACATCGTCTACGGGACGGCTCTGGGCGCGGCGCAGTTGAACGCGACGGCCTCGACGCCGGGCACGTTCGTCTACACGCCCGCTGCCGGGACGGTGCTTTCGTCGGGCAACGGCCAGAACCTCCACGTCGGCTTTACGCCGACCGACTCGGTCAATTACAATGCCGCGTCCGCTGACGTATCCATTAACGTGCTGTCGGCGACGCTCTCCGTCTCGATGATAGCCGACCGAAATCCGGCTCCTGTCGGGCTTAACTTCAACTACAAGGCGACGATCACCAACGCGGGCAACGCCTCGTCCACGAACACCGTGCTGACGAACGTTCTGCCGACGCAGGTGACCTTCACTTCGGCCTCCTCCACGCAGGGGACTTGCACGTACGCCTCGGCGACGCGCACCGTCACCTGCAACGTCGGCTCGATACCGGCCGGCGGCAACGCGGTGGTGAACATCACCGTGAAGCCTCGTGAGGAGGGAACTCTGAACGATACGGTGAACATCACCGCCTCGCAGTGGGACCCGGCGACGGGCAACAGCAGCGCTTCAGTGAACGGAATCCCCGCGCAGAAGATAGTAGACCTGTCGGTGTCGAAGGTTGACTCGGTCGACCCGATATTCGTCGGCGACAATACCGTCTACACGATGGTCGTGAAGAACTCGAACACGGAGATCAACGCGACGGGCGTCACGCTCGCCGACACGTTGCCTTCGGGTATGACCTTCGTCTCGGCCACGACTTCGCAGGGGAGTCTCGTCACGCCGCCCGTCGGCTCGACGGGCATAGTCACCGCGAGCATCGGCACGATGGCACCAAACGCCACGGTGACGGTGACGGTGACGGCGAAGGGCGCGACCGCGGGGGTTCAGGTGAATTCTGCTAACGTCTCAGGCAACGAGACGGACTCTAATTCATCGAACAATTCGGCCACACAGTCTACGACGGTGAAGGCGGTCGTGGTCGTATCCCTCCAAAAGGTTCTACTGACGAAGCAGGTTCTGACGGGCGGTTGTGAGAACACGACCGGAAACGTCTACCTGACGGCACCTGCCCCGGCGGGCGGCGTCAACATTGCACTGACGAGCAACGTCTCGGGCGCCACGGTGCCTTCGAGCGTGTTCATCGCCGCGGGTCAGATGGTCAGCCCCGCGTTCAACGTCACAACGACCCAAGTCAACGCCAAGCAGATTGGGCTGGTCACGGCCACGAGCGGCCCGAACAGCGTCTCGCGCGGCATAACCATCAACGTGGGCAACGGCACCTGCCCGTAAGGGCCGGGGCCGCACATGAGCGCCGCCTGTTAGAAGGCGTAGTGTGAAGCCCGAACTTGGTGCCGACGGCGGCATGTCGCCCGGTCTTTCTTAACCGGGCGACATGCCGCAGAGCCTTAACTACCCGGCCACGCGCGCTCTCTTCCGGCTTCCCGATAGAGGAAGACCCCCGCGACGAGCGCTTACCCGTTGGAACCGGATTATGCCGACCGTCGCGCCCCACCGGGCGCGGCCCACGAAAGACAGACGCTAAGTCTTCTGGCCGAAGCCGCCGAACCGGCTTCGTCCCCGGCCGCGAATCGCACTCGCGTAGACATGGGCAGCCCTTCCGCACTGCTCACTTCAAGGGAGTAAATTAAACAGAGATGAATACAGAGACATTCCCCGGAAATACTACGGCGCGCGCTAGTAGGCGTGCGACATTGATCCTCTTATCAGTCATGCTGGCCTGCCTGACAGGCGTGGTCGCTCAGGCGAGCCCCTCGAAGGGCAAGCAGGCTTCGCGCGCCGCGAAGGCCCGAGGCGTCGCGTCCAAACGGCGCGGCGCAAAGGAGTCGAGACTCGCCAAGCGCGGCAACCCGCTCGCGGTCGAGGACGACCAGCGCGAGAGCGCCGAGCGCGGCGAGCGCCACGGTAAGCGCGGCGCGCGCAGCGAGCGCACGGACAAGCCCGCCGAGGCGATGAAGGCTTACCTCGAAGCGCGTCTCCCGAAGGGCGAGACCGCCCTGCCCACGGAGCGCTACTTTGAAGCCAAAGAGCAGATGAAGCAGATGCAGCGCTACTCGACCGCGAGGGGCGAGCTGCTTCCTTCGGAATCGGAGACGGGCGAGGGCGACGCAGACCTTCTGGCCGCGCGTGCAAACGTGTCGGCGCCCGCCCTCGACGCTGGCTCGACCGGCGGCGTGCTCGGCACGTGGCAGGGTCTCGGGCCGGGCAACGTCGGCGGCCGCACGCGCGCTCTGATCATTGACCCCGTCACACCCAACACGATGTACGCGGCGGGCGTCGCGGGCGGCGTCTGGAAGACGACGAACGGCGGCGCGGCTTGGTCGCCCCTCAACGACTTCATGGCGAACATCGCCGTCACCTGCCTCGCGTTCGAGCCCGGCAACTCAAGCGTCATCTACGCGGGCACGGGCGAGGGCTTCTTCAACGCCGACGCCGTGCAGGGCGCGGGCATCTTCAAGTCCACGGACGCGGGCGCGACCTGGACTCGCCTCGCCTCGACGACGACCTCCGACTTCTTCTTCGTCAACGACATCGTCGTCAGCAACGTCAACGCGCAGCACCTCTACGCCGCGACACGCTCGGGCGTCTGGCGCTCGCTCGACGGCGGCGCGACCTGGGCGATGATTCTGAACGTCCCGACCGTCGCGGGAAGCGCGACCGGAGTCCGGGGCGCGACCGACCTCGCCATCCGCACGGATCAGGCGACCGACTACGTCTTCGTCGCGGCGGGCACGGCCTTCAACCCCGGCGAGCCCGCCTCGCACATCTACCGCAGCACGGATGCCGCGAACGCTTCCACCGTTCCCACGGGTACCACTGCCAACGCGGGCTCCTTCACGGACGTTTACTCCGAGGCGGGCATGGGGCGCACGTCGCTCGCCATCGCGCCCTCGAACCAGAACGTCATCTACGCCATGGCGGACACCTCCAACGCGGGCACCTACAACCTCGGCCTGCTCGGCGTCTTCAAGTCGGCCAGCTCGGGCGACGCGGGCTCCTGGACGGCGCAGGTTCGCAACACGAGCGCCAACAAGCAGGACACGCTGCTGCTCTCGAACCCCGTCAACGCGGTTCTGGTCGAGTGCGGCTTCGGCGCGACCAACCAGTTCCTCAATCAGGGCTGGTACGACAGCGTCCTCGCCGTTGACCCGACCGACTCTAACGTCGTCTGGGCGGGCGGCACCGACCTCTTCCGCTCCGACAACGGCGGCGTCAACTGGGGCGTCGCCTCCTACTGGTGGTTCCAGGGCAACGGCACGCCGCCCAACAACGGCGACCCGCAGCTCGTTCACGCCGACAACCACGTCATAGTCTTCCACCCGCAGTACAACGGCACGTCGAACCAGACGATGTTCGTCGGCGACGACGGCGGCCTCTACAAGACCGACAACGCCAAGACGGGCAACGTCGGCTACGTCAACGGCACGTCGCCCTCGGGCGGCACCGTCACCTCGACGAGTCCCATCTGCGGCAACGAGTTCACGCCCGGTGGCTTCTTCACCGTGCCCTCGCCCGTCATCTGGGGGCCGCTCAACAACGGCTACGCCGTGACGCAGTTCTGGCCCGGCGCGGTCTACCCGAACGGCACCACCTACTTCGGCGGCACGCAGGACAACGGCACCAACCGCGGCACCGACGCCAACGGGCCGAACGCCTGGGAGCGCATACTCGGCGGCGACGGCGGCTACGCGGCCGTTGACTTCAACAACACGAACGTCCTCTACGCCGAGAACACCGGCAACACCTTCCAGAAGTCCTCGAACGGCGGCGCGAGCTTCGCCGCAGCGCGCACGGGCATCAGTGGCGACACCTTCCCGTTCACGGCCGTCTTTAGGATGGACCCGAACAACTCAGCTCGCCTCTGGTACGCGGGCCGCTTCATGTGGCGCACGGACAACTCGGCCGCCAACTGGACGCGCACCAGCGACGCGCAGCAGACCGGCGGCAATGTCAGCGCCATCGCCATCGCTCCCGGCAACTCGAACAAGGTCATCAACGGCGCGGCCTCGGGCCAGCTCCGCCGCACCACGACGGCGACGACCCTAACCTCGACGAGCGTGCTCAACACGGTGTGGCTCCAGTCGTTCACGCCGCGCGGCAACGGCTTCGGCGGCATCTCTTGGGTCGAGTACGACCCGTCGAACACGAACAACGTCTGGGCGACGGTCTCGAACTTCAACTCCGCTTCGAGCGGCAACGGCTTCGGCCACGTCTTCAAGTCCGCGGACGGCGGCGCGACGTGGACGCTGGCCGACGGCAGCCAGACGGCGGCTAACCCGAACGCGATACCCGACATCCCGGCTTGGTCGGTCGTCGTTGACCCGAGCAACAGCAGCCGCATCTACGTCGGCACCGACCTCGGTGTCTTCGTCACGCTCGACGGCGGCGCGAACTGGGCCAAGGAGACGACCGGCTTCTCGAACGTGGAGGTCAAGTCGCTCGAAATCAAGAACATCGGCGGCGTCTCGACGCTCTACGCCTTCACGCACGGCCGCGGCGCCTTCAAGGTCGCCATCCCGGCTTCGTGCGCGACCGTTACGCCCAACCTCGCGGTCGGCGCGGCGGGCGGCACGCCCAACGTGAGCGTGACGAGCGCGAGCGGCACCTGCACGTGGAACGCGGTCAGCAACGACTCGTGGATTCACGTCACGGGCGGCGCGAGCGGCGCTGGCTCGGGCACCGTCAATCTAACCGTTGACCCGAACACGACCGGCACGCCCCGCACGGGCACGCTGACCGTGGCGGGCCAGACCGTGACGGTCTTCCAGAGGGCGTTCCCCGTCATCACTTGGAGCAACCCGGCGGACATCGTCTACGGCACGGCTCTCGACGGCACGCAGCTCAACGCGACGGCGAACACGCCGGGCACGTTCACCTACACCCCGGCGGCGGGCACAGTGTTGGGTAAGGGCGCGCACAACCTGCACGTTGATTTCACTCCGACGGATACGGTCAACTACGACCCGACCTCGAAGGACGTGTCCATCAACGTTCTGTCGGCGGTGCTCAATCTTTCGATGACCGCCGACCGCAATCCGGCGGCCGTCGAGCTGAACCTGAACTACAACGCGACGATCACCAACACGGGCGACGCCTCGGCGACGAACACCGTGCTGACCGACGTTCTTCCGGCGAGCGTGACCTACACGGCGTCGTCGGCGTCGCAGGGCACTTGCTCGTATAACTCCGGGACGCGCACAGTGACCTGCAACCTCGGCACGATAGCCGCGGCCTCGAACGCGACGGCGCAGATTACGGTCAAGCCGCGCAGCGAGGGTACGCTCAACAACACGGCGACGATTACGGCTTCGCAGTGGGACCCGGCGACGGGTAACAACAGCGCGTCCGTCAACGGCCTGTCCGCGGTCAAGTTCGTTGACCTCGCCGTTCAGAAGTCGGCCTCGCCCAATCCAATCTTCGCCGGTCAGAACGTGACCTACACGATCACGGTGAAGAACGTCGGCACGCCGTTCGGCGCGACGGGCGTCACGCTCACGGACGTGCTGCCCGCCTCGATGAACTTCGTCTCAGCG
>JBJMGR010000182.1:0-48057 GCA_045807805.1 Pyrinomonadaceae bacterium | reverse complement strand
TTCGGGCAGAGCCTCGCCCGCCGACAGACACATGCGCAGCGACGACAGTTCTTTGTCGGCCGCGCCGGAGACCGAGAGCATGCCGTTAATCATCGTCGGCACGCTCGTCAGTATAGTCGGACGGTAGCGCGCGATGACCTCGAACATCTTCTCGGGCGTCGAGCGCTCGGAGAAGAGCGCCGTCGCTCCGCCCGCGGCGAACGGGAAGAGAAGGTTCGTGCCCGTCGCGTAGCCGAAGAAGAGCTTGGGGACTGAGACGGTCAGGTCGTCTTCGCCGACGCCGAGCACGCCCTTCGCGTAGCACTCCGTGTTGTAAGGAAGGTCGTGCTGAAGATGCACAGCGCCCTTCGGGTGCCCAGTAGAGCCGGAGGTGAAGAGCCATATCGCAACATCGTCGCGGTGTGTGTCGGCCGGGGTCAACTCGTCGGGCTGTGAGCCCACGGCCTGCTCGAACGAGTGAAACTCTCCGCGCCCCTCGCCCACGACGAGCACGTTCCGCAACTGCTTCGACCCCTTCGCGGCACGCGAGAAGTTATCAAGCAGCGATTCGTGTACGACGGCGACGCGCGCGCGAGTGTATTCGAGGTAGTAGGCGTAGTCGTCGGTGGGCAGCAGCGGATTGACCATCGTTATCACGCCGCCCACGCGGTTCGCGCCGAACCAAGTCCAGACGAACTCCGGGCAGTCGGGCAGAACGATCAGCACGCGGTCTTCCACTCGCACGCCCAACTCGCGCAGAGCATTGCCCGCGCGGTTCGACATACGCACCGCGTCCGCGTACGTGTACTCCTCGTCGCGGTAGTAGAGGCAGACCTTACCTTCGCGACCCTCCTCCACGTTGTGATAGAGGAAGTAGTCGCCCATGTTGAACCGCTCGGGGAACTCTACGTTCGGCATAAGCGATGCGGGCCGCTCGTCGTCTCTTCAGCCGCGCGCGGCGAAGGGGCAGCCGCCTTCGCCGTGGCGCGAGTCGAGGTGTGTGCGGGCCTCCCAGAGTTCGGGGAAGAATTTTTTGTCGAGCGTGGTCTTGAGGTAGCCGATGCCTTCGCTCCCGCCCGTGCCCTTCTTCGCGCCGAGCATGCGCTCGACCATCTTGATGTGGTGATAGCGCCAGAGCGAGAAGAATTCGTCGTGCGCGATGAGCGCCTCGGAGAGTTGATACTCCTCGAAGCGCGTCTCGAAGTGCGTGACGACTTCGAGCGCGGCGCGCACGCGTCGGCCGTAGGCGCGCAGCCTCTCGTCTTCTGAAAGCGAAGCGTCGTCGGGCGGGGCGTCGAGGCCGCGGCGCGAAAGGAGCGCGTAGAACTCCTCGCCGAGCGTGGGCGCGTCCGCGCGCGCGCGCAGGCGTTCGGATGCGAACTCGTCGTCGCGGAAGGCGCGCAGCACCGCTTCATCTTTTAAGCCCGACGCGAACTCGACCTCGCGGAACTGCATCGACTGGAAGCCGCTCGCGGGGTTGAGCTGGTCGCGGAAGCCCAGGAAGTTAATCGGCGTCATCGTCTCAAGAATGTGTATCTGCGTGACGAGGAGCTTCTCTATCTCGACGACGCGCGAGAGAGCGCGCGCGGCGGCCGCCGCACGGTCTTCGCGCATCGCCGAGAGCGCCGCGTCTGTCTCGTGCAACATCTGCTTGAACCAAAGCTCGTAAGCCTGATGGATGGTGATGAAGAGAAGCTCGTCGTGGTGCACGGGGTCGGACAGGCAGTCCTGCAAACCTATCAGCTCGCGCACGCGCAGGTACTTGTTGTATGAGAGCGGGGCGTTGCCGCCGTATTCATTAGACATAAGGATGAAGGCGGAAGGATGAAGGCGGAAGGAATGCCGAAGAGACGAAAGGAGCGAGAGCAGTCAACGCTTTCACTTCATCCTTCATCCTTGCGGCCTTCATCCTCTCTAGAATGCCGCGCCCGCGGCCTCGTGGCGCGCGTAGGCGCGTGTGTCTACGATGTCGCGCATCTCGCGTATGACGTGCTCTATCTCTTCGTCCTTCGTGTAGAAGTGCGGCGAGACGCGCACGCCCGCGCCGGGGCGGTAGTCAACGATTATCTCTCGGCGCACGAGTTCGCGCGTGACGGCCGCCGCGTGCTCGACGGCGATTGTGATGGTGCCACCGCGACGCGACGGGTCGCGCGGGCTCGTAACTGCGAAGCCCGCCTCTTCGGCAAGCTCGATGAGTCGCTGCGTCTGCCGCACGCTCTTGGCGCGTATCGACGGGACGCCTATCTCGTTGATTATTTTGTAGCCCGACTCGGCCGCGTAGAGCGCGGGCACGGCGGGCGAGCCGTGAAGGAAACGCGCAATTCCGCCGGCATAGTTAATCGGCGCGTCCTCGAAGGCGAAGGGCGAGGCGTGCGCCATCCAGCCAGTGACTTTGGGTTCGAGCTTCGCCTGTAGACGCGGCGCGACGTAGAGGTAGCCCGCGCCGGGGCCGCCGCAGAGCCACTTGACCGAGCCGCCGGTGGCGAAGTCAACGTCCAGCTCTTTGACGCTGAAGGGGACTGTCCCCGCAGATTGATAAGTGTCTAAGACGACGAGCGCGCCGACCTCGTGCGCGCGCTCCGTCACGGCGCGCGCGTCCTGCAACGACGCGCTTTTGAAGAGTACGTGCGAGAGAGGGACGAGCAGGGTCTCCTCGTCAATGGCCGCGAGCAGACGTTCGAGCGGAACCGTCACGCCGTCGTCCGACTTCACCTTCTCAATCCTAAACTTTCCGTCGCGCGCGTGAGCCTCGTAGGCGTACATGACGGAGGGGAACTCAAGCTCGGAGTAGACGACTCTGTTCCGGCGCGTGTCGGGCGTGGTGTCGAAGCAGGAGAGGATGACGGACATGCAGACCGAGACGTTCTGATGCATCGCGACCGTGCCCGAGTCCGCGCCGATGATGCGGCCGACCTCGTCGCCGACGGTGAGCGGCATGTCCCACCAGCCTTCGGCCCAAGCGCGCACGCCGCGCGTCGCCCAGGTCTCGGCGTAGGACTGTAGGCGGTCGAACGTCCCGCGCGGCATCGCGCCGAGGCTGTGCGAGATGAGATAGGTCGTCTGTTCGAGAATAGGGAACTCGCGCCGCCACTCAAGAAGCTCGTCCGTCAAGTATCGTCTCCTCCCGGCATACAAGGGTTCGTGTGGCCCGAGTATAGCCGAGGGCGAGGGCGCAGTCATCCGCGAAGGCGCGCGCGCTCGGTGGTCAGATGCGTTTCGAGTTGCGCGACGGGCGAGCGTTCCGGACTTCTTCGTCTTCTTAATAAGTGGATGGAGCGTTCTTAATCGAACGAGGTGACGCGGCCTATCTCGCGTTCGGCGTCGAGCGGCGACTTGCGGAACGATTCGGAGGGAGCCTTGAGATTGTATGCGGCGATGCGACGGTTGAGGTCTGAGACGTGGCGTCGGAAGTCGCCGACGACGCGCCGCCAGTCGTCCTCGGCCTGAGCCGCGGCGCGTCTCGACTTCGTGCTCTCGCGGTAAGCGTTCCACGAGCGCAGGAGGTCTGCGCGCGCGCCCGCGACGGCCTCGTCCAACTCCTCGCACTCGCGAATCCAGGGGAGCGCGAGCAGGTTGTTCCTGAATATGCGGAAGGTCGAGCGCGCGACCTGTCCCGCCACGGACTCGGCCGCGGAGCGCGCGGACGCAGGCGCAGCGTGCAGCCCCACACGCGCGCCGCGCCGCAGCCCGCCCCTGAATATCCGCGCGAAAATATCTTCCCACCTGCTCATAACTTCAAAACCCCCTTGGCCCCGCGCCGCGCGCACTTACAACGTGCGCGGCCGCACCTGCCTCCCCCTTACGTCCGCGCCGCCCGGAGGGTTTAGGGTTTTTGATTTCGACTCGCGACGGCCGGCCGAATGTTGAGCCCTTGCGTCCCGCCCCGACACGCCGCCACGGTAGACCTGCTGTGAATTCTACTCTCGATACAATAGAATCCACGACAGCGTTCGAGTATACGATTCGCGCGAACTCTCTATGTGGCACCCCGAACCCGCCGTCCGACACACGATACCCGAGACGCTTTGGCCCACGGCCGAAGAGGCCGCGCGCTCGCTTCTGTTCAGCCCCGTGCGCGTCGGGGCCGTAGAGCTTGAGAGCCGCACGTGGGTGCCCGCGATGGTTCCCTGGCGCGCGACCGAGGATGGACTCGTCACGCGCGAGAATCTCGAATGGTACGGGCGCTTCGCGGCGGGGCGTCCCGGCGCGATTGTCGTCGAGGCCACAGGGATTCGCGACGTGCCTTCGGGGCCGCTGCTACGCATAGGCCACGACCGTTTCCTTCCGGGCCTGCGCGAGCTGGTCGAGACCGTGCGGCGCGAGAGCGGCGGGCGCACGCGGCTCTTCATACAGCTCATAGACTTCCTCACGGTCAAGCGCCGCCCCGAGAAGTCGAAATACTTCGAGCGCTTCCTCGCGCTCGAAGAGCGTCATCGCCGCGCGCTCGCCGAACTGACTGAGGACGACGCGTGGCTCACGCGCGAAGAGTCGGACGCGCGCGCATTTCTCGCGACCGCGCCCGACGAGTTGATAGAGAGTGTACTTGACGAGCGCGAGCTTGAGTCTCTGCGCTTCGGCTACCGCGAGCGCGTGACCGACACGGAGTTGTCGCACGTGCGCGAGCTTCCACGCGTGCTGCCGCGCCTCTTCGCAGACGCCGCACGCCGCGCGCGCGAGGCTGGCTTCGACGGCGTCGAGCTTCACTACGCGCACGCCTACACGATGGCCTCGTTCCTGAGCCGCCGCAACGACCGCGCGGACGGCTACGGCGGCACGCCGCGCGCGCGCGTGCGCCTCCCGCTCGAAGTCTACAAGGCCGTGCGCGCTGAAGTCGGCCGCGACTATACGGTCGGCGTGCGATTTCTCGGCGAAGAGGTTATTGACGGCGGGAGTCGTGTCGAGGACGCGGCCCTATACGCGGCCGAGTTCGCGCGCGCCGGGTTCGATTTTCTCTCTGTGTCGAAGGGAGGGAAGTTCGAGGACGCGAAGCAGCCGAAGGTCGGCCATGCCGTCTACCCTTACACGGGCCGCAGCGGCTACGAGTGCATGCCGACCGTCATCTCCGACGCGTTGGGGCCGTTCGGACGAAACCTCCCGCTCTCGCGCGAGGTCAAGCGCGCGGTGGCCGATGCGGGCCTCTCGACGCCCGTCGTCGCCGCGGGCGGCGTCGGCACGTTCGAGCTTGCCGAAGAGATTCTGCGACGCGGCGACGCGGACATCGTAGGGGCCGCGCGCCAGTCGCTCGCAGACCCCGACTGGTTCCTGAAGGCTCGCATGGGAAGAGGCGCGGAGGTTCGCCGCTGCACTTATACGAACTACTGCGAAGCGCTCGACCAGACGCACAAGCAGGTCACATGCAAGCTCTGGGATCGCGCCGCGCTCGACGAGCCGGGCGTCGCGCTCAGCAGCGACGGCCGCCGCAGACTTCTTCCGCCGAAGTGGGAACAGAACCGCGAGCGGTAGTGAGCGGGTACGTGTTACGACGCGCGGGCCGCTGTCGAAGCTTGAAACCCGCTCACTACCCGCTCGCTACCGCTCGCGGTTCTGTTCGTACGCTGATATGAACTCGGGGTCGCGCTTCTTCAGGCTCTCGTGCGTGACGCGCTTGCTTCTGGTCATGAGGCTGTAGGCGAGTTGTGCGGGCGGGAGGTGTGCGTAGGCTCTCGCGTTCTCGAACCAGAGGCGGCTCTCGTGCGCGGCCTGTTGATACTCTTCTATGACGGGCTTGCGCGCGCGCTCGAACTCGGCGAGCGTCGAAGGTACGTCGCGCCCGTCGGCGAGGGTTTGCGCGAGCGCAATCGAGTCCTCCATCGCGAGCTTCGTGCCCGAGCCGATAGAGAAGTGCGCCGTGTGCAGAGCGTCGCCGAGCAGCACGACGTTACGGCGGCTCCAACGCTCGTTCTTCACGAGTAGAAAATTTATCCAGCGCGAGTTGTTCGACAGAAGCTTTTCGCCTCCGAGGTCTTTCTCGAAGACCCGTCCGAGATAAGCGCGCGTCTCGGCGTCAGACATTCCACTGAAGCCTGCGCCCGCCCAGGTCTCTTCGTCGCACTCGACGATGAAGGTGCTCAGCTCTCTACTGAACTTGTAGGAGTGAGCGGCGAAGACACCCGCGCCCGCCTCTCGAAAGGTGAGCGTCAGCCCGTGGAAGAGCCTGCGCGTGCCGTACCAGATGTACTTGTTGCGCCCCGCCGCGAGCGTCGGCCGAAACTCTTCGGCGTAGCGCTCGCGCACGAGACTCCCGACGCCGTCCGCGCCGACGAGTAGGTCACACTCCGCCGCAAGCGCGTCGAAGTCTCCGACCTCTTCGCGGAAGCGAAGACGCACGCCTAACTCCTCGCAGCGCTCCTGAAGAATGTTGAGGAGCCTTATGCGCGCGACGCCCGAGAAGTGGTTGCCGCGCACAGAGATCTTCGAGTCGCCCGCGACCACGTCAACGTTGTCCCAAGTCTCGAACTCCGCGGCGATGCGACGGTGCGAGACCTCGTCCGCCTCGCGCAGGTTCCGAAGCGTCCTTCCGGAGAAGACCACGCCCCACCCGAACGTCGCGTCCGGCGGGTTGCGCTCAAACACCGACACCTCATGCGACGCCGACCCGAGCCGCATCAACAGCGCGAAGTAGAGCCCCGCCGGCCCGCCCCCGATGACGTTGATTCTCATAAGCTCAAAGCTCAAAGTTGCAAGTTGCAAGTTCAAAGTTAGAAGGCTCGCTCTTAACTTTGAACTTGCAACTTGCAACTTTGAACTACTCCTTCAACAACTCTCGGGCGATGATGAGTTTTTGGATTTCGCTGGTGCCTTCGTAGATGCGTAGGGCGCGCACGTCGCGGTAGAGGCGTTCGACCGTCGAGCCGCGCACGAGGCCGTAGCCGCCGTGAATCTGTACGGCGTCGTCGACAATGCGCTGCGCCGCCTCGGTCGCGTAGAGCTTGGCTTCGCTCGCGGCGCGCGTGAGGTTCGAGCCTTCGGGGCGCGTGTCCCTCAGATGCGCGGCGCGGTAGACGAGGAGGCGCGCGGCGTCGAGTTCGGTCTGCATCGAGGCGAGCTTATCCTGCACGAGCTGATGCATCGCGAGCGAGACGCCGAACTGTCGGCGTGCCTTCGCGTGTCGGACGGCCTCGTCGAGCGCGCGGCGTGCCATGCCGCACGCGGCCGCGCCGACGCTCGCGCGGAACATATCCATCGTCTTCATCGCCAGAGAGAAGCCGTCGCCCTCCGCGCCCACGCGGTCTTCGGCGGGCACGCGCACGCCGTCGAACTCCACCTCGCCTATCGGGTGCGGCGCGATGAGGGGCGTGCGCGCCGAGACGCGAAAGCCCGGCATGCGCGCGCCGACGACGAAGGCGGAAAGCTCCGCGCGCCCATCGCCCCGCGTGCCCGTGCGCGCGAAGACCGTGTAGAAGTCCGCGACGCCCGCGTTCGAGATGAAGCACTTGCGCCCGCGTATGACGTATGAGTCGCCCTCGCGCTCGGCGGTCGTCTGTACGTTGGAAACGTCCGAGCCAGCTTCGGGCTCAGTCAGCGCGAAGGCCGCGACGGCGCGTCCAGAGCGCGCGCGCTCCAACCAGAAGTCGCGCACGTGCTCCGGCGCCGCGAGGCCGACGGCGTAGGTGCCCAGGCCCTGCATGACGAAGGCGAGGTCTGCGAGCGGCGAGTGGTAAGAGAGCGCCTCGCGCACGACGCAGAGCGAGCGCGCGTCGAGCGGGAACCCTTCGGGCTGCACGACCGAGTAGCTCAAAAGCCCTGTCTGCGCGAGGAGCGAGACGAGCGAGCGGAAGTTCTCATCGGACGCGGCCTCTTCGGCTTCGTGCGCGTGCGGCTCTATCTCGTCGGCGGCGAAGTTCGCGACGCTCGTGGCGAGTCGCGCGTGCTCTTCCGTGAAGAAGGGCGTCTCTTCGATGAATCGGTCTCGCTGCATGTTTGACTGCTCGTGCCTGAAGTTTCTGAAGTCTACTCGGCGCGGACTATCTTGCCGGTCTTAGTGTTGACGACGACCATCCTCGGCTTCCCATTGTAGACCGGTCGCGTGCGGAACAGAACCTCACGCCCGCGCGGCTCGGGCGCGTCGAAGGAGTCGAACTCACCCGCGCGGCCGGGGAACTTGTCTACGAACCAGAGCATCTCGCCGGTCTCAAGGTCGAAGGCCCCCGCGAAGTTCTTGCCCGTGACGTAGAGGCGCGAGCCGTCGCGCGCGGGCTCGCCCGTCTCGGTCGCGGGTATGTTCGTAGTCCAGCGCGCGCGCATGGAGGGTTGGTCGAGCCTGACTGCGTAGGACGTGCCGCCGTGCTCGCCCTGAATCTCGCAGGTCAGAAGGATGCCGCCGTGGTAGCCGGCGAAGTACATGTACTTGATGTCGTCGCCGGGGCCGAAGTCGAGCGCGAAGCGGCGCGTGTCGTTGCCATTGTCGCCCTTCGTCCTTTGGCCGTTGCCGTTGGCCTTGACGTGATAAGTGAAGCGCCCGAGCGCGAACTCGAACGACTTCGGCGAGTCCGTGGAGGCTCCGTCAACTCTATGGAATGTGTCGGATGATTTCGATTCTGATGACTTCGGCTCCGCTGTCTTCGTCTGCGGAGAGGTGGACTGCGGCGACACGGCGAGCGCGAACAGAACCGCGAGCGGTAGCGAGCGGGTCGCAAGTTTCGACAGACTTACCTTCATCGGAGCTTGATACCCGCCCGCTACCGCTCGCGGTTCTGTTCGTTCGAGCCGGTACGGAAGCGCGGCTCGCGCTTCTCTGTGAAGGCGCGGAAGGCTTCCGCATAGTCGGGGTGCTGCATGCACATGGCCTGCGCCTGCGCCTCCCATTCGAGCGCGGTGTCGAGCGACACGTCCAGCTCGCGATTCAACATCTCCTTCGTCACGCCGAGCGCGAACGAAGGGCCGCGCGCGAGTCTCTCGGCGAGCGCGCGCGTCTCCGTCTCAAGCTCAGCGGCCGCGACGACGCGGTTGTAGAGTCCCAACGCGAGCGCCTCTTCGGCCGTGACGAAGTCGCCCGTGTAGAGAAGCTCCGTCGCCTTCGACAGTCCGACCACGCGCGGCAGGAGGTGCGCCGCGCCCATGTCCGCGCCCGAGAGCCCGACCTTCACGAAGAGGAACGCGATGCGCGCCTCCTCCGAGGCAATTCTCAAGTCCGAAGCGAGCGCGACGGCCGCGCCCGCGCCCGCGGTCGTGCCGTTCAGAGACGCGATGACGGGCTTGCGCAGCGCGCGTATGTTTCGTACAAGCTCGCAGGTCATGCGCGTGAACTCAAGCAGGCCCTCGGCGTCGCGCCCCTGTAGCTCGCCTATGATGTCGCGCACGTCGCCGCCCGAGCAGAACGCGCGCCCCGCGCCCGTGATGACGACGACGCGCACGCCCTCTTCCGTCTGCAAAGACGCGAACACGTCGGTCAACTCCCTGTAGACCTCGAACGTCAGAGCGTTCAGACGCTCCGGCCTGTTCAAAGTGACCCACGCCACGCCTTCGCGCACGTCGTAAAGAAATGATTTAGGCTGAAGCATAAAGGAGCGGTCAGCAGTCAGCGTTCAGCGGTCAGCTTAAAACCCTTTGCGTCCTTCGAGACTACTCTGTCTCCTTTGCGGTTAGAGAAGTCAAGGCTTAAACGCAAAGAACGCAAAGAGCGCGAAGCGGGTTTGGCTGAAAGCTGAAAGCTGAACGCTGAGTGCTTACAGAACAGCAATGCCTTCTATCTCGACCTTCGCGCCGTCTTCGAGGAGCGCGCTGACTTCGACGAACGTCATGGCGGGGAAGTGTCGGCCCATGAGCGCGCGCCAGCGCTCGCCTATCTCGCTCGTGCGCGCCGCGTACTCGCGCTTGTCGGTGACGTAGACGACTAGTCGCGCGACGCCGTCCGGCCCGCCGCCCGCTTCGTTCACGACGGCGAGCAGGTTTCGCAGCGCGCGGTCGAACTGCTCGACGAAGTCTTCGCCGACGAGACGTTGGTTCTCGTCCCAACCAATCTGCCCCGCGACGAAGAGCATGCGCGCGCCCGGCGTCGTCAGAAGCCCGTTCGTGTAGCCGCGCGGCCTGCCCAGTGACTCGGGATTGATAGTCTTGAAAGACATTTTGAAGCTGTCAGCAATCAGCGGTCAGCTTTCAGCTTAACCGCGTTGCGAACGCGAACTTTAAAAAGAAAGACTCTTGCAGACCAAAATCAAAAGCTGAGAGCTGAAAGCTGATTGCTTCAATACTGCTTCAATAAAGAACCGCGCCGCCGTCAACGTTTATCGCTTGTCCCGTGATGCCGCGGCCGTCTTCGGAGGCGAGGAGCAGCGCGAGCGCGGCGACCTCGTCGGGCGTGACGAGGCGTTGCTGCGGGCTCATGCGTTTAATCGCTTCGAGCGCGGCGTCGGCCGTGCGGCCCGTCTTCGCCTGAATGTTCTCGACCGCGCGCTCGGTCATCTCCGTGTCAACGTAGCCGGGGCAGACGGCGTTGATGGTCACGCCCTTCGTCGCGACTTCGAGCGCGACCGAGCGCGTGAGTCCCAACACGCCGTGCTTCGAGGCGGAGTAGGCCGAGACGTAAGGCGCGCCCGTCTTGCCCGCGATGGAGGCGACGTTGATGACGCGCCCCCATCCGCGCTCGACCATAGAGGGCAGCGCCTCTCTCATGCAGTAGAACGCCCCGGAGAGGTTGACACTGATGTGGCGCTGCCAGAACTCGTCGGTCGCGTCCGAGAGCTTCGCGCTCTCCGCGATGCCTGCGTTGTTGACGAGTATGTCAGCGCCGCGCCCGAAGAACTCGCGCGCCTCCGAGAACGCGCGCGCGACGGAACTCGAATCGGCCACGTCGCAGACGCCGTGAGCGGCTGAGTCCGCGCCGCACCCGGCGCGAATCTCGTCCGCCACACGCTCGACCTCGCGGGCGGTGCGCGCGACGACGAAGAGGCGTGCGCCCTCACGCGCGAACGCCAACGCCACGGCGCGCCCTATGCCGCGCCCGCCGCCCGTGATGAAGGCCGTCTTGTCCGAAAGCTTCAAGTTCAAAGTTACTCAAAGTTACAAGTTGCAAGTTCAAATTTCAAAGCACCCGGCTTCAACTTTGAACTTTGAACTTGCAACTTGTAACTATCTTCCACGTCTTTCGAGGAAGGCGCGGACGCGTTCGCGCGCCTCGCGCGACTGGAAGCATTGTAGCTGCGCCTCGGTCTCGTATTGCAGCATGCGTTCGAGGCTCTCCTGCTCGCTCATGTAGACGGCGCGCTTGGCCGCGGCGATGGATGCGTGCGGCGCGTCTCGCAAACGCGCGGCGAGCTTGCGCGTCTCCGACGAGAGTTGCGCATCCGTGTAGACGTGGTTGACGAGTCCAAGCTCTAACGCGCGCTTCGCTTCAATCGCATCGCCGAGGAAGAACATCTCGCACGCAATGTTCGGCGGAACCATGCGCGGGAGGAAGAACGAGCCGCCCCAGTCGGGATGCAGTCCGACTTTGACGAACGACTGGCTGAAGGTTGCGGACTCGGCCGCGAGCCTTATGTCGCACGCGAGCGCGAGGTTGAAGCCCGCGCCGTACGCGGGGCCGTTGACGGCCGCGACGACGGGCTTGAGCATCTGCCTTATCGCGGTCAGCACGCGGCGGCCCGCGCCGAGCAGCCGCGTGAACTCTTCGACCTCGCCGCCATCCATCAACTCGCCCATGCGCGCCACGTCCGCGCCCGTGGAGAAGGCACGGCCCGCGCCCGTGATGACGACGACGCGCACCTCCGGGTCGCTCGAAGCGTGTTCGAGAGCCTCGGCCAAGTCGCGCCGCATGTGGCCCACGAACGCGTTCAGCTTCTCGGGGCGGTTCAGCGTCACCGTCACGACGCCCGCGTCGAATTCGACCTTGATGTGTTCGTACATTGATAAGCTTTCAGCGCTCAGCATTCAGCGTTCAGCTTTACGCCGCCGTCAGTCTCAACTTCGATTTCACCGTGCACGCCCCGCGACAGTTTCTAAGCTGAAAGCTGACCGCTGAATGCTGACAGCTATTTGCCTTTGAAGACCGGCTTGCGTTTCTCGACGTAGGCGCTCAGGCCCTCGCGCGCGTCTTCGGATTGGAAGAGCAGTTGTTGGAGTTCGCGCTCCAAGGCGAGTGCGGACTCGAAGGGAATCTCCGCGCCCGTCTGTACGCTGCGCTTGATGCGTCCGACGGCGAGCGCGGCGCGTTCGGGCGCGGCGAAGCGTCGCGCGTACGAGAGCGCCTGCTCCGTGAAGCTCTCGGCCGTCTCCGACTCGAAGAGTTGATTGACGAGGCCGAGGTCGTGCGCGCGCTCGAAGTCGAACAGCTCGCCCGTCGCCATCAGCTCTATCGCGCGCGACTTGCCGACGACGCGCGCGAGCCGCTGCGTCCCGCCCGTGCCCGGAAGCACTCCCAAACTTACTTCGGGCAGCCCCATCTTGCCCGCCCCTCTGCGCGCGACGCGTAGGTCTGCCGCGAGCGCGACTTCGAGCCCGCCGCCTACGCAGTGGCCGTTGACGGCCGCGATGACGAGCTTCGGTGTCTGCTCCAGACGCGAGAGCGTCTCGTTCGCGTGGAGGCAGAAGTAGTACTTGAAGACGGGCGTGGCCTCCGTCAACATCTTTATGTTCGCGCCCGCGCAGAAGAACTTCTCGCCGCCGCCCGTGATGACGATGACGTGGACTGCCTCGTCCATGCGTGCGCGAAGGACTGCCGTGTCCAACTGCTTCATCATCTCGTAAGAGTACGTGTTCGCGGGCGGGTCGTTGAGCGTGAGCACGGCGACGCCTTCGCGCGCGTCGTAGCGCACGAGTTCGCCCGCGCCCTCGCGCCCTTCGGCCCCGGCGGCCTTCGCCTCTGCTTCTGCCATCGGCTTTATAGACTCCTCGGGGAAGTATTCTTGTTAAGTGCGGTCGAGTATTCTGCGTCATGATGGCTTCCACGCAGACGCGAGTCAAGCCCGCGCCCGTGACGGCCCGCGCTTGACAGCCGCGCCCGCGCGCACATAGGTTACACGAGTCCACGCCAGTCAAGAGGAGGCGCACCCGTTCTGGTGAGCGGCGCGGTCTTCAAAACCGTCAGCGCGACTGTGAGAGCAGGCGCGGGTGGGTTCGATTCCCACACGCCTCCGCCAAAAAAGCTGTCAGCTATCAGCTTTCAGCTTTAAGACTCCCGCCAAAATTCACGTCAGCACGAAGCTCGAAGTGTGTCCGACAGCATTAGGCTGAGAGCTGAGTGCTGAACGCTGACGGCTCTCCTTATGAAAGAGTGGATTGCTTTGAACATGACGCCGGGCGTGGGGCCTCGTGCGGCGGCGAGACTTCTTGAGCGCTTCGGGTCGGCGGAGGGCGTGTTCGGGGCCTTGCGGTCGGAGCTTGAGCGTCTGAGGCTTCGGCCCGAGGCGGTCGAGTCCATCGCCCTGCGCGACCGCTTCGCCGAAGCCGCGCGCGAGCTTGAGCGCGTGCGCGAGATAGAGGGCGCGGACGTGCTCGTCCTGGACGACGGCGTGTACCCCGCGCTACTTCGGGAGATTCCAGACCCGCCCGTGACTCTATACGTGCGCGGCCGTTGGGCTGAATGTCTGGACGCGCCGTGCGTAGGGATTGTCGGCTCGCGGCGCTGCTCGGCCTACGGGCAGAACGTTGCGTTGTCGCTCGCGCGCGAGCTTGCGTCGCGCGGCGTGACAATCATCTCGGGGCTGGCGCGTGGGATTGACGCGGCGGCGCACCGCGGCGCGCTCGAAGCCTCGGGGCGAACGGTGGCGGTGCTCGGCACAGGGCTCGACGAAGTCTACCCACGCGACCACCGAAAGCTCGCGGCGGAGATTCTCGAACGCGGCGGCGCGCTCGTCACACAGTTCCCCCTGGGGACTCCGCCGGTCGCGGAGAATTTTCCTTACCGCAACCGAATCATCAGCGGCTTAAGTCTAGGCGTAATCGTCGTGGAGGCTTCTGAGAACTCGGGCTCGCTCATCACGGCGCGGCTCGCGCTTGAGCAGGGGCGCGAAGTCTTCGCCGTGCCCGGCAGCATCACGAGTCGCTACTCCTTCGGCACGAACTTCCTCATCAAGGGCGCGGGCGCGAAGCTCGTGCAGGCTTGGCAGGACGTGGTCGCGGAGTTCCCGCCGGAGATCGCCGCCTCGATTCTCCCGCCCGAGTCCGGGAAGAAGAGGGGTGCGGGTCGTTCGGGTGAGCCGACGCTCCCCGCAGACCTCTCGGACGCGGAGCGCGCCGTGCTCAAGCTGCTCACGACGGACGAGCCGGTGCAAATAGACCTGCTCTCCGAGGCGTCGGGGCTTGCGGTCGCGGAGCTTTCGGGCGTGCTGCTCTCGCTTGAGATGCGCGACCTCATACGACAACTGCCGGGCCGCTGCTTCGTGAGGAAATTGTAGGCGGCAGTGCGTAGAGTTCTACGGCAGCACGCGCGTCTCTCGTTTGACATCAAGGGCGCGCGGGCATACCGTACTCAGCCATTCCCGCATACCTGCCGCGCGGGATGCCCCGTTGGCTCTCACGCTGTCAGTTTCATTCGACGCTCTATTTCAGAAGGAGGTTGAGGGATATGGGATTCTTCTCGAAGCTTAAGAAGGTTGTCGCGGGTGTGGACAAGGGGGCGGCAATCGCTTCGGCCGCTCTGCCGGGCAAGGCCGGACAGATAGCGGGCGAGGTCGCGACGGGGTCGGGCGTCGTGACGGCCGTCGTCCAGCAGATTCAGTCGAAGCCCGCCTCGGAACTTCCGCCCGCAGAGGCGCAGAAGCAGGCGACGCTCGCGACGGCCGTCGCAGTGGACGACCACGAGGATCGCATAAAGGAGCTGGAGTCCATCATCAAGGGGCTTCAGTCGAACTCTCCGGCCGGACAAGGCTCGCACGCAGGACAAGGAACACAGGCCGGTCAGGGTTCGCAGGCCGGTGAAGGTTCGCAGGCGGGGCAGGGAAGCAAGTCGTAGCGGTCGCGTCCGCGCGGCCCGCGCAACGGCCCCGTAAGTCGTTCTCTTTTAACGGAAATTCTCGCCGTTTCGCGGGCGAGCCGGAGGGCTTGCGCCCGCATCTAAACGTGAGCCGGGTTTGCATCCGGGCGAGAAATAGAGAATATTGGAAAAGATTAAACATAAGCTATCGGCTATTAGCTGTTGGCTTTTAGCTTAAAACGTTCAGCAGTCGGCTTGTCTATAGCATGAAGCTAAAAGCTAACAGCCGATAGCTATCAATAAGGAAGAGGAATGGCGAAGAATTTAGTAATCGTGGAATCGCCCGCCAAGGCGAAGACGATTGGCAAGTACCTCGGGCCGGACTATCGCGTGATGGCGTCCATCGGCCACATAAAGGACTTGCCGTCGAAGGGCCTCGGCGTGGACGTGAATAACAATTTCGAGCCCACCTACGAAGTCATACCGGACACGAAGAAGCGCAACAACCGTAAGGTACTCTCCGAACTAAAGAGCGCGGCCAAAGAGGCCGAGTCCATCTACCTCGCGGCCGACCCCGACCGCGAAGGCGAGGCAATCTGTCAGCACCTCGCGGAAGAGATAGTGCCGAAGCGGCCGAAGAAGCCGCACTTCCGCGTGATGTTCAACGAGATAACGAAGCGCGCCGTGCAGGAGGCTTTCAAGGAGCCGAAGCAGATTGACGCGCACCTCGTGGACGCGCAGCAGGCGCGCAGAATTCTGGACAGACTTGTAGGCTACAAAGTCTCGCCACTCCTCTGTCGAACCATCGGCGGGCGACTCTCGGCGGGGCGCGTGCAGTCGGTCGCGCTGCGAATGGTCGTGGAGCGCGAGCGCGAGATAGAGCGCTTCGTAAAGACCGAATACTGGACTATCGCGGCGAACCTCGCCTCGAAGCTCCCGCCCGCCTTCGACGCGCGGCTCGTGAAGATAGGCGACCTTTCGGTCAAGGTCTCGAACTTCGACGCGGAAGTTAAGAAGACTGAAATCTTGATCGGCGACGAGGCGACGGCGCGCTCGATTGTCGAGGAGGCCGAAGCGCAGCGGTACACAGTCGCGGAGGTCGCGACGAAGGAGCGTCGGCGCAACCCCGTGCCCGCCTTCATCACGTCGAAGCTTCAGCAGGAGGCTTCGCGCAAGCTCGGCTTCCCCGTCAAGAAGGCGATGCAGGTCGCGCAGAAACTCTACGAGGGCGTCGAAATCGGCTCGGAGGGCTCGGTCGGTCTCATAACCTACATGCGTACCGACTCGACGCGCGTCTCGGACGCGGCGCTCGCGGAGGCGCGCGACTTCATCTCGACGCAGTACGGCCCGGCATATCTGCCCGAGAAGGCCATCCACTACAAATCCAAGAAGGACGCGCAGGACGCGCACGAGGCGATACGCCCGACGGACGTTTCGCGCACGCCCGAGTCGGTGGCGCGCTACCTCGGCAAGGACGAGCTGAAGTTATACCGACTCATCTGGCAGCGCTTCGTCGCGTCGCAGATGAACCCGGCCGTCTACGACCAGACGACGATAGATATCGAGGCGGGCCGCTTCATGTTCCGCGCCACCGGGTCGGTGATGAAGTTCGACGGCTTCCTGAGGGTCTACGAGGAGGGGCGCGACGAGAAGCCGGAAGATGACGAAGAGGCCGCGCGCAAGCTGCCCCTCGTTGCGAAGGGCGAGGACTTGAAGCTCAACACCGTCACACCTGAGCAGCACTTCACGGAGCCCCCGCCGCGCTATACGGAGGCGACGCTCGTCAAGGCGCTCGAAGAGAAGGGCATCGGCCGCCCCTCGACTTACGCGGCCATCATGACGACGATTCAGGACAGGGAGTACGTCGAGCGCGTCGAGTCGCGTTTCCACCCGACGGCGCTCGGCATGACCGTCAACGACCTTCTCGTCGAGGGCGGCTTCAACGACCTCTTCAACGAGTCGTACACGGCACGTATGGAGGAGGAGCTTGACGAGATAGAGGACGGCAAGCTCGCCTGGAGGGACGCAATCGCGGAGTTCTACGGCAAGTTCGCGCGCGACCTGAAGCTCTTCGAGACTTATGTCAAGGGGCGCAAGCAGCAGGCTATCCCGACCGACGAGATTTGCGAAAACTGCGGCTCGCCGATGGTCATCAAGCTCGGCCGCTTCGGACAGTTCCTCGCCTGCTCGAACTACCCCGAGTGCCGCACGACACGCGAGGTCGCGAAGCCGCAGGCGGCCGACGGCGAAGGCGCTTCGAGCGGCGCGGACGGCGCGAGCGAAGCGGTCGAAGAGACGTGCGAGCTTTGCGGGAAGCCGTTGGCGATGAAGCGCGGGCGCTTCGGCCCGTTCCTCGGCTGCACGGGCTACCCCGAGTGCAAGAACATTCGGCGCGTGAGTAAGAAGACCGGCGCGGTCGCGCCCGCGCCCGTGCCCATCGAAGGCGAGACGTGCCCCGTTGACGGCGCGCATCTAGTCCTGCGCCACGGCCCATACGGCGAGTTCATCTCTTGCGCGAACTACCCGACGTGCAAGTATATCAAGCGCGAGACGACGGGCGTCGCGTGCCCTCGGCCCGGCTGCAAGGGCGAGATAGTCGTGAAGAAGTCGAAGCGCGGAAAATATTTCTACGGCTGCTCTGAGTATCCGAAGTGCGACACGGTCTACTGGGACAAGCCCGTCGCCGAGCCCTGCCCTCAGTGCAACGCCCCCTTCGTGTTGGAGAAGACCACGAAGAAGGGCACGACGCGGACGTGCGCGCGAGAGGACTGCGACTACAAGGAAGAGGTTCACGCGACCGGCGCGCCCGCGCCCGCCGCACCGCACGCGGGCAGCGAGGGACGCGTCGCGAGCTGAGCCATTGAACAGAACCGCGAGCGGTAACGAGCGGGTCTCAAGTTACTTCAGGCTCTCGCTCGTAGGAACTTGAGAAACCACTCGCTACCGCTCGCGGTTCTGTTTCTGCGCCTCACGTTTGTTTTTTCGCGCGCGACAATTTAAATTTCATTCATACGTCGAACTTGAGTCCGAGCGGTCGTCGCGGGATGGGTCTGTGCGTCCGCACGGGAAAGTTTTTTTAGGAGAGCCCACTCAAATGAAGTCAAGATGCCGCACCGCGGCCGCGCTTGGTTGCGCGCTGCTTATCATAAACTCGTGCGCGCTCGCGCAGCAGAACGCCGCGACGCCGAACGCGCAGACGCCGAGCGCTACGACGCAGACTCCAACCGCGCAAGCCACGCCGACGCCCGACCCGAACGACCCCGTCCAGCGCATACGGGACGAGGGCATGAACCGCTCGCAGGTCATGCAGACCTTGAACCAACTGACGAACGTCATCGGCCCGCGCCTCACGGGCTCGCCCGGCATGCGCCTCGCGAACGAGTGGACGCGCGACACGCTCGCCAAGTGGGGGCTCGTCAACTCTCACGTGGAGCCTTGGGGGACTTTCGGGCGCGGCTGGCAGCTCAAACGCTTCTCGGCCGAGGTCGTCGAGCCGCAAGTCTTCCCGCTCAACGCGTACCCGAAGGCTTGGTCGCCCGCGACCCGTGGGCCGCTCACGGCCGAAGTCGTCTACGTTGACGCGAAGGATTTGGAGGGCTTGCAGAAGTTCAAAGGGACTCTGCGCGGAAAGATTATTCTCAACGGCGCGGCGCGCGACCTTACCGCGCACTTCGAGCCGGAGGCGACCCGTCGAACGGAGAAGCAGTTGCTCGAACTCGCCAACGCGCCCGACCCCTCGACGCTACCCGAGCGACCGCGCACGACGCCCGAGCAGCGCGCCATGACGCTCTTCAACGCGCAGAAGCTAAACTTCTTTCAGGACGAAGGCGCGGCCCTCCTCTTAGACCCGAGCCGCGGCGACGACGGCACCATCTTCGTGCAGCAGGTCGCCGTGCCGCAGCCCCTCCCCACGGACGCGCGCGCGCGCTTCGCCATGCTCAACCGAGACCCGGACGCGCCGCGACAGATTCGCGCGTGGGACAAGGACGCGCCCGCGTTCGCTCCGCAGTTGACTCTCTCAATCGAGCAGTACAATCGCCTCGCTCACATGCTCGAAGCCGGCGAGCGCGTGCGCATGAGCGTCAACCTCGACGCGCAGTTCCTGGATCAGGACTTGACGGCCTACAACACGGTCGCGGAGATTCCGGGCACGGACTTAAAAGACGAGATCGTCATGCTCGGCGGACACATGGACTCCTGGCACGGCGCGACGGGCGCGACCGACAACGCGGCGGGCGTCGCCGTCGCGATGGAGGCCGTGAGAATTATTAAGGCGCTCGGTCTTCAGCCGCGACGCACGATTCGCATCGCGCTCTGGAGCGGCGAAGAGCAGGGGCTCCTCGGCTCGCGCGCCTACGTCGAGCAGCACTTCGGAAAGCTTGAGACGCCCGCGCCCACGCCCCGACCCACGCCGCCCGGCGCGGCCGAAGGCCAGCCCGTCGCGCAGCCCACGCCCGCGCCCGCTCGCGCTCGGCTCGTGACTAAACCCGAGTACGACAAGCTCTCCGCCTACTTCAACCTCGACAACGGGACGGGACGCATACGCGGCGTCTACATGCAGGGCAACGAATCGGTGCGCGCGCTCTTCCGGCAGTGGCTCGCGCCCTTCGCGGACACGGGCGCGCAGACCTTGACGCTCTCGAACACGGGCAGCACAGACCACATCTCCTTCGACACGATAGGTCTGCCCGGCTTCCAGTTCATACAGGACGAGGTTGACTACAGCACGCGCACGCACCACTCGACGCAGGACACCTACGAGCGCATACAGCCGGGCGACGTGAAGCAGGCCGCTGCCATCATGGCGGCCTTCGTCTATCAGACCGCGATGCTCGACGCAAAGCTTCCGCGCAAGCCCGCGCCGGGTAGATAACAGAACCGCGAGCGGTAGCGAGCGGGTAGCCGTTTCATAAGGCTTGCCTTCATCGAAATTTGATACCCGCGAGGCTTCCGCTCGCGTTCTGATTGAAGCGCATTGCTCAGGAGAGATTCGATTGATGACGAGACGAAACATGACGGCGGCGCTGATTCTCTTCGCGCTGCTTACGCCGAACTTCTGCGCGGCGCAGGCCACACAGACCCCGCAGCCCAGTCCGCAGCCCGGCCCGACGCCCGACGCGGTCGAGCGCATAAAGGACGAGGGCGTCAACCGCTCGCGCCTGATGGAGACCATCGAGCACATCACGGACGTTATCGGGCCGCGCTTGACGGGCTCGCCCGCGCTTCGACGCGCGAACGAGTGGACGCATGAACGCCTCACGCAGTACGGACTCGCGAACGCTCATCTCGAACCGTGGCAGTTCGGGCGCGGCTGGACTCTGAAGCGTTTCTCGGCGGAGGTCATCGCGCCGCAGGCGTTCCCGCTGCTCGCATACCCGCGCGCGTGGTCGCCCGGACTCGACTCTCCGCTCACGGCCGATGTCGTTTTAGTCGAAGCGAAGAACGACGCGGAGTTGCAGAAGTACAAGGGCACACTGCGCGGCAAGATTGTGCTCGCGGGCAATGTGCGCGAGTTGAAGCCGCGCTTCGAGCCGACCGCGAAGCGCCTCTCCGAGAAGGAGCTTTTAGAACTCGCGGACGCGCCCGACCCCGCGCTCCTGCCGCGCAGGCCGCAGCGCCCGCAGCGTAGCCCCGAGGAGATAGAGGCCGCGAAGTTCAACGACCGCAAGACGCAGTTCTACTACGATGAGGGCGTCGCGCTGCTCGTCGGGTCGAGCTTCGCGGGCGACGGCGGGATGCTTCAGTTCGTGCAGCAGGCCGCAGTGCCGCAAGCGTTCGACACGCCCTTCGACAAGCGCGTAGGCCCTTGGGAGAAGAGCGCGCCGCGACTCATCCCGCAGATGACCATCTCGAACGACCACTACAACCGTCTCGCGCGAATGATTCAGCAGGGCGAGCGCGTGCAGATGAGCGTCAACCTTCAGGTCGAGTTCGACGACTCAGACCCCATGAGCTACAACACGGTCGCGGAGATTCCGGGCACGGACTTGAAGGACGAGGTCGTCATGCTCGGCGGCCACCTCGACTCCTGGCACACCGCGACGGGCGCGACCGACAACGCGGCGGGCGTCGGCGTGATGATGGAGGCCGTGAGGATTCTGAAGGCGGCGGGCCTTCAGCCGCGACGCACCGTCCGCATCGCCCTTTGGAGCGGGGAAGAGGAGGGGCTGCTCGGCTCGCGCGCCTACGTGAAGGAGCACTTCGGCCCCGTTGACTCTCCGGCCACCGCGTCGAACGGCACTGCCGAAGGCGCGTCGGCGAAGGCGACGCCCCGTTACAAGCCGGAGTACGAGCGTCTGAACGTCTACTTCAACGTGGACAGCGGCACGGGCGCGATACGCGGAATATTTCTTCAGGGCAACGAAGCCTTGCGCCCCATCTTCAGCCGTTGGCTCATGCCCTTCCGCGAGTTCAAGGTCGGGCAGACGACCTACAGCGCCTCGACCGTGACGCTCTCGAACACGGGCGGCTCCGACTTCCTCTCCTTCGACGCCGTGGGCCTCAACGGCTTCGACTTCATACAGGACGAGATGGAGTACGAGACGCGCACGTGGCACTCGAATCAGGACAACTACGACCACCTCGTCGCCGACGACCTCAAGGAGGCAGCCTGTATCGTCGCCGCCTTCGTCTACAACGCCGCCACGATGGACGGCCGCCTGCCGCGTAAGGAGAGGCAGCAACAGAACCGCGAGCGGTAGCGAGCGGGTAGATTCACCACCGCGGACAGAGAGGCACGGCTAAGACTCAACTAGCCGTGCCTCTCTGTCCGCGGTGGTTGATTCCTGCCGACACCCGCGAGACTTC
Organism: Pyrinomonadaceae bacterium; assembly: GCA_045807805.1. Taxonomy (GTDB): domain Bacteria; phylum Acidobacteriota; class Blastocatellia; order Pyrinomonadales; family Pyrinomonadaceae; genus QHXN01. The sequence continues at coordinate 26,423 of JBJMGR010000182.1, read as the reverse complement.
CGCTCGCGGTTTCTGTTCCCTCAGTTCTTTCCGCTTGAGACGTATTCGAGCAGGTAGCGGCGGAGCTTGTCGCGGTTGGCCTTGCGGTAGGCGGCGTAGTCGTGCGCGATGCCTTCGTCGGCGAGTGCGATGAGGACGTAGGCTTCGAGCAGTCCGGCCTTGTTAAGCTCGATGACGTTTACGAGCGTGGGGCTTAGCTGCTGTCCTGACCATCCGGCCTTCGACGCCGCGTCGGCCAGCGCGCGAAGCGCCGCCGCTTCTTCGGCGAGGCTGTGGCGGTACGCGCGCTCGCCCGGATAGGTCTCCGTGAAGCGGCGCGCTCGCCACTCGGCGCGCGTCGAGGCGTACGCGCCCCAAACGGGGTCGCTCGCCGCCTCCGAAGGATTCTTCGGGACTTCGACGCGCGGGTGCGTGAGGCTCACGTCGTACTTTTCGCCCCACTGCACGAGGCCGACCCAGGCGTTGCGCGTGTAGGGCTCGGCCACTATCGCGTCAACGAAGTGTTCGCGCGACGCGTCGCGCTTGTCCTGCCCCATCATCAGCGCGTCGCCCCAGTAGCGGTGCGCCGTCTCGCGGTCGGCGTTGATTGCGACGGCCTTCGCGAACCAGACGCCCGCCTCGTTCATCAACTCTTCCTTCTTGCGCGCGTCCTTCTCGGCGTGGCCCTTCTTGAAGTACATGTCGCCCGCGTAGAGCGCGGCCTCGTAGAGGCGCGGGTCGAGTTCGAGCGCGCGCTTGTAGCCCGCGAGCGCCTTGTCCAGGTCGCCGCGCACGAACGCCTCCTCCGCGTCGCGTATGGCCTTCTCCGCGTCGCGCACGTTCGTGAATGGGTTGCCGGTCGGGTCTACGCCGGATTCGAGCGAGTCGAGCACTATCGTCGTCAGGTTGCTGTTGTCGCCCGCATCCCGCGACTTCAAAAGAATCTGTTGCGCCCTGTCGCGCATAGCCTTCCGCTTGGCGGCGTCCTGTGTCGAGGTCGCGGTGGCGTAGATGGAGAAGCCCAGGCGGCCGAGCACTACGGGGTCGTCCGGATACTTCTCGGCGAGCTTCTCAAGGAGCGGCGTCGCCTCGACGAAGTTCTGGGCCTCCCAGAGCTTGAAGGCGCGCTCGCGTTCGGGGTCGTTCTGCTGGCCGAGCGCGGGCAGGGACGCACCGGCGGCGACGACGAGCAGAACCGCGATGCATAGTTTGACGGCGGCGCGTGCGCGCCGCGGGGCAGTGCTGTCTGTGGGCATCGTGAATCCTCTGAAGAGTGGTTTAGAAAGAGACCTTTAAGGGGTGACGCGGCAAGTCTAAATTTGCTCCAACGGGCTGTCAATAAAAAGGTCGCGCTGAGAGGCTCGCGCCGCGTCGTCGCGCAGAGCCTTCGGTCAGTCCTGCCCGGAGTCTCCCGGAGCCTTCGAGGGCTGAAGTCCCGTACCGACTTCGTCGAAGGTGACTCCGGCCGCGACCTCGTCCGTGAGCCGCGCCCAGCCGTCGGAGGTGTGCGTGAAGGTCTCTGCGAGGCCGGGGCGGAAGGTGCGCGAGCCCGCGTCCCACGTGCGGCGCTCGACCTGTATGTAAGGGTGCTTGAATCGGATGAGGTTGAATGAGTTCGCCTCGCCGCCGCGCACGCGGTTCGACGTGGCCGTGCCCGCCTGAACGTAGAGCGCGGAGTGGCCTTGAATCCTGTATCGCTCGGCCGTGTGGCCCGTCTGTCCTATGTGCATGTGGCCCGCGAGCAGAAGGTCAACGCCGCAGGCGGCGAGCGCCTCCATAGCCATCGCCGCGCGTCCCACTATCTCGCGCTCGTCCGCGCCCTCGGGCAGATCGAAGGGGTGGTGCGTGACGACCACCTTGACGACCTCGTCCCTGTACGCGCAGAGGCGCTCGCGCAGGCGCGCGACCTGCTCTTCGTTCACGCGCCCGTACTTGCGCGTGAGCGAGCGAGCGGTGTTGACGCCCGCGACGACCATCTCTTCATCCTCGTAGAAGGGTTCGAGGTCGTCCGTGATGATACGCCGGAACTTCTCCAACGGGCTCGCGAAGCGCGAATAGAGATCCCACAGCGGCACGTCGTGGTTGCCGGGGACGACTATCTGCGGAGCCGACAGGCGGTCTAAAAACGCGCGCGCCTCCTCGAACTCGTGCGTCCGCGCGCGCTGCGTCAAATCGCCCGACACGACCACGAGCGAAGGCCGCGCCGCCACGACCGCCTCCTCAAGCGGCCCCAACAGCGCCTCGTCCACGCGCCCGAAGTGCAGGTCTGAAAGGTGAACTATCTTTCTCATAAGTGACGAGTGATGAGTGATAAGTGATGAGAAGGAGCAGCGATGAATGATGAAAGAAGACCTGTCTTCAATCTCATCACTTATCACTCATCACTCGTCACTTCCCTCGGAACTATCACGCGCAGGGCCTTCGGCAGTGCGCGGTAGTGGAGCGGCGTGGTCATGACGTTGACCTCGCCGTCGGTCGCGACGTATATGCGCTTGGGCCTGCGCGTCTCGACCCAAATCTCTTCGGCGCTGAGAGCGTCGAACTCCTCGGCCTCGCGGAGCCGCCCGAAGAGCGCGCGGAGCGCGAGCCGCAGCAGCCCTAGACGGCCCGTTCTGTGCGCGACGTAGAGGCTCAGTCGGCCGGCGTCGAGTCGCGCGCGCGCGCCAATGTTTGTGCCCTCGACCTCATACTCGTTGTTGCCGACGAAGATGAAGGGCGTGCGGCGAACTATCTCTCTGCCGTCGGCGCTCAGACGCACGTTCATGAAGGGGTAGCGGCGGAGCAACGCAAGCGCCGCGCGCGTGAAGGCAGTCCACTTGCCGACCGATTCGCGCTTCTGAAGCTTCTCCCTGCGCCGCACGATCTGCGGGTAGAGGCCGAGCCCCGAGTTGTTTATGAAGACGCGGCCGTTCACTTTCGCCACGTCTACGAGCACCGCACGCCCCTCGCAGACGTTGCGCGCGGCCTCTTTGACTTCGAGCGGGATGCGCAGGTCTTTCGCGAAGTGGTTGAGCGTGCCGAGAGGCAGCACGCCGAGCGTCTTGTCCGTGCCGACGAGCGCGGAGGCGACCGCGCTCACCGTCCCGTCGCCGCCGCCCGCGACGACGGCGCGAGCCCCGTTAGAGACCGCCGCGCGCGCAAGCTCCGTCAACTCCGAGCCTTCGCGCGCGAGCCTCACACGCGCCTGTGCGCCGCACGAAGCGAAAGCCTCCTCGACGGCGCGGCCCGCGTCCGTGTCGGGGCCACCGCCCGCGGCGCAGTTGATGATGACCTCGAAGCCTTCTTCAGCCAACCCGGTCACATAGAAAGACGGGCGGACGCGGCCGCGAGAGACCGTGCCCGCCCGCCCGGTGGTTAAGGATAAAGGATGGGTTCAAAGTTCCAAGTTGTAAGTTCCAAGTTGAGAGCGTGTCTTCTAACTTTGAACTTGCAACTCGGAACTTGAAACTTGTCCATTCATCCTTCCGCCTTCATCCTTTTAAGAAGCGCCGTAGCCCTCAGTCCCGCCCGCGCCCGCCGCGCGTGCGGACGAGCCGCCCGTACCGGACGCCGAACCGCTCGCGCCCGAAGAAGCGTTCTCCTTGACCTGCGCGCCCTGATCCGCAACGTCTGACGCTCCCTTACCCGCCGTGGCTGCGCTCGACGCCTGACGGCCGCCGCGCTGCGACGAGAGGTCAACGCCGATAAGGCTCTTGAGCTTGTTCAGAAGCATCGGCACGACGACGCTCTGCGCCGTGCGCGAAAGCTCTTCGACGACGCGCTCGCCGACAGTCGAAAGCTCGTCGCTCAGCCTGTCGTAAGCCTTCGTCTCCTTGAAGCGTTCGATGAGGCCCGGCCCCTTCGGCTCCTCCTCCTCCTCAGCCGACGACTGCGCGTAGGACGAGAGCCCCTGCGCCTGCTGCGCGGTCGAGGCGTTGTAGCCGCTGCTATAGGACGGGCGCGGTGACGGCCCGACATCTTCGTCCGACTCGGCGGAGTGGCCGCCGCCGAACACGTCCGCGCTCTCCGACGCCGCGTTCGACTGCGGGCGCGCGGTGCGCTGGTATGCGGACGACGAAGGCGCGCGCCCTATGACGGGCGACGCGGCGTAAGAGCGCGAGCCCTCTTCGAGTAGGTCGGACGAACGCTCCTCGTCGTAGTCCTCTTCGCCGCCGCCGCCCTTGAACGCGCCCATCACGCCGTAGCCGAGAAGTGCGCCCGCGGCGAACGCGCCGACGGTGAAGGGAAGCGTGTGCCGTTTGTACTGCTCGCGCCAGTCGAGCGTGTCGTTGATGGTCTCTTTCACCTGCTGGTACTGTGTCACTACTGTGTCCTTGATCTCCGTTACGGTCTGCGAGATGGATTCGCGCGCCTCCTCCATACGACGCTGAAGCTCGGCCTTCGTCGGGTCGGCGTCTGTCGCCGACGTGTCGGACGCGCGCGCGAGTCCTACATTTCGTTCTTCAGCCATTGCTTGTCCTTTCTGATCTCGTCGATAGTCGTGGTCGGCGCCGGGTTATACGCGGCCATCCTGTTCTTCATCATGAACACGATGACGCCGCCGATGACGACGTAGACCACGCCCGTGATGAGGAACCCGAAGCCGTAACTGTTCGGCCCGAACCTCTGCGCCGCGCCCGCATCGCTGGCGAACAGGTTCGAGATGAAGAACGCCACGGCGACGTTTACAAGCGCGAACCCGATGAGCGCCACCATCGCGCCGACGGCCGTGAAAGCCCCGTTGCGCGCGTAGAAGGAGGCGTCCTCCTTCAACTCGACCTTGACGAGGCTCAACTTCGTGTCAACGAGCCGCATCACATCGTCGCCGAGGCGTCCAAGCAGGGCCGGCAAATTCTCCACATCAATCGCCGGCTGGGACGCCGCGGGCACGTCGGCCCTGCGCCTTTCAACTTCGGCCATCGTTAACCTCCATTAAGTTTCAAGTTCCAAGTTCAAAGTTCCAAGTTTGCAAGCTCAAAGTTGAAGGCGCGCGCCCTCAAACTTTGAACTTGCAACTTGAAACTTGAAACTATTGCCTTACCTGCGCCCGCCGCGCACGAGCAGGCCGATGACGAAGCCCGCAGCCGCGGCCACGAGAAGCGCCTGACCGGGATTCTGTCGCGCGTAGTCCTTCGCCTGCGTCGCGTACTGCTGGTAATCGACGTTGCGCAGGTCTTGCAGCTTGTCCACGACCGGGCCAGCCTTATCCGTGATGTAGTCCTTCGCCTGCGAAGCCGCGTCCACGACGGTCTGCCCGTACTCCTTCGCCTTGCCTGTGATGCCCGAAGCGGGTGCCGTGGCCGCGCCCGTGGCCGCGCCGCCGCCGCCGCTCGGCGTCAGAGCGCCGCCCGTCGAGCCGGTGCCGCCGCCGCCGCCCGTCGAGGTGTCGCGCGTGGTGCCGGCGTCGGTCGCGCCCGTGCCCGCGCCGCCGAAATTAGGAGTATCGTTACCGGGTTTGTTCTGTGACATGTCTTCTCTCTCCTGACAATGAATTAAAGTCCGTTCGATTGAAAGCGCGCGAGTGTGTTCGCTTCCAGATAAACAAAAGCATTTCCAGCCGCGAGGGAGCAAACATCGTGCCGACTTTGCCCCGAACGGCCCGAGCGAGGGAAAGACTGCGGAAACGGCCCGGCCGTGCCGCGCGTCTGGGGTTCGGTTTTGTTGTGAAAATGTACGGGCTAAATGTAGCACAAGGCTCGTAACAATACAGCCCCCCAGATGAAATTTGACGGCCCCGTGTTTGACAAAGCGGCCGATTTTGATGTAAGTAAGTACTTACTTTGAATGTCGAAGAGAGCCAGAGAGGCGTGAGTTACAGAGAGATGAGCACTACGAAGCAGGTCGAGACGCAGCCCGCCGGAGTCGCGCCAGCGGCGCCGCAGCCGCAGCCGGGCCTTACGCATGCGGCGGGCGGGCGCATGGCGGCCGGAGACCGCAGGCTACAGATAGCGCAGACGGCCATGCGGCTCTTCTCCGAGCGCGGCTTTCGCGGCACGACGACGAAGGAGATAGCGCACGCCGCGGGCGTCTCCGAGGCGATAATCTTCCGCCACTTCGCGACGAAGGAAGACCTCTACTCGGCCATCATCGACCTCAAGTCGTGTGACGGCTTCGCCGCGGGGCTCGCGGCGACGGGCGAGGCGCGCGAGGCGAACTGCCCGCAGGTCGTGGAGAAGGTGCGCCGCCGCGTCGCCGAAGCCATGAAGACGCGCGACGACCGCGCCGTCTTCGAGGGCATCGCGCTCGCGATGATGGAGCACCATCAGGGCGACCACGAGATGCTGCGTCTCCTCCTCTACTCCGCGCTCGAAGGCCACCAGCTCGCGCAGATTTTCTGGGACAAGAACGTGCGCGTGCTCTACGAATTCCTCGGCGGCTACATACGCGAGCGGCAGCGCGAGGGCGCGTTCCGTCACGCAGACCCTCTGCTCGTAGTACGCGCCTTCACGGGCGCGGTCATACATCACTCGCTCAACAACATTCTGTGGGAGCGCGACCCCGCGCGCCGCATCGTCGAAGTGCCCAACGAGGATGCCGCGCGCGAGTTCACGGAGATACTCATGTGCGGCGTCTTGACCGGAACAGGCGGGCGGCACGCTTCGTTAACAAAAGCTGATCCGCGAAAGCGCGCCGCCGCGCGTAAAAGAGGTAGTGCAGTTAAGGGCAGGAACGGCAACCCCGCCGCACCGAACAAAAGGAATCGGAAGAAGTGAACGCCATGATCTCCCTTCGTCAAATCTTTCAAGTCAGGACGCTCATAGCAATCCTTTCAGTCGCACTGCTCGGAGCGGCCTTCGCGTCCTGCGGCGGCTCGCGCGCGCAGTCGAACGCGAAGGCGTCGCCGACCCCGGCAGCGCCGCAGGCCGTGGACGTTACGACCGCGCCAACGATTGTGCGCGACCTTCCGCGATACGTCGAAGCGACGGGCGGTCTCGCGGGCGACGAGCAGACGGACGTTGCGCCGACGGTCGGCGGACGCGTCATCTCGGTCGGCGTCGACCTCGGGAGCTACGTGCAGAAAGGGCAGGTCATCGCGCAGCTCGACGCGGGCGACGCGCAGCTTCGACTCGAACAGGCGCGCGCGGCCGTCGAGCAGGCAGAGTCGGCCGTGCGACAGGCCGAGGCGCACATAGGTCTCGCGCCGGGCCAGCGCTTCGACCCGGCGCGCGTCGCCGAGGTGCGTGCCGCGAAGGCGGCTTACGACCTCGCGGAGAAGAACCTCGCGCGCTTCGAGAAGCTTCTGGAGTCGGGCGACGTTTCGCGCTCGGCCTACGACCAGCAGAGGGCGCAGCGCGACCAGTTGCGCGAGCAGTATCAGGCCATCATCACGCAGGCCAACCAGTCATACGCCGCCGTGCAGACGGCGCGCGCCGCCGCCGAAGCCGCGCGCGTTCAGGTCTCGCAGGCCCAGAAGGGCATGAGGGACGTGACCGTCCTTGCGCCCATCAGCGGCTACGTCGTGGAGAGGGCCGCGGACGTGGGCGAGTACGTCTCGACCAGCTCGAAGGTCGCTACGATTGTACGCACGAACCCCTTGCGCGTTCGCATAGACATTCCCGAGCAGGCCATCGCGACCGTGCGGCCGGGCCAGAGCGTTTCAGTCTCGGTGAGCACATATCCAGACCGCGCCTTCGCGGGCCGCGTCGCGCGCGTCTCGCCGAACGTCTCGTCGCAGTCGCGCACGCTCACGGTCGAGGCCGAAGTCGATAACGGCGAGAACCTTCTCAAGCCCGGACAGTTCGCGACCATACGCGTGCTGATGCCGCAGACAGACCCGGCCATTCTCGTCCCCGCGCGCGCGGTTCGCACGGACGGGACGACCGCGCGCGTCTTCGTCATACAGGACGGCGTCGCGCGCGAGCGGCTCGTCGGGACGGGCCAGCAGGAGGGCGACCTGATCGAAATCAAGGGCAGCATCGCCGCGGGCGAACTCGTCGCCACGTCGAACGTCGAGCAACTCGCGGACGGGGTGCCGGTAAGACAATAGTTCAAAGTTCCAAGTCGCAGGTTCAAAGTTAAGGGCAAGCGTCTTGGGCTTTGAACCTGCAACTTGGAGCTTGTAACTCTGAACAGCGGAGAGTTATGCAGAAACTAGCTGAGATTTGTGTACGGCGTCCGGTCTTCGCGACGATGATTATTCTGTCGCTGACGGTCGTGGGCGTCTTCTCTTTCTCGACGCTCGGCGTTGACCTCTTCCCGAAGATTGACCTGCCGACCATCACGGTCACGGTCGTCAACCCCGGCGCGAGCCCGCGCGAGATTGAGACCGAGGTGACCGACAAGGTCGAGGCCGCCGTCAACACCATCAGCGGCATTGACGAGTTGCGCTCGACCTCCGTCGAGGGCGTCTCGCAGGTCTTCATCACCTTCCTGCTCGACAAGAACGCGGACGTGGCCGCGCAGGAGGTTCGCGACAAGGTCGGCCTCATCGTAGGCGACCTGCCCGAGACGGCCGAGCAGCCCATCGTGCAGAAGCTCGACACCGACGCCGCGCCCGTCCTTCGCATCGCCGTCTCCGCCAACCGTTCCCTGCGCGACGTGACCGACATCGCTGACAAGGACATCAAGAAGCGCATCGAGTCCATCAACGGCGTCGGCAACGTCTCAATCGTCGGCGGCGCGCTGCGCGAGATTCACGTCTGGGTAGACCCCGACAAGATGCGCGCCTACAACGTCACGGTTCCCGACGTGATCGCGGCCGTCAAGTCGCAGAACATGGAGGTGCCGGGCGGGCGCGTTGACGAGGGCACGCGCGAACTCACCGTCCGCACGATGGGGCGCATCACGAACCCCGCGAACTTCAATAACGTCTCGGTCGGGCAGCGCGGCGGCTACGCGGTCAAGATTTCCGACCTCGGCTACACGGCCGACGAGTCGGAGGAGCAGCGCACGAGCGCGCGCCTGAACGGGCTCCCGGCCGTGACGCTCATCGTCTCGAAGCAGTCGGGTCAGAACACCGTGCAGGTCGCGGACGCGGTGAAGGAGCGTCTGAAGGAGCTGAAGCCCGCGCTCGACAAAAAGGGCATACGCACGCAGATAGTCGGCGACCAGTCGGTCTTCATCAAGGCGGCCGTTGACGCAATCAAGACGCACCTCGTCGAGGGCGGCCTGCTCGCGGCGCTCGTCGTCTTCCTCTTCCTGTGGAACATCCGCTCGACGATGATTGCGGCCATCGCAATCCCGACCTCCATCGTCGCGACCTTCGGATTGATGGCGGCGATGGGCTACACGCTGAATCAGATCACGATGCTCGCGCTGACCCTGATGGTCGGCATCGTGATTGACGACGCGATAGTCGTATTAGAGAACATCTTCCGCTTCGTCGAGGAGAAGGGCTACGGCGCGTTTCAGGCCGCGATAGAGGGCACGCGCGAAATCGGCCTCGCCGTCATGGCGACCACGCTCTCGCTGCTCGCGGTCTTCCTCCCCGTCGGCTTCATGGGCGGCATCGTCGGCCGCTTCATGTCTTCGTTCGGGTTCACCTCTTCGTTCGCAATCGCCGTCTCACTCCTCGTCTCGTTCACGCTGACGCCGATGCTCGCCGCGCGACTAATCAAGCGCGAGGGCGCTGCCGAGGGGCCGGGCACGGGCACGGTTCCTTCGGAAGGCGACGCGCCCTCTGCTCTTGCCGACGAGTCTTCGGTCGTCGCGGGCTCGGCGAGCGCGCTCGCTACCGCGCACGAGACCGCCGCGCAGGAGGTCAACGCCGCGCCGCCTTCGGAAGAGGTCGCGCGAGCGGACGGACACGCCTCGCACGAGGTGCGCGCGCCGCACACCTCGAAGGAGTCGCGGTGGTACAGGCCGATTGATAGAACGTACACGGCGATGCTGCGCTTTTCGATGGCCCATCGATGGGTAATCATTGTCGCGTGCGTGCTCGTCATCATCAGCATCGTGCCGCTCTTCAAGTTCGTCGGCAAGAACTTCCTGCCCGTTGACGACCAGTCGCAGTTCGAGGTCAGCGTCCGCACGCCCGAGGGCTCGACGCTCGCGGCCACGTCCGCCATCGTCGAGAAGATAGCGACGGACTTACGACAACTGCCCGGCGTCACCGATACGCTTGTCACAATCGGCGGCGGCCAGCAGCAGGTCGTCAACTCGGCCTCGATATACATCAAGCTCGCCGACATAAAAGAGCGCAAGGATACGCAGGATCAACTGATGGTTCGCACGCGCGAACTCATCGCCCACAACTACCCGCAAGACCTGCGCACGAGCGTACAGCAGGTCGCGGCCATCTCCGGCGGCGGCTTCCGAAACGCGGACATTCAGTACGTCGTGGGCGGCCCAGACCTCCAGAAGCTCACGGAGTATTCGCAGAGGCTTCAGGAGAGGATGAAGACGATACCGGACGTGGTTGACGTTGACTCGACGCTCATCACGGGGAAGCCCGAAGTTCAGGTTCACATAGACCGCGCGCGCGCGGCAGACCTCGGCGTGAAGGTCGGCGACATCGCGCAGGCCATAAACGTTCTCGTCGCGGGCCAGAAGGTCTCGACCTACAACGAGGGAACCGACCAGTACGACATACGCGTCCGCGCCGTCGGCCAATCGCGCACGAGCCCCGAGGCTTTGCAGAATCTCTTCGTGCAGTCGTCGAAGGTCGGCTGGACGAACCTTTCCAGCGTCGTGACGACCGAGCAGGGAACAGGCCCTTCGGCGATTGACCGACTCAACCGCCAGCGGCAGGTGACGCTGATGGCGAACGTCAAGCCGGGCGGCTCGCAGGCGGCCGTCATAGACCAGATGAACACGTTCGTGAAGGAGCTGAACATTGACCCGTCCTACACGACGGGGCTCGCGGGCCGCTCGAAGGAGTTGGGTCGCGCGGGCTACTACTTCATGCTCGCCTTCATGCTCTCGTTCATCTTCATGTACATGGTGCTCGCGGCGCAGTTCGAGTCGTTCATACACCCCGTCACAATCTTGCTGACGCTGCCGCTCGCCATCCCGTTCGGCATATTCGCGCTCCTGATGACGGGGCAGTCGGTGAACATCTTCTCGGGCCTCGGGCTGCTGCTCCTCTTCGGCGTGGTGAAGAAGAACGCGATTCTACAGATTGACCACACGAACGAACTCCGCTCGCACGGCATGGAGCGTCTGGAAGCAATCGTTCAGGCGAACCGCGACCGCCTGCGCCCCATTCTGATGACGACGGTCGCGCTCGTCGCGGGCATGCTTCCGCTGACGCTCTCGACCGGCCCCGGCGCGGGCACGAACCGCTCCATCGGCGTGCTCGTCGTCGGCGGCCAAAGTCTATGTCTGCTGCTGACGCTGCTCGCGGTGCCCGTCTTCTATTCGCTCTTCGACGACCTCGGCCGAAGCCGCATCTTCTCGCGCGCGTGGTCGAGGGTCGGAGGCACTTTCGCCTGGGCGCGTCGGCGCGCTACGGCGACGGCGCAGACGTTCTTCGGGATGGTTGGTAAACAGTAAGACGTTTGACGGCGGCCGTCGTCTCGGAACTCTTCGACGGCCGCCGCGTTTCAGACCGACACGGACTATTCTTATGATTCGTAACAGGCTCTATTTCATCAACGGCATACTCGCCGCCGCGCTGCTCGTCACGACGGCACCCGTCTCCGCGCTCGCGCGGCAGCAGCAGGGACGGCGCAACGACTCGCGGCCCTCGACGCCGCGACAGTTCTCAGGCTCTATGTTCGGCAGCGACGCCGCGAAGCCTAAAGAGGCGACGCCGTCCGCACCGTCCGAAGTCTCGAAGACGAAGGACGAGGCGGAGCCGTCCGAGGTCTCCGAGTTGAACGAGCCGCGCGGCACGGTCGCGTCGCCGAAGACCGACGAAGAGTCGAAGGCCGCCGCCGATGCCGCGAAGAGGGAGGAGGCGAAGTCGGCCGCGCTCGCGTGGAAGCTCGAACAGTCGAAGGCCCCCGCGCGCGAAGTGAGAGAAGCGAAGGCCGCCGCGACGGACACGGCCGAGCCCGCGCGCCGCGCGATTCCATACATGACCGTCAAGGCGAGGGTCGTCGGCGGAGACGCGCCGCAGACCACTTCGCCCGCGCCCGCGCAGACGACGCAGCAGCCCGCGCCCTCCTCGAACAATCCGCCCGCGCAAACGGGCGCGCCTTCGCAGGGGCCGCAGACCGCCTCGCCCACGCAGTCGCAGACGCAGCAGTCAACCAACCCCGCCGCGCCAGCGCAGGGGCCGCAGCCCGCGCAACCCGCAGTCCCGCCGACAGCGCCGCCGACTGCGACAACGGACACGCAGCTACCCGCGCCGCAAGCGCCTGGCCGTCCGACTCAGACTGAGACGCAACCCGGCGCGCCCGGCGGTCAGGTTCAATCGCCCGCCGCTCCCACAGCGCCCGGACGCGAGAGCGTGCCCGCGCCCGCGCCCGCCGACACGACGCTCAACGTGCCGCAGATAGCGCCCGGCTTCGAGGCCCGGCAGGGGCCGTTCCCTACCTTAGAGCGCGTGGGCGTTGACATGGGCGAGCAGCGCGCTCTCTCCGTACGCGAGGCCATCGAGATGGCGCTCTCGAACAACAAGGACATAGAGGTCGCGCGACAGAACGTGCGCGCCGCCGAGTTCGACCTGACGGCCGCGCGCGGCGTCTACGACCCGAGGTTTACGACCAACTCTTACTATGAGCGCACGGAGACTCCCGCCGCGAGCTTTCTCTCGGGAACCTCCTCCGGCTCCGTCACGCAGTCCGGCCTCTTCAGCGCGACCTCGGTGCAAGGATTGACGCCCGCGTTCGGCGGCGGCTACCGCGTAGACTTCGTCAACAACCGCGTCACGACCAACAACCAGTTCGCCGCGCTCAACCCGCAGTACCCGGCGCAGCTAAACTTCAGCTACACGCAGCCGCTCATACGCGGCCTGCGCTTCGACGCGAACCGGCGATTCATCGAGATTGCGAAGAAGAATCTCTCTCTCACGGACGTGCAGTTCCGCCAGCGCGCAATCGAGACCATCACTGGCGTGCAGCGCGCCTACTGGGACCTGGTCTACACGCTTCGCAACCTACAGATTCAGCGCGAGGCCGTGCGCGACGCGCGGCAGCAGTTGGAGCACAACCGCCGCATGGTCGCCGAGGGCATGCTCGCGCCGATTGACGTGGTCGCGGCGGAGGCGCAGGTCTCGGGCTTCGAGCAGAGCGTCTACTCCGCGCTCGACGACGTGGGCCGCGCGGAGAACAACCTCAAGAATCTCATCGCGGAGAACCGCGAGTCGCCCATCTGGCGCGTCTCGCTCGTGCCCTCCGACAACGTCGATGTTCCGCCGCCCACGGTCGAGCTAACGGACGCGATGACGGTCGCCTTGAAGTCCCGGCCCGAGCTTTCCTCTTCGGACGTTGCGCGCGAGATAAACGAGATAGAGCAGCGCTTTGCGCGCGAGCAGTCGCGCCCGCAGGTTGACCTCGTCGCCTCTTACGGCATGGTCGGACTCGCCGGTTCCCTGACCTCGCAGGGCGGGGCGAACCCCCTGACCGCGCAGAACACGTTGATACGCGACCGCATCAACCAGCTTGCCGACGCCGTCAATCCCACGCTCCCCCCGTCGCAGCAGATAGCGTTGATCCCGACGCCGCCCTTGCAGACGTTACCCGGCGAACTCATCGGCGGCCAGGCGCAATCCTTAACGAATCTCGTGGCGAACCGCTTCACGAACTTCCGCGTCGGCGTCACGGTCAACTTGCCCTTCCGCAACACGACGGCGAAGGCGCAGTACGGCCGCACGCTCGTTGACGCCGAGCGCATACATACGCAGCGCGAGCAGTTGGAGCAGCTCATACAGGTTGACGTGCGAAACGCCATCCAGCTCGTCCGCACCGCCGAGTCGCGCCTGCGCGCGGCGGCGACGGCGCGCTCGGCATCGGAGCAGCAGTACGCATCCGAGCAGCGCAAGCTCGACGCGGGCCAAAGTACGGTCTTCCTCGTCCTCGAACGCCAGACGCAGCTCACGACCGCGCGCGGCAACGAGCTACGCGCGCAGACCGAACTCAACAAGGCCATCGCAGACCTGCAACGCGCGACCGGCAACGCGCTCGAACAGAACCGCGTAGAGATTCAGCTCAAATAGGAAGTTCAAAGTCCCAAGTTCAAAGTCCCAGGTTGAAGGCACGCGGCCTCTCAACTTGGGACTTTGAGTTTCGGGCTTAAACCTTTGAGCTTTAGGGCGGTGAACCTTGAGCTTGCAGCTTTGAACTTGTAACTCTGATTTTGACCCAGAGCGGCCAGTGGTCGGAGAGGTCTATGGATCTGTCTATGCCGAAGCCTGTTGCGTCGAGGCCGCGGAGCCAGAGCCAGTCGAGCTTGAGTTCGACGATGAAGGTCTTCCATGTCGTGTGGTCGTCGGCGAAGGGCGTCGTGAAGCCCGCGCCTGTGAAGAGCTTGCGCGCGGCCGTCACGTCCTTCTGCTTGAGCGTGTTGAAGTCGCCCAGAATTATCGCGCCGCGCACTTCGGGGAAGCGCTTGAGATCTTCGAGCACGGTGCGCCAGTGGCCGACCTTCTTCTCGACGGGCATGCGCGTCTCCGCGTGTACGGAGTAGACGCGCACGGGCACGCGACCGACGCTGACGGTCGCGCCGACGGCCACGCGCCGACGGCCCTCCGGCCCTTCGCCTTCGAGCACGATGCGCTCCACGTCGCTCAGAGGAAAGCTGCTGAGGAGCAGAACGCCCGTCTCCTCTTCGCCGTCGCCGTCTGTGTCCGGCGGCGCGGCCCACGCGTAGCGCATGCCGAGCGCGTCGGCAATCTGGCGCGCGGTGTTGACGTTCCCCGTGCGCCTCTTGTTGCGGTCAACCTCCTGCAAGCCTATGACCTGCGCGCCGCCTATCTCCGGGTCTTCGCGCAGGAGCTTGATTAGCTGTTGCAGCTCTTCGCCGCCGCGCCAGCGTATGTTGTAGGAGACGACCTTCAGAGACTCGGGCGCGGGCGCATCCGCCCTTGCGGACTTCAACTCGCCGCCGACCTCAAGAAGATTTGCCTCCGGCCCTTCGACGATGCGCGCGGGCGAGCGTCGCGGCGCGAGCCAGAATGCCGCGAACGTCACGCACAGCGCCGCCGTAGTGATTGACCACTTCCGGCTGCTGAACATCTTCGGCTTCACTTCTACAAATCTTCCGGCTTTACTACGCCACTTCTATACTACGCCACTTCTATTCGCAGGCCGTCGCGCGCCTCTATCGTCTCGCCGTCCCAGAAGCGCTTCGCCTCCGCCGCGATGTCAACGCCGTCCCACTCCGGGTAGAGGTGCGTGAGCATCACGCGTCGCGCATTTGATAGGCGCGCGAGCCTCATCGCCTCCTCAAGTTCGAGGTGCGTGCGGATAGGCTTCACGCGGAAGAACGAGCACTCCATCAGGAACAGATCTGCTGCGCGAGCGAAGCCCGCGAGCGCGTCCGTCGGCCCCGTGTCCGAAGTGTAGACAAGCGACGTGCCGTTTGCTTCGGTCAGACGCACGGCGAGGCTCTCGCTCGTGTGCGGCGTCGAGAAGGTCTCCGCGCTCAAGCCCTCGAAGACCTCGAACTCCGTGCGCGGCGAGACCTCCCGCACTTCGAGCGGGAATGGCTGTTGGAAGAGTCCGTAGTCGCCCGCCTCGTCGAAGCGCGTGAGGAGTTTTCGCGTCCCGCGCGGGCCGTAGATTGTGAGCGGCTTCGTGCGCCCTTGAGTCTCGGGCGCGTACTTCGTACCGAAGAGGAAGGGCGCGACGCCGCCTATGTGGTCAAGGTGAAAATGGCTCACCCAAACGGCGTCGAGGTTCCACCACTCGCAGCCCTCCTCGGCCATGCGGTGGACGGCCGGGCCGCTCATGTCGAGCAGCACAGTCCCGCCCGCGGCTTCGAGCCAGTGCGCCGAAGAAGACCGGCGCGGGTGCGGGACGGCGGTGCCCGAGCCGAGAACCGTGAGCCTCATTGTTTGACCGAGACCTTTCCGGGGGACGCGTGAAGGCTATCAAAATTCATTCGGAACCGCGAGCGGTACTGTCGTTGCGCTTGACCGCGGGCGTGGCTTCGCGCTACACCTTTGTCGGCGTTTTTATCGAAGCTCGCGGGAACGAGAGGGACGGATGCAGGGCGTTGTCTCGCTGCTCGACGACCGGCACTATGCGCGGGTCGAGGCTATCTGGGAGGAGTTGGGGCAGAAGTTCAACGTGCGCGGCATGTACGTCAACTCCTTCCCACACTTCTCGCTACAGGTGGCGGAGGAGTACGACGAGGAGGCTTGCGCCCATGCCTTGCGCGAGCTGGCCGCGCGCACCGCGCCCTTCCGCGCGCGCACGGCGGGCCTCGGCATCTTCACCGTCGCGAACCCGATTCTCTACATACCCGTCGTCAGAAGCCCCGCGCTCTCGGAGCTTCACGCTGAGGTGTGGCGAGTCGTCAAGCAGTCGGTGCCCGGCCCCGTCGCGCACTACTATCAACCGGACGAGTGGGCGCCACACATTACGCTCGCGCACGGCGACATAGACCAGGAGAAGCTCGCCGAGATCGTGCGCGTCTTGAGCCATCGGAACTTTCACTGGGAGTTCAACGTCACGAACCTCGCAATCATCTATGACACGGGCAAGCAGCAGGGCGTACGCTGCCGCTTCAACTTCGAGGGAGAGAAGAATTGAGCGCTGAGACTTATCGTGCGGAAGGTTCTGAAGGGGCGCTTGAGCTTGACGTGCTGGCCGTCTTCTCGCACCCGGACGACGCGGAGCTGACGGCCGCCGGGACGCTCCTGAAGATGAAGGCGCTCGGCCACCGAACGGGCGTCTTAGACGTTACGCGCGGCGAGATGGGAACGCGCGGCACGCCCGAGGGCCGCTTCGAGGAGGCGCGCGAGGCCGCGCGTATCATGCGCCTGGACGTGCGCCTCAACCTCGAACAGCCCGACGGCCACGTCTGGGTAACTGAAGAGGCGCGCACCGCGCTCGTCCGCGTCATACGAACCTACAAGCCGAAGGTCATACTCACGGCGCACTGGGACGACCCGCATCCCGACCACGCGAACACTTCGCGGCTCGTGCGAGAGTCGGCGCGGCTCGCCTCGATGCGACGCTACGACGAAGAGGCGGGGCAGGGCGCGGTACGGATGCCTGTGATAGCGCACTCGGCCTACTCGCGTCTCGTCGTGCCTTCGTTCGTCGTGGACATCTCCGAGTACACGGAGGAGAAGATGCGCGCGATAGTCGCGCACCGCTCGCAGTTCTTCGACGCGAACTCGAAAGAGCCCGTCACGCGCATCAGCGAGGAGGGCTTCCTCAAGCAGCTCGAACACCGCTGGCGCTACGTCGGCTCGCTCATAGGCGTCGCGGCGGGGGAAGCCTTCTACGTGCGCGAGGCTTTGAACGTCCACGACCCCGTCGAGCTGCTCACGCGCCCGATGAACATCTACTCGTGAGTGCGAAGACGAATGCCAAAGTCCGCATCCTGTCAGTCTGCCTCGTACTGACGAGCGCGTCCCTCTACTTCATCAACGCGCGTCTGACGGGCGCACAGACGCAGACGCAGACGCGCCCGGCCGGAGATTTGTCGAAGTGGCGGCCGACGCGCGACCGCTCGGGCGTCGGCTATGTGGGCGGCGCTGCCTGCGCAGAGTGCCACGCGAAGGAGTCCGCGTCGCAGCCCTCTACGCCGATGAGCCACGCTTCGGCGCGCGCGGCCGACTGCGGGATTCTTAAAACACGCTCGCCGCTAGTCTTCACCGACGGCCCTTACACCTACCGCATCACGCGCGACGGCGCGAGAAGCCTCTACACGGTCTCCGACGGAAAGAGTGAACTGTCAGAGCCCATCCTCTTCTGCTTCGGGCAGGGCGTGGCCGCTCAGACCTACGTCCTGCGCCACGACGGCACGTTCTACGAGAGCCGAGTGAGCTACTACAGCGGGAGCGCGGGGCTGGACATAACCATCAACCACCCGCGAGCCGTTCCGCCTTCGCTCGAAGACGCGCTCGGGCGTCGCATGTCGGACGAGGCCGCGCGCGGCTGCTTCGCATGCCACACGACGGGCGCTGTCGCGTCGCCCGTTCGCTTCGAGCCCGAGAGACTTTCGCCGGGTGTGAGCTGCGAGGCTTGCCACGGGCCGGGCGAGCGCCACGTCGCCGCCGCGCGCGCGAAGAACCTCAAAGACCCTTTCATATACAACCCCTCGGAACTCGACGCGCTCGACCTCTCGCAGGAGTTCTGCGCCTCCTGCCATCAGGGCTTCGACGCGGTGATGGCTTTAGATGGACAGGGCGGTGCCGCGAACATACGCTTCCAGCCTTACAGAATTTTCAACAGCCGCGCGCACCTGCTCAACGACCGACGCATGAGCTGCACGGCATGCCACGACCCGCACGGCCCACTCGAACGTGACGAAGCCTTCTACGACTCGAAGTGCGCGGCCTGCCACCTCACGACGGCGAAGGAGCAGAAGACGCGCGAGCGCAACGCCCCCGCGTGCCCCGTCGCCGCGCGCGGCTGCGCCACCTGCCACATGCCCAAGGTCGAACTCCCCGGCATGCACTACAAGTTCACAGACCACTGGATTCGCATCGCCAGACCGGGCGCGCCAGTTCCGAGGTGAAGGATGAAGGCGGAAGGATGAAGAATGAAGGGGAGGCTGCCTTTCATCCTTCATCCTTCATCCTTATCATTTGACCGTCGCCTTGCCGCGAAGCTCTATCTGTTCGGAGGAGCGGCCGACGAGTATGTCGAAGTCGCCGGGGTCTGTGCGCCAGCCTTTGGCGTCCGTATCGTAGTAGGAGAAGGAGCGCGGGTAGAGTCTTATCATCACGCGGCGCGTCTCGCCGGGGCGCAAAGATACTTTCGAGAAGCCCTTCAACTCTTTGGCGGGGCGCGCGACCTTCGAGTGCGTGTCGCCTACGTAAAGTTGCGCCACGTCCGCGCCCTCGCGCCCGCCCGTGTTCGTCACGTTGAAGGATACGTCGTAGAGCGCGCCGTTCGAGTCGGACTCTTTAGTGACGACGGATGGGCGCACCGTCAGGTTCGAGTAGCGGAAGGTCGTGTAGGAGAGGCCGTGGCCGAAGGGGAAGAGCGGCTTCGTGCCCGTCTTCTCGTAGCCGCGATAGCCTACGAAGACGCCCTCTTTGTAGACGATGTGGTTCGTGCCGTCGGCCGGGTAGTAGCTGTCGTGCACGGGGTTGTCCTCCCAACGCCGCTCGAACGTGACGGGCAGGCGGCCCGAAGGATTCACGTCGCCGAGAAGTATCTCCGCGAGCGCAGTCCCGCCCTCCTGTCCCGGATACCACGCCTGCAAGAGCGCGGGCACGCGCTCGACCCACGCGCTCGCGTCGTAGCCGCCGCCCGAAGTGACGACGACGACGGTGTTCTTATTCGCCGCGACCATCTCGGTGATTAGCTCGTCCTGTCCGACGGGCAGGGCGAACGTCCTGTCCGCGCCCTCGCTCTCGGTCTCGGGCGCGAATCCCGCACAGACTACGACCACGTCCGCCTTAGACGCGAGCCGCTTCGCCTCGTCTACGACGGCCGAGCCGTGGCGGACGACGCCCATCTTCAGGCGCGAGCCGAGCCAGCCCGAGCGTCCGCGCTGCTCCAACACAAACTTGTGCGGGCGCGCGTCGAGTTGGAGCGTGACGCGGCCCGAGAGCGTGCGTGATGTCTGCCAGTTGTCCACGACGAGTTTGTCGTCAACGTATAGACGATGGAAGCCTCCGTCCTCGCCCGTGGACTCCGTGAAGATGTCGTACGCGCCCGCCGATTGCGGCGTGTAGTAGGCCGTGCGGCGCGAAGAGAGCGTGGCTTCGGGGAAGCCGTTGCGATTGCCCGAGTCGCGTCCGAAGTTGACGTGACGCTCCGTGCGCGTGACGGCGGGGTTGCCCGTCAAGGCTTCACCGCTGAAGTATTCGACGCGAAGGCCGGGCTGCCCAGTGGAGTCGGCCGCCGTCTTGAACTCTGTCGCCTCGGCCAACTCGGAGAGCGTCGGCGTGCCCCTTTGATAGAGGACGTTGACCGAAGTGCCGAGCGCGTTGCTCAAGCCTTCGAGGAAGCTGACCGAGGCGAAGGGCTCGACGCGCGCGCTGCCGCCGCCGACGGGCACTGCCGGGTATGCGTCGGGGCCGACGACGAGAATCGTCTTGAGCCTCTTCCTGTCGAGCGGAAGCAGTCCGCCTTCGTTCTTGAGGAGCACCATGCCTTCGCGCGCGGCCTGCAAGGCCGCTTGACGGCCCTGCTGATTGAAGCGTGGGATTGATGCGTCCAACTGTTCGCGGTCGAGCCAGCCGAAGCGCGCGGCCGTGCGCAAGATTCGCCGGACGTGCTCGTCAATCGTCGCCTGCGAGACCCTTCCGTCTTTGACTGCGGGCAGCAAGACCTTCCGGTTCATGTTCGCGCCGAAGGGCATCTCCAAGTCCTGACCCGCGTTCGCCGCGCCGACGCCGTCGTAGGTCGCGAACCAATCGGACATCATCAGGCCGTCGAAGCCCCACTCCCGGCGCGCAACGTCGGTGAGTATGTGTCGGTTCTGCGAGGCGTGCTCGCCGTTGACGAGGTTGTAAGAGTCCATCATCGCGCCGACGTGCGCCTCACGGACTGCGGCCTCGAAAGCGGGCATGTAAATCTCACGCATCGTGCGCTCGTCAACTACGGAGTCGGAGTTGTGACGGTCGAACTCGGAGTTGTTCGCCATGAAGTGCTTGACGGTGGCCGAGACTCCCTGCGACTGCACGCCGCGTATGTAGCCGACCGCGATGCGCGAGGTGAGGAAGGGGTCTTCGCCGAAGTACTCGAAGTTGCGTCCGTTCATCGGCGCGCGGTAGATGTTGACGCCGGGGCCGAGCAGGAAGTGTACGCCTTTAGCGCGCGCGTCGCGGCCTATCTCCGTGCCGACGCGTTCGGCCAACTGCGGGTTCCATGTGGCCGCGAGCGAGACGCCGCCCGACATCGCCGTGGCGGGGCCGAAGTTGCGCACGCCGAGCGGGCCGTCGGCCATCTTGAGCCGCGGCAGATTCAGTCGCGGCAGGTCGCGCACGAAGAAGTCGTCGGTGCCGCCGAGCATGTCAATCTTCTCTTCGAGCGTCATCTTCGAGAGTATGGCCTCGACGCGCGCGTCCACTTCGGAGGCCGCCTTCTGTTGCTGCGCGTTCGTCTGAGCCGTGACGTTGAAGAGGCCGTTGAAGACTAAGACGAGCGCGGCGGCCGTGGCGCGCAGAGACTTTCGCATGGCTTTAACCTTTCGTGTGTACGTACAGAACCGCGAGCGGTAGCGAGCGGGTAGCGATTTTCATCAGGCGTGCCTTCATCGAAACGCACACCCGCGAGGCTACCGCTCGCGGTTTCTGTCTACTGCTGGCGGAGCGCGGGCATCGGAACGGGGATGTTGTATGTGCTCGCGCCGACGCCGACTCCGCCCTCGCAGGTGTTGGGCGGCGTCGTGCAGATGCGTCGAGTCGAGGGGCATTCAGAGGCCCAGAACATGAAGCCGAGCATACCGTTCGTCGTCCCCACTTTCGTCGCGACGGTCTGCACGAAGCTGCCCGTGCTCTTCTGCACAGACGTGTTGAAGTTGACGCACTCGGGGCAGGGGTTAGTCCCCGTGACGATGTAGAGCGCGCCCGTGAACTTCGCGGCGGCGAGCGGCGGGATGGGCGGACTGTACTGCGCTTTGCCGTCAATGTGCTCCTGCCAGTCTCCTTGCGCGGCCGACGCGCTCGGCTGCCTGCTCGGCACCATCGCGTTCGCGTAGTCGAGCACGGGAGTCGTCGTGTTGAGCCAGTCGGCCGTGGCCTTGCGCGTCAAGGCGATGAGCCAGCGGTCTCCCGAGGCGAGGTCAATCGTCAGACGCGCGGCGTGGTTCGCGCCCGACGCGTCGTACGGAAGCTGCGAGCGGTAAGCGTTGATGAATGATTGTAGGCCCGTGAGGTTCGGGCTCGTGTTCTCCTCGTAGTCTATCTCGATGCCGACGCCGAGAGTCTGCGCGACCTGCGCGGCGTTCAAGCCCAACTGCGTCGCGTTGCTGCTGAGCGCCTGATTCCAAGCGTCAACGTATGTGATGCCGCCGATGGAGAGCATGACGCGGACGCCCTTGCTCTTGAAGTAGTTGACGACCGACTGCGTCATGCCGCGCGGAACGCCGTTCAGTGTCTGCGCGTCGGTCGTCTTGTTGAGAAGTTTGAGAGGCTGCACGAAGCTCAGCACGACGACGTTGACCGAAGGGAGGCCCGTGCCGTCCGCGCGGTCAACGAGCCAGCGGTTCTTCACGTCGAAGTCCGTCATATCGCGCACAGTGGCCCACGTGCACGCGTCGTTGCCGCAGTGCCAAGCGCCGTAGACTGAAATCGGCGTGGCGAGGGCGGGCGCGGCCTTGAAGGAGACGAGCAGGACGAGCAGCAGTAAAAGTCTCTTGGGCATGACTCCTCCTTTAAAGTTCAAAGTTCCAGGTTGCAAGTTCAAAGTTTGAAGACTTGCTCATGGAACGCGCCGCTGGCGCGCGACGGGACACACGCACGCGACGCGGCATTGAGGCTTAGGGCAAATTCGGGCAATTAAAGCTTCAAGTTCCAGGTTGCAGGTTCAAAGTTAAATGCTTTGGCCTCCAACTTTGAACCTGCAACCCGGAACTTTGAACTCTAATCCTTCTTCGCGGGCGGCGCGGCGAGGACACGGACGCGCGCCCTCCACTCGGCGGGCGTCATCTGCTTTAGTGCAGGCTGCTCGTGCGCGGCGTGCACCAACTCGCGCAGCGCCCCGATGAAGGGGAATTCGAGCGCGGCCTTCGGCTTCTCTATCTCGGTGAGCGCGGCGAGGCGCGCGTCGCGCCACTCAACGGAAGGCTGTACGCCCTGCTGTAGGTAAGAGAGCGCTTCGAGCCCAATCTCACCCGCCGAGGCCATATCGCGCGCGAGCGGTCGCACCTCGGCGAGCGCGGGCGAGCGGTCGATTAACGTTTCGAGCACCGGCCCCGCGTCGCGCCAGGACGTGAGCGTGTCGCGCAAGGTGCTGAAGTGCAGCGCGAGGCGCGGCGCGTCGGAGAGCAGGAGGTTGACCCGGCGCGTGAAACCGCGCGCCGCGGCGGAGTCGGGGCGCGCCGCGTCCACGAGCCCCGTCAGCGGCGAGAGCATCGTCTGCGGTCGCTGCTCGTAACGCCTGTACTCCTTCACCGGCTCGACGAAGGACGCGAGCGTTTCAAGCGCGGGAGGGTACGAGCCGCTGGCCAGACGCCGGAGTATCATCGCCTGATTCTTCTCGTGCGTGAGCCCCAACTCTTCGAGCTGAGTGCTTACGACGGAGAGCCTTCGATACATGTCGTCAACGTCTCTGACTTCGCGCGGCGACCAGAGGCGCTCGGCAATCGCCGCCGTGCGCGGCCAGATGCGCGAGTCAATCGTCTCCGGTGAAACCCACTCGCCCCACATCGTCGCCTCGCCGCCGAGCACGTGTGCCGCTTCCGTCGGCGTCAAGGTGCTTCCCTCGGGCACTGGGTCGTTGAGGTAGTGGTCTGAGGTCGGGAAGACGAGGTCTATGTAGAAGCCGTTCGAGAGTATGCCTTCGTAGCCGAGTCGCGCGGCCTCGGCGAGCGCCTTCGTGCCGCGCCACGAATGAATTAGAACGTCCTTCGGCAGGTCGGGCTGGAAAATCTCGTCCCATCCCATCATGCGCTTGCCGTGCTTCTGTAGGATTTTGAGGAGCCGCTGGTTGAAGTAGGCTTGCAGGCCATGCGCGTCCTTCATACCGTGCTCCTGCATGAAGGCTTGAATCTTCGGGTTCAGCCTCCACTGCTTGCCGGTGTTCTCGTCGCCCCCGATGTGCATGTATGCGTCGGGGAAGAGCGCGGCCATCTCGCCGAGGAAAGCGTCGAGGAACTTGTAGGTCTCTTCGCGCGTCGGGTCGAGCGAGGGGTCGAAGACTCCCGCGCCCCGCTCAATCGTGTAAGGGCCGGGCGCGCTCCCCAACTCGGGGTGGCCGACGAGCCAGCTTGTGCTGTGGCCGGGCATGTCGAACTCGGGGACGACGCGTATGCCGCGCGCGGCGGCGTAGTTGATGATGTCGCGCGCCTGCTCCTGCGTGTAGAAGTTTCCGTCGGAGCCCATCGCGGCGAGGCGCGGGTACTTCTTGCTCTCGATGCGGAAGCCCTGATCTTCCGTGAGGTGCCAGTGGAAGACGTTCATCTTGACGGCGGCCATCGCGTCGAGGTTTCGCTTGAGGACTTCGGGCGGCTCGTAGTGGCGGCCGATGTCTATGAGAAGCCCGCGCCAGCGGAAGCGCGGCCTGTCGTTAATCTGTACGGCGGGGAGGTAGAAGCCTTCGCGGTCGCCTTCGAGCAGTTGAAGAAATGTTTCGAGCCCGCGCAGGGCTCCGACGACCGTCGGCGCACGAAGCGAAGCCTGTCTGTCCGTCACGTCGAGCGTGTAGGACTCGTCCTCTTCGACCGAAGGCACCGCGCGGCCCGGCCCCTTGCAATCTATTACGAGCGTCGCGCCGCTCGCGTCGGTCGCGAGCCCGCGCGCGAACTCCAACACGGTTCGTCCTTCGAGCCTGCGCATCGCGCGCGCTATCCCTGCGCGCAGACGCTCGTCCACGTGGCCCGTCGCGGCGACCGTGAACGACTTCGTCACGGCGAGTCGGCCCGCGCCGAACTGCACGGAGGCGGGCACGGGCATAAGGTTACGGCGCGCGGCCGTGAGTTGAGCGGCAGGCTGCGAAGGGACTTGAGCCGACACGCAGAGGACGCACGCGTGCAGAAGGACGACGGAGATGAGTCTCTTGAGTTTCATGTTTAGTTGTAGGAAGTGTTCTCTGGCGAATTAAGAACGGAGGCTTATGATTAGAACAGCGGGGGGCGTGTAGTCAACATAAAATTTCTGTGACGCGTCCCCCGGCGTTTCTGCTATCCTCTCGGCTCTCGCGCTTATGAACTCTTTAAAGATAGGCATCAGCGGCGTGCGCGGCCTCGTCGGCGAGACCTTCACGCCCGAGCTTGTGGTCGGCTTCGCGCAGGCGTTCGGCACGTATCTCGACTCGGGTCGCATACTCGTCTGCCGCGACGCGCGCCCCTCGGGGCCGATGGTGCGCTCGGCGGTGCTCGGGGGCCTGCTCGCCTCGGGCTGCGAGGTCATAGACCTCGGCGTCTGCCCGACGCCGAGCCTTCAACTCGCGGTCCGTTGGCTCGACGCCGAAGGCGGAATCTCCATCACGGCGGGTCACAACCCCGAGCCTTGGAACGCGCTCAAGTTCGTACGCGCCGACGGGCTCTATCTCAACTCCCTACAGGCCGACGAGCTTCTGGACATCTTTCATCAGGGCGAGTTCGCCAAAGCGACGTGGGAGAAGATACGAAGCACGGTTGAAGAGCGCGACGCGATAACGCACCACCTCGAAGCGCTCGCGCGCGCCTTCGACGTTGAAGCGATAAAGGCTCGACGCCTGACGGTCGCCGTTGACTGCTGCAACAGTTCCTGTTCATATCTTTCGCCGCGCTGGCTCGCAGAACTCGGCTGTGAAGTGCTCGCCGTTAACGACGACCCGAGCGCGCCTTTTCCGCACGCGCCCGAGCCGACGCGCCGGACGATGGCGCAGCTTCGCTCGGTCGTCAAGGCTGGCCGCGCGGACATAGGGTTCGCGCACGACGCGGACGGCGAGCGTCTGGGGATTGTGACCGAAGACGGCGAGATTCTGGGCGAGGAGGCGACGCTGCCACTCTGCGCCGAGATTGAGTTGAGACGCGAGAGCGGCGCGGTCGTCACGAACGTCTCGACGAGCGGCGCGGTCGAGCGCGTCGCCGCGCGCCACGGCGCGACCGTCATTCGCACGCCCGTCGGGCAGGCTTTCATCTCCGAGGCGATTGTAGAGAACCGCGCCGTCATCGGCGGCGAGGGGAGCGGCGGCGTCATAGTCCCGCGCGTGCAACTCACGCACGACAGCGCCGCCGCGGTCGGGCTCATACTCGAACACATGGCGTTAACCGGCGTTAAGATTTCAGAGCTTGCCGCGACGCTTCCGCGACTCTCGATGCTAAAGCACGACGTTGAAGTAGAGCCGAACCGAATCTACTCCGTCCTGCAAAGAGTCTACGAAGAGCTTGAGCGCGCGGGGCTGCCCTTCGACCAGACCGACGGCCTCAAAGTCCAGAGGCCCGATGGCTGGGTTCACGTACGCGTCTCCAACACCGAGTCGAAGATACGCGTCATCGCCGAGTCGGACACGGACGCGCGCGCCGAAGAGCTTCTCGACTGGGCGCGCGACCTTCTGGGAAAGTGAGCGAATAGTTCAAAGTTTCAAGTTCAAAGTTTCAAGTTCAAAGTTACAAGTTCAAAGCTCAGTTGCAAGTTCAAAGTTCAAAAGCTCAAAGTTAAAAGACCACTTGCCTTCAAACTTTGAACTTGCAACTTTGAGCTTGAAACTAAAACGGAGCGAAGCATTGAGAAAAGTCTCGACGTTAACGACCGCGGCGTGCGCCGTCGTGCTCATCTTCGCGGCGGCGCTCGACACACAGGCGCAGCGCAGGCCCGCGCCGACGGCCGCGCGCGTGCTGTTCGACGACTTCAGCTATTCGAG
>JBJMGR010000181.1:0-19331 GCA_045807805.1 Pyrinomonadaceae bacterium | reverse complement strand
GCGACCCTTCCGTGAGCCGGGCGTCAGCATCAGCAACCCGCTCCCGGCTGGCTCGGGCGCGAACGTCCCGCGCTTCGACGAGAACCCCGAGCGCATACGCATAGACAGCGACGGACAGCCCGGCACGACCGCGCTCAACATCTCGGCGGGCGCGGTGCTAACGAACGTCACGGGGCCGCTCGACTACGGCTTCCGCACCTACACCATTCTCCCCGACACGACTCTGACGGGAACGGGCGTCGGCCCGACGCCCGCGCCCACGCCGACCGCCAACGAGTTCACAGTCGCCTCCTTCAACATGGAGCGCTTCTTCGACACCGTTGCCGACGGCGAGGCGGGCGGCTCGCCCACGCTGACGCAGGCGGCCTTCGACAAGCGGCTCAACAAGGCTTCGCTCATCGTGCGCAACATTCAGCGCTACCCGGACGTGATAGGCGTCGAGGAGATGGAGAATCTCTCGACCTTGCAGGCCGTGGCCGCAAAGATAAACTCCGACGCGCAGACGATTGACGGACTGCCCAACCCGAACTACGTCGCATACCTCTCCGAGGGCAGCGATATCGGCGGCATTGATGTCGGTTTCCTCGTCAAAGAGTCGCGCATCACGACCGTTGACGTGACGCAGATAGAGCTTGCCGGCTGCAACCACGGCACAGGGGCCGGCTGCTACAGCTACACGAACCCGAACACGGGCGGGCAGGAGCTTCTCAACGACCGTCCGCCGCTCGTGCTGCGCGCAACCGTCAACCGCCCCGCGCTCTACGGCGGCGGCGCGATTCCCTTCACAGTCATCGTCAACCATCTTCGCTCGCTCTCAAGCATTGACGACGACGTAACGGTGAACGGCACGGGCACCGCTGGCAGCCGCGTACGCGCCAAGCGAAAGGCGCAGGCCGAGTTCCTCGCCAACTACATACAGTCGCGCCAGACGGCCGACCCGAACGAGAAGATAATCACCGTCGGCGACATGAACGCCTTCCGTATCAACGACGGCTACGTTGACATGATAGGCACCATCCTCGGCACGCCCTCTCCCGACGACCAGACGGTCGTCCCCGGCGACGGCGCAGACCTCGTCAACCCGAACCAGACTGACCTCGTTGACATGCTGACGGCAGACCAGCGTTACTCCTACTCGTTCGACGGCAACGCGCAGGTCTTAGACCACGTCATCGTCAACCCGAACGCGGGCGCAATACTCAGCCGCTTCGCCTACGCGCGCGAGGACGCAGACCAGCCGGTCAAGGACTACGAGGACGGCAACATCCCCGACCGCATCTCCGACCACGACCAGCCCATCGGCTACTTCAGCCTCGTCCCGACCGCGCCCGACTTGGCGATCACGAAGGTTGCCGACCGCAACCCCGCGCCCGTCGAGTTCAACTTCAACTACCAGATCACTGTGACGAACACGGGAAGCCCCGCGTCGAACGTCGTCGTCACAGACCCGCTTCCTTCGCAGGTGACTCTGACCGCGGCGACGACTTCGCAAGGGTCGTGCTCCTACGACCTGCCGACGAAGACCGTGACCTGCAACCTCGGCACCGTGAATGCGGGCACGCCCGTCAACATACAGTTGACGGTCAAGCCTCGCAGCGAGGGGACGCTCAACAACACGACCACGGTCACGACGACCGACACCGACTCCGACACGACCAACAACAGCGGGTCGGCGAACGGCGTCATAGCGCAGAAGTATGTTGACCTAAACGTCTCGAAGTCCGAGTCGGCAGACCCGATCTTCGCGGGCGAGAACGAGACCTACACTATCAAGGTCAAGAACTTCAACACGTACGTCAACGCAACGGGCGTCGCGCTTACAGACACGCTGCCCGCTTCTATGACGTTCGTCTCCGCGACGACGAGTCAGGGCTCTCTCGTCACTCCGCCGGTCGGCTCTAACGGCACGGTGACGGCGAACCTCGGCACGCTCGCGCCGAACGCGACCGCGACCGTCACCATCACCGCCAAGTCTACGGCGGTGGGCACGGTAACGAACTCGGCCACGGCCACAAGCACGGAGAGCGAGTTCAATCCGGCCGACAACACCGGCAGCTCGACGATAACAGTCAAGGCCGCCGCGTTGCTGAAGGTGCTGCTTGCGTCGCAGGTGCTCACCGGCGGATGCCAGAACACGACGGGCAACGTATACCTGACCGGCCCCGCCGGGCCGGGCGGCGTCACCGTCTCGCTCGCAAGCACGGTCACGGGCGCGAGCGTTCCCGCGTCGGTCTTCATCCCCGAGGGACAGTCGGTCAGCCCCGCCTTCAACGTCACGACCTCGACGGTCGCCGCGAAGCAGGTTGGGCTCATCAACGCGACGCTCGGCGCGACCACGGTCAGCCGCGGCATCACCATCAACAAGGGCAGCGGAACCTGCAACTAAAGGTGGCTTGCGCCGCCCCGAAACGGCGGCGCGAGCGACCCTGAATTAACAGGCCGCGCGAGTCTCAACATGACTCGCGCGGCCTC
Source organism: Pyrinomonadaceae bacterium (assembly GCA_045807805.1). Lineage (GTDB taxonomy): Bacteria > Acidobacteriota > Blastocatellia > Pyrinomonadales > Pyrinomonadaceae > QHXN01. The sequence continues at coordinate 16,859 of JBJMGR010000181.1, read as the reverse complement.
ATCCATTTTCTCGGAGCTTCTACGAATTTTCGGACGCCTCATCTTCGCGCACGGAGGGGCAAAAACCGCATTTTTCGCGGATTATTGGAGTTCGGAGAGGGTCGGGAAAAAGGGCACGCGGGGTGCTAGATTTGTCTTGCGGGCCGTCTGAAAATGTAGTATTTAACTTGCCGTTTTCCGGCCCGCGAGACTTCCGAAAACGTCTTCCCGTATGGTATAAATTCAAGTTCTTTCACTGGCCGTCTTTCACCGTCATCAAGGTCTACAGTTAAAGCTTCGGGAAGCGCGTCGGAAATGTTGAGCCCCGGTCGCGAACCACCGCAACACACTCCGCAAGAAAAGGAATGAATATGTCGAAACACCCCTTCAGCAAGTCAGCCTGCGCGCTGGCTCTGCTACTCTTCTGCATCGCCTTCGGCTTCCAGCCGACGGCGGCGCAGTCCACGACGCAGGGCGCAATCGGCGGCACGGTCAAAGACCCGCAGAGTGCCGTCGTGCCGAACGCAACGATCGTCGTCAAGAACGACGAGACCAACAAAGAGTTCAACGCCACGACGGACGCAGAGGGTAACTTCCGCGTCGCGCAGCTCCAGCCCGGCAACTACACCGTGACGGTCAACGCCACGGGCTTCGCGCCCCTCACGGCGAAGGTTGTCGTCGAGGTCGGCCGCGTCACCCCCATCGAGGCCGCGCTCACGGTGGGCGGCGTCGCGGGCGAGACAGTGCAGGTGACGAGCGACGCTCCCGTAATCAACACGGAGCAGCAGGACTTCTCGACGAACGTTAACCAGACATCCATCAACAATCTGCCCATCAACGGACGCCGCTGGTCGAACTTCGCGCTGCTCACACCCGGCGCGGTTCCCGACGGCACGTTCGGCCTGATATCGTTCCGAGGCATCTCGGGCCTTCTCAACAACAATACGATTGACGGCGGTGACAACAACCAGGCGTTCTTCGCCGAGGAGCGCGGCCGCACGCGCATCAGCTATTCGATAAGCCAGTCGGCTATACGCGAGTTTCAGGTCAACACGTCGAGCTACTCGGCCGAGTACGGCCGCTCGGCGGGCGGAGTGGTCAACGCCGTCACCAAGTCGGGCACCAACGACTTCCACGGCGACATCTTCTACTTCCAGCGCAACAACAAGTGGGGCGCGCGCAACCCGCGCAGTTTCCTGACGCAGAACATCGGCGGCGTCTTCACGCCCGTGGCCTTCAAGCCCGAGGACGTGCGCCACCAGTTCGGCGGCACCATCGGCGGCCCCATCGTCAAGGACAAGGCGTTCTTCTTCTTCTCCTACGACCAGCAGAAGCGCAACTTCCCCGGCGTCGCCACCTTCACCGCGCTCGACTTCCTGAACCGCGTGGACACCTGCGCGCTGACCGCGCCCCGCGGTGCCGTGGTCACGACGGCCACGGCGACGGGCGCTCAGGTCTTCTGCCCGTTCTTCGGCGCGACGGCGGCGACCGCCACCAACCTGCGCACGGGCAGCCTCGCCGTCGGCAAGGGGCTGACCGCCGGGCAGGTGAGCGGCGTCACCAACTTCCTCAACGGCCTGACCGGCGCGGTGCCCCGCACGGGCGACCAGAAGCTCTTCCTGCCGAAGGTTGATTGGAACATCAACAACTCGAACACGTTCACGGCCACCTACAACAACCTGCGATGGAACTCGCCCGCCGGCGTACAGACGCAGGCCATCAACACGCGCGCGCGCGACAACTTCGGCAACGACGGCGTCAACATCGACTGGTTGACGCTGCGTCTGACCTCGACCATCTCGCCCAAGCTCTTGAACGAGGCGCGCTACCAGTATGGCCGTGACTTCGAGTTCCAGCTCAGTCAGGCGCCGTTCGCGGGCGAGCCCACGAACTCGGTCGGCGGCCGCTCGCCGCAGACCTTCATCACCAACGGCTTCACCTTCGGCATCCCCGAATTCCTTGAGAGGCCCTCGTTCCCCGACGAGCGCCGCAACCAGTTCGCCGACACGATGACCTACACGCAGGGCAGCCACACCTTCAAGTTTGGCGGCGACCTAAACCTCGTCAAGGACATCATCAACAACCTCCGCTTCTCCGGCGGCGAGTTCAACTACACGGGCGGCGTCAACGCCGCGGGCTACTACGCCGGCCTCAACGACTTCATCATCGACTACACCAACTTCTCCACCTCCGGCGGCATCAACGCGGCCACGCAGTGCTACAGCTCGACGCGCACGGTCAGCAAGTGCTACGGCGGCAACTTCAACCAGGGTCTCGGCGTGTTGGGCCTGACGATGAAGACGACCGACTACAACTTCTTCCTACAGGACGACTGGAAGGTCAACTCGCGCCTGACGCTGAACCTCGGCATGCGCTACGAGTACCAGCGCAACCCCGACCCCATCAACGTCAACGCGGCGCTGCCGCAGACCGCCAACAAGGTTAGCGACAAGAACAACTTCGGCCCACGCATCGGCTTCGCCTACGACCTGACCGGCGACGGCAAGACCTCTATGCGCGGCGGATGGGGGCTCTACTACGGCCGCGTCATCAACTCGACGGTCTACAACGCGCTCGTCAACACGGGCGTCGGCATAGACCGCGCGCAGAGGCAGGTCACTCTTCAGGCGACAAACGCCGCCGCTCCTTCGTACCCGACCCTCCTGACGGCCGGTACGCTCGTCGCCCCCGCCGTGCAGTACTTCGACCCGAACTTCCAGTTGCCGCAGATTCATCAGGCCGACCTCGTCTTCGAGCGCCAGATATCGCGCAACACGGTCGTCTCGGCCTCGTACCTGTTCAGCTTCGGCAACTCTCTGCCCAACTTCGTGGACGTGAACCTGAACGCGCCTTCGTCCGTCGTCGAGCTTAACGTCGTCGGCGGGCCGTTCGGGGGCCAGGTCTACCGCACGCCCATATTCACGGGCGCGCGCCCGAACACAGCCTTCGCGCAGATCACCGCGATTCGCAGCGACGTGTGGTCGAAGTACCACGCGCTCGTGCTACAGGCGAACCGCCGCCTGACGAACGGCCTTCAGTTCCAGACCAACTACACGCTCTCGCGCGCCTCGGACAACGGGCAAAGCTCCGTGACGTTCACGTCGAACAACCTGCCCTTCAACGCCTTCGACCAGTCGGCCGAGAACGCGCTCTCCAGCTTCGACCGCCGCCACAAGTTCGTCGCGAGCGTCGTCTACAACACAGACTTCGCGAGCCTCAAGAACAGCGAGGTCGGCCGCGCGATCTTCAACGGCTGGACGTTCGCCCCCATCCTCAACGCCTTCTCGGGCCAGAGGTTCTCGGGCAACATCACCGGCACCATCAGCCCGACCTCGTTCGGCTTCGCGTCGAACACGACGCCGGGCGGCGGCGTCAACGGCTCGGGCGGCGCGACCCGCTTCGGGACGCGCAACTTCTTCAAGCAGCCCTCGATCTGGTACTTCGATATGCGCGTCTCGCGCCGCTTCAAGCTGAGCGAGAGCATGAACTTCGAGTTGCTGGCCGAAGGCTTCAACCTCTTCAACCGCACGCAGGTGACGGGCGTCAACCAGACGCTCTACTCCATCAGCGGCAACACACTGACCTTCAACAGCGGCGCGAGCGGCTTCAACAGCGTCACGGGCGCTGACAGCACGCTCTTCCGCGAGCGTCAGATTCAGATCGGCGCGCGCTTCCAGTTCTAAAGTAAGCGACGCCAGCTAAGACTTCGGGCGCGCTCCGCCGTGAGCGCGCCCGATTTTTTTCTCCCGAAGCCTTGTCCGAAGACAGGCCGCGGTCGTACGAAAACGGACTCGCATATTCCGCCGAAAGCACGCAACGGCGGAGCGTGCCAGCGCCCGTATCTGCGCCTCTCAAAAGCCTTCCGACGACGCGCCTTTGAATCGCGCCAATCTGGCATGGACGTTGCCATTCATTCGGTGGCGCATGAACTGTTCATGCCATTCTCGCGCAGTCTATAACTTAAGAGGAGGATTTTATGGGTATGGGCGTTCCAAACAAGGATGAGGTCGAAGGCAGATACGAACAAACGAAGGGCTCCGTCAAGGAGGGCATCGGCAACATAACCGGCGACGACGAGATGAGTTCCGAGGGCGCGGCCGACAAGCTCAAGGGCGACGTGCAGGAGGGCTGGGGCGGCACCAAGCGCAAGATAGGCGACATGCTCGACCACGCGGGCGACGCCATAAACAAGTAGGCCGCACGGCCTACTCGAACAAATGCCGATGCCGCCGTCAGTTCAAGTCTGACGGCGGCATCTCTTTCTTGTCAGAACCGCCTGCGGTAGCGGGCGGGTCGTAGCTTCGACATACGGACTTGCCTCGGAACCATCACCCGCCCGCTACCGCAGGCGGTTCTGACTTTTCTTTTGCATCCTACTTACTCTTGCCGCACGTGTTCCGCGCCGAGGTCTGTGAGCAGCTCTTCGAGCTTGCCCGCCTCTTCATCGTTCTTCGCCTCGACGCCGATGAGTATGCCGCCCGCGCGCAGAGAAGCGTCGTAGACCTTCGCGCGGTGCTCCGGTATGCCAGCGCCCACGAGCGCGCCGATGAGCCCGCCCGCCGCGCCGCCCGCGCCCGCGCCCGCGAGCGCAGCCGCCAAAGGCCCCGCGACGACGAGCCCGAGTCCGGGCAGCACTACGTTCGTGCCCACCGCGATGATTGCGGCGACGACCGCCCCCACAGTCCCGCCGACCGCCGCGCCGTAGCCCATCCCGTCGGCCGCGTGCGTGCGAGTCTCGATTGCGAACTCCTTCGACTTCGTCGCGTCGGACATCAACACGCTTATGTCGTCGCGCGTGTAGCCGCGCTTCATGATCGTGTCAACGGCCGCCTCCGCCGCTACCTTCGTCTTGAAGACGCCCGTCACAAGTTTAGCCGTGCCTTCTTCTTTAGCCATGCGTTTTTTCCTCAACCTTTCCCTCCGCCGACGCGCTCGGGAGACCGGCGATGTGCGCGGAGAGTCCTCTCCGCCTGTACACTTCGCAACCGCCGTGCCGGTTCACGCGCGCTCTCTACGACGCCCAATCAGCGTGCGATGGAACCAATTATGAGCACGCGTGCGACGGAGGCGTTCCGTCGCGCCCGTACCAAAGCGGGACGAGCGAGCGAGTGCGTGTTCTGTTCGGCGTCAGCCCGCGCACTCCGCCACGTGAGTCGGCCGCGGGGCGTCGCTGGTATAATGCGTGCCTAAGGTTTCGCTTGGTGTTTAAAATTTCGTACGGGAGAATCAAGTGGTTAAGGCTGTAATCTTCGACATAGACGGGACGCTCATAGACTCGGTTGACCTGCACGCGCGCGCGTGGCAGGAGGCGTTCGCGCACTTCGGCAAGCAGTTCGACTTCGAGCGCGTGCGCTATCAGATAGGCAAGGGCGGCGACCAACTTCTGCCCGTCTTCCTCTCCGAAGAAGAGATAGAGAAGTTCGGCGACGAGCTTACGGAGTATCGTGGCAAACTCTTCAAGCGCGAATACCTCTCGCGCGTCGTCGCGTTCCCGCGCGTGCGCGAACTCTTCGAGAGAATACTCAGCGACGGTAAGCGCGTCGCGCTCGCATCGTCCGCGAAGAAGGACGAGCTTTCGGAGTACAAGCGAATCGCGAAGATCGAAGACCTCATCGAGGAAGAGGCTTCGGCCGACGACGCGGAGAAGTCGAAGCCGCACCCCGACATCTTCGAGGCAGCGCTCGCGGAACTCGGCATCGAACCGACGGACGCAATCGTCGTCGGCGACACGCACTACGATGCGGAGGCCGCGCGCAAGGCTGGCGTGCGTACAATCGGCGTCCTGTCGGGCGGCTTCCCCGAAGAAGACCTGCGCGAGGCCGGGTGCGTTCGCATCTACAAGGATGCCGCCGACCTCCTCGCGAACTACGACACGTCGCCGCTCGCCTCGGAGACGGCGAGTGCCGCCGGCCGTGATTAAGTAGCTCTATCAAACGGCTCGTCCGAACACGCTCAACGAAACGCGTTCGGACGCATTTCGGCCTCCCCCTCGATGAGAATCCTACAGGTCAGCTCCGCGCGCGCATTTGGCGGCGGCGAGAGGCATCTCGCAGACCTCTCGCGAGCGCTCGCCGTACGCGGCCACGAACTCTACGCAGCCATCGAGCCCGGCTCGCCGCTGCGCGAACCGCTGCTCGCCGCGCTTCCGCCGAACAACATCTACGAACTGTCGCTACGCAGACTGCACGACGCGCGCGGCGCGCTGAAGCTCGCGCGGTTCGCTCGCGCGAACAGGATAGACCTCATCCACGCGCACGTCGCGCGCGACTACGTGCCCGCGTTCTTCGCCGCCGCCGCACGACGCGCGCGCGGCCCGCGCCTCGTTATCACGCGACACGTCCTCTTCCCCTTGAGCAGCTTCAACCGCCTCGTGCTCTCGAAGGCCGCGCGCGTGATAGCCGTCTCCGAAGCGGTCGCGCGCTCCCTTCGCGCGCAAAAAATCTCCGGGCCGGAAAAGATTCGCGTCGTCACGAACGGCGTTGACCTGCGCCGCTTCGAGGAGGCGCGCGCGGCCTTCGAGCGCGAAGAGACAGACGCGCGCGAAGAGACTGAAAGAGGAACGACGCACGCTCGTCTACGCGTCGGCATCGTCGGCGAGTTGAGCGAGGTCAAGAATCAGGAGGAGTTCGTGCGCGCCGCCGCGCTGCTTGCGGACGAGTTTGCCGGCCGCGTCGAATTCCTCATCGTCGGCGACGAACTGGCGAGTTCGGGCGTGTATGGCGCGTGGCTGGAAAAGCTCATCGCGCGGCATCAACTGACGGATAGTGTGCGACTCGTGCGACGTTGCAAGGACGTTGCGCCACTCATCGCGTCGCTCGACGTTCTGGTCTCGGCCTCGCGCTCCGAGGCTTTCGGCATGGTGATGGCCGAGGCCGCCGCGTGCGGCGTGCCCGTCGTCGCGACCGCGACCGAGGGCGCGAGAGAGATCGTGGCCGACGGCGCGACGGGCTGGATAGTGCCAATCGGCGACGTGCGCGCGCTCGCGTCCGCGGTCGCGCTGATGTTCAGATACGAGGAGCTTCGACTTAGACTCGGCTCGCGCGCACGCGAGGTCGCGCGAGAGCGCTTCAGCCTCGAACGCATGGTGACTGAGACCGAGCGCGTCTACGACGAAGCGCTCGGCGTCGAAGAGACCGCGCACGTCGAATGACGACGCATTGAAGTTCACACAGCGCGCTCTTAAACATTCGGCCGCGTCGGGGCTATCATACGTTCGGGCTTTCAAACATTTCGGTGTGAGCGAATGAGTTTTATGTCGAGCGTCGCGCGCGTGCGCGGAATCGAGTTGGCATACACGGACGAGGGGAGCGGCCCCGTCGTCTTGATGCTGCACGGCTTTCCCTTCGACCGCTCGATGTGGCGCGGGCAGGTAGAGAGACTATCGAGCAGCTTCCGCGTCATCGCGCCGGACTTACGCGGCCACGGCGGGACTATCGTCACGGACGGCCCTTCGACGATGGAGGAGATGGCCGAGGATGTCTCGGCGCTGCTCGACGAGTTGAACGTTCCGCACGCTGTTCTATGCGGGCTGTCGATGGGCGGCTACGTCGCGCTCGCACTCTACCGCGCGCACCCTGAGCGTGTGCGCGCTCTCGTGCTCGCGGACACGCGGCCACAGGCCGACACCGAAGAGGCTCGACGCGCGCGCGAAGAGAACGCGCGACGCGCTCTCTCGGAAGGCATGCAGCCAATCGCCGACGCGATGCTCCCGAAACTTCTCTCGACGCGCACGCGCGAGAGCGCGCCCGAAGTGGTCATGCGCGTGCGGGAGATGATGCTCGGAGTCGACGCGGAAGGCGCGGCCTCGGCGCTGCGCGGCATGGCTCTGCGAAGAGACCAGACAGACCTGCTCTCGAAGATAGACGTGCCCGCGCTCGTCATCGTCGGAAGCGAAGACGCCGTCACTCCGCCCTCCGACGCCGAGGCGATGCGTGAACGGATTGAGGGCTCGCGCCTCGTCATTGTCGAAGGCGCGGGCCACGTCTCGAACATCGAACGACCGGAAGAGTTCGACCGCGCTCTCGTCGAATTTCTCGAAGGCTTGCCTTCATGAAGATAGAAGGCCGTACGTGACCGACCATCTCAAATACTGCATCGAGGAGCGCGTGCGCTGGGGCGACGTTGACGCCGCGCGCATAATCTTCTACGGCGCTTACATACGCTTCTTCGAGTTCGCCGAGACAGAGTTGTTCCGCGCCTCGGGGCTTCCCTACGGAGTCATGTTCGACGAGCTGGACGTGTGGCTCCCACGCGCGCACCTCGAATGTGACTTCCGCCGCGCCGCGCAGCTCGACGACCTGCTCGTCGTCTGCGTCTACGTCGGGCGCATCGGCACGAAGTCGCTCCGACTCAACTTCGAGGTGCGACGCAAGGATGAAGAGGAACTTCTCGCGGAGGCACATTTCGTCCTCGTCGCCGTACGCCGCAACACGTTCGAGTCAGTCCCCATCCCCGAAGTGTTGAAGTCACGCCTCGCGCCCTACACACGCCCCGCGACGAACGAAGACGCCGCCCCGGCGCGCGAGTGAAATTTAATCGGCGTTGTGAGGAGTTAGAAGAGATGCATGGCGCGGCGCGCGAGCGTGCGCTTGAGGTCTGTGTAACCCTGATCGCCCGCGACAAGCTCGCGCAGCGTGCGGCGTATGCCCGGATGGAAACGTGCGAGCCTCACCATCCTGTCCGTGAACGGCCCGCCCCAGAAACTTCCGTAGAACCTCTGACGCATCTGTGACGCGCGCCTTAGCTCGCGCCCGAAGTCCGCGCGCCAGCGCTTGTCATAAGAGGTCACGTCACCTTCGAGGAAGGCTTCCGCGAAAAGCTCGGCCGAGCGCAGCGCGTAGTAAATTCCCTCGCCCGTCACGGGGTCTGCGAACCCCGCGGCGTCGCCGAGCAGAGCCCAGTCAACTCCCGCAACTTGTCGCTTCTCGAACGTCTTCGGCGCGAGACCCGGAATGCGCGCGGCGTAACGCTCGGCGACTCCGCGCAGGTGCTTCTCTACTTCGCGCGACTCGCCGCGCTCCCGGTAGTATTCCACCATGAAGTCCCAGAGCATTCGGTCGAGTGCCTTGTGGTCGAACGCGTCCTGCGCGGTGGCGATGCCGAAGGAGATGTGGTCGAGGCGCGGGAAGGCCCACGCGTAACCGGCCCAGCCCGGCAGGAACGCGATGACGGTCGGCGCGTCGTCGGCCTCGTCGAGCGGCGTGCGGTAGCCGAAGGCGACCTCCATCTCCGCGTTCGGCACCGCGCCCGCGAAGCGTTTCGCAATCGCGCTGTTCGCGCCATCGGCCGCAACCAACACACGACCGCGCCAACTCTCGCCCGTCTTAGCTTTGACGACCCAGAGCCCGTCGCCGTCCTTCTCCTTCGACGCAGTGACTTTGTTATCGAAGACGTGCGCGCCGGCGCGACGCGCACGCTCGCGCATGTATGAGTCGAGCGCGCGTCGCGAGTAGATGGCGAAAGGCTCTGCGAGTTTGAGACGAACGCCGTCGCCTGTCGGCGAGCGCATCAAGACCTCCGTAACCGCCCGCCCGCCCGCTTCGAGCAGGAACGGCCAAGCCTTGAGCGCCTTCGACGTTACGCCTCCGCCGCAAGCCTTCGCCTCGTCCGCGGGCCGACCGTCGAACAATGCCACGCGGCCGCCGCCGCCGCGCGCGACTCTCTCGGCGGCGAAAGAGCCCGCGGGCCCCGCGCCAATGATGAGCACGTCGTAACTCTCTCCGTCTCTTGATACTCTCTTCGTCAAAACTTCTTCTTCAATCTTCGTCTCCAACATTCATCGACGCGTGCTCTTTCACTTCGTCATCGCGTGGCGGACGCACGCCGCGTCTCGTTTCCACGTTGCGGAGGAAATCAACAGTTGTGCTAGAATCCCGCCGAATCCCCTTCAAGTATCGTCTTCGATTCGCGTCGCGCGCGCGAACTCGCTTCCCCTTCGTGCTTCGCGTCCCGAAGCGACGCGTTCGACGCGTTCGACGCGCGGAGTTATAACAGCAGCCCTTTCGTCTTCAGTCTATGAACAGCGGCGCTCTCGTCTTCGTCGGAATCGCACCGCACCCGCCCGTCATGGTGCCGGAGGTCGGCGGCGCGGCGGCCGAAAAGGTTCGCGACTCAATCGAAGCCATGCGCGAGCTGACCGAACGTATAAATGCCTGCGGCGCTGAAACCGTCGTTCTTATCTCCCCGCACGCGCCGCTCGAAGAGCGAGCCTTCGTCGCATACGACGGCCCACGTCTGCGCGGCGATTTTGCCAACTTCCGAGCCCCGCATGCAACCGTGGACGTGCCGCTCGACGCCGAGCTACTCGACGCGATAGAGCATGCGGCCGAAGAGGAAGGTTTCCGAGTCACGAGGCTCAAAGCGCGAGAGTTGGATCACGGCACGGCCGTGCCGCTCTACTTTCTCATGCGGAACGGCTGGGACGGGCGCGCCGTCGCGCTCGGCTACAGTTTTCTTTCCGACGAAGACCACATGCGCTTCGGCGTTTCGGTCGCGCGAGCCGTCGAGCAGACGGGACGCTCGACGGCGTTCGTCGCGAGCGGCGACCTCAGTCACCGCCTCAAGCCCGGCGCGCCCGCGGGCTTTAACCCCGAAGCACACCGCTTTGACGAAGAGGTCGTCGGCGCGCTTCGAGAGTGCCAGCCCGCGCGCGTCGCGTTGATTGACCAGAGCCTTCGACGACGCGCGGGCGAGTGCGGCTACCGCTCGGTGCTCGTCGCCATCGGAGCTTCGTCGAGCGTCGAAGCGGACTGCGAAGTCCTGCACTACGAAGCGCCCTTCGGCGTCGGCTACCTCGTAGCGCAACTCGCGAGGGCGAGCCATCATTGAAGCAATGAACGTAGATGTCGAACACGGCGAGTTGGCATCGCTCGCGCGACGCGCGGTCGAGACATTCGTGCTTGAGAATAGAGTCGTCGAGCCCGAACACGACGACCACTCTCCGCTACTGAGTCAAAGGTCTGCGTGCTTCGTCAGCATCAAGACCGCCGGCAGGGAACTAAGGGGCTGCGTCGGCACAATCGAGCCCGAGCACGATTCGCTCGCCGTGGAGGTCGTCAACAACGCAATCAAGGCCGCGACGCGCGACCCGCGTTTCCGCCCCGTCACCGCCGACGAACTCTCGCTCCTGCGCTACTCCGTTGACGTACTCGGCGAACTGGAGCCAGTCGTGCTCGAAGAGTTAGACCCTTCGGTCTTCGGCGTCGTCGTCACGAACGACTCGGACACGAGGCGCGGGCTCCTTCTCCCGAACATAGAGGGCATAAGCACGGCGAGCCAGCAGGTCGGCATCGCCGCGCGCAAGGCGGGCATTGGGCCGCACGAGACCGTCAAGCTATATCGCTTTCGCACGCGCCGCTTTCACGAGTCGGCGTAAACCGCATTCTTGACACAAGGAGGCAGAACCGATGGCAGACGATAAAGAGATGAAAAGCTCCCTCGGCGAACGACAGGAGGATCATGAGCTTATACCGGACGCCGCGCCAAATCCTATCGAAGACTTGAACCCCGCGAACGACGAGCGTTCGCTCGACATAGGCGAGTCGGGACAGTTCGCGCCGGGTGGCCGCTACAACGAACTCGGCGCGACGAAGCCGCGTCGCATAGACCTGGACGAGCAGGTGGATTCGGCACTCTCGGGCGAGAAGGACTAGGCGGGCAGTCTCATCTCCCGAAACTTCAGACAGGCCGTGTGTCTCGTATTTGAAAGTTTTCAGAAATAAAAATTCCGCTGCACACGCGAGATGTGTGCAGCGGTAAATATCTACAGGAGGAAAGGGTCTTCATTGTACACAAGCGGGCAGAGTGTGTCAAATAGCTTCAACTCTGCCCGCCTGCGTGTAATAACTTAAACGTCCAAGTTCTTGACATCCAACGCGTTATCCTCGATGAACCTCCGACGCGGCTCCACCGCATCGCCCATGAGGATGGTGAAGATCGAATCGGTCTCGACCGCGTCGTCTATCTTCACCTGAAGCAGCGTACGCTTCTCAGGGTTCATCGTCGTCTCCCAGAGTTGCTCCGGATTCATCTCGCCCAAGCCCTTGTAGCGCTGAATCGTTAAATCCTTCTTCGCAGCGCTAAGTACCCTCTCAAGAAGCTCTTCGCGAGATTCCACGCGCTCGCTTGAACCGTTCTCGCCCAGAATCAGCGGTGCCGACAGGCGTCCTTCAAGGCCCCTGTAAAGCTCTACGGCCTTCTGGAACTCGACGTGGCTCGCAAGCTCCCAGTCCATTTTAACTTTTGCGCCACCGGCCGCTGTTATGCTTATCTCCCACAGGCCGTGCTCCTCGTCCGAGTCGAGTTCGGTCTTGTATCCGGCCTTGTCCAGAACCTTCTCGACGCGGCTAATCTGTTTACCTTCTTCATCTTGGAAGATTGCGCGCAGGGTCGTGCCCTCTCCTTGCAGGACGCCCGCGCGCCCGCCGAATGCGTCAAGGAGCAGATGTAGCAGCCGTTCGTCGTTGCCTAGCCTTCTGACGAGCTTCTCGCAATAACGCTTTAACTCGACCATGTTTTCCAGTGCGCGCGCGAGGTCTCGCCCATCTACTACAGTCCCAGTCTCTTCCGAGGTCACCTTCATGTCGCTCGTGGCCTGACGCATGAGAAATCGCACCATGGAACGCTCGTCCTTGATGTACTCTTCTTTCTTACCGCGTTTTACTTTAAACAGCGGGGGCTGGGCGATGAAGACGTGGCCTGACTCAATCAGCTTAGGCATCTGCCGGAAGAAGAAGGTCAGCAGCAGTGTGCGTATGTGCGACCCGTCTACGTCCGCGTCTGTCATGAAGATGATCTTGTGATAGCGTAACTTGTTGATATCAAAGTCTTCTTCACTCTTGCCGATGCCCGTGCCGAGCGCCGTTATAAGCGTCTTAATCTCGCTGTGGCCGAGCATTTTGTCGAAGCGAGCCTTCTCCACATTCAGTATTTTACCTTTTAACGGGAGGACGGCCTGATTTCTGCGGTCACGCCCCTGCTTGGCGCTTCCGCCTGCGGAATCACCTTCTACAATGTAAAGCTCACACAGGGCAGGGTCTCTCTCCTGACAGTCTGCGAGCTTGCCCGGCAGCATCGTCGAACCCATCGCGCCCTTGCGTACGATCTCGCGGGCCTTGCGTGCGGCTTCGCGCGCGCGCGCGGCATCAACGGCCTTGCCTACTATTTTTCTTGCAACCGTCGGATTCTGCTCGAAATACTCCGTCAGGCGCTCGTTGAGGAACGACTCGACCGCGCCCTTAACGTCCGAGTTCAGTTTTCCTTTGGTCTGGCCTTCGAACTGCGGCTGGGGCAGCTTGACGGAGATTACCGCCACAAGCCCCTCGCGCACATCGTCGCCCGAGAGGGAGGTTTTAAAGTTCTTCGCGAGTCCGGAGGACTGCGCGTATGCGTTGATGGTGCGCGTCAGCGCCGAGCGGAAGCCGGAGAGGTGCGAGCCGCCGTCAACGGTGTTGATGTTGTTGGCGAAGGAGTAGACCTTCTCGTCATAGGCGTCGTTGTACTGTATGGCAACGTCTATCGAGAGCGTGTCGCTCTCCTTCTCGAAGTAGACGGGCTTGTCGTGTAGGACGGCCTTGTTCTTGTTGAGATGCTTGACGAACTCGGCGATGCCGCCGCGGTAGTAGAACTCGTGCGAACGCTCGGGCTCTACGCGCTCGTCCTTGATGGTGATGCGTATGCCCTTGTTTAGGAAAGCCTTCTCGCGCAGGCGCTCAGAGAGTTTGTCGAAGCTGAACTCCGATACCTCGAAAATCTCTGCGTCCGGCTTGAAAGTTATCTTCGTGCCGCGTCGGCGGGTCTTGCCCGTCATTTCGAGTTTCGAGCTGGCGATGCCTCTCTTGTACTCCTGCTCGTAGGTCGCCCCATCCCTCCAGATTTCCAGACGAAGCGTCTCAGAGAGGAAATTTACGCAAGAGACGCCCACTCCGTGGAGTCCCCCCGACACTTTGTAAGCGTTTGAGTCGAACTTGCCGCCCGCGTGAAGTTTCGTCATCACGACTTCGGCGGCCGACTTCTTCTCCTGCTTGTGGTAATCCACGGGGATGCCGCGGCCGTTGTCAACGACGGTGATGGAGTTGTCGAGATGTATCGTAACTTCGACGGTGTCGCAGTAGCCCGCGAGGGCCTCGTCAACGGAGTTGTCCACTACCTCATAGACGAGGTGATGCAGGCCCATCTCGCCGGTCGAGCCGATGTACATGGCGGGCCGCTTTCTTACGGCCTCCCTGCCCTCTAAAACTGTGATCGAAGTCGCGGTGTAAGAATCGTTCTTCTTCTTCGGTATAGTTGCGGTCGTCAATTCTGTCTCCTCTTTGTACGTGCTCATAAATTTTTCTTAAGTCGAATCGGTGAAGCGGCGTAAATTCACTTTTCGCCGGGCTGAATTTAGATGCTTTCGGCGGGCATTTCGATTGTCATTTCCGCGCCGCTTCCTACGGTCACATCGAGGGCCGCACCATTCCTCACGTCGAACACTTTCGCGTTTCCTGCAAACTCTTTTATGAAGTCACCTTTGGAGGTCGAGATGAACGTCTGGGTGCGATCTTTCAGGTATTCGAGCAAGAGATTTATACGCCCTCTATCCAGCTCAGCGTCCACGTCGTCCATAAGGAAGAGTGGATACTCATTGTGCCAGGAATAGTACACCGAAATCGCCGCTAAGTCAAGTAAAATCAACGCGCTACGCTGTTGACCGGAGCTTCCGTAAGTGCGTATGTCGCGCCCGTCGAAGAGGATTTCCAGCTCATCTCGGTGCGGGCCGATGAGCGCGTAGCCGGAGGCGATTTCCGCCATCAGACGGAGTTTCAGCCGTTCTCTCAAAAGTGATTCGTAGTCGCTCAAATCGCCCTTGCCTTCGAGCGAAGAGACGTAGCGTATCGCGACCTCTTCGCGCTCGAATAGACGTTGATGAAGGCTCCCCTTCAGACGCCCGACGTATTCGAGGCGCGCCTGATGAATTTGCGAGCCGAGAGCGACGACCTGCTCGTTCCAGGGCTCGATCAGTTCGCGCGCGGCGTCGAGATTCGTCTCAGATTCCGAGATGTCTTGCAGCAGCCGATTCTTCTGCTTGACGACGCGCTGATAGTCCGCGAGCGTCTGGACGTAGCTGTGGTGAAGTGAGACGACGCCGCGGTCTAGAAAGCGTCGGCGCGCTTCGGGGCCGCCGCGTACTACTTCTAGCTCGTCGGCGGTGAAGGCTATGACGTGGAGTTGACTGAGGTAGCTCGCGACCGTCTCGCGCTTGCCGTTAACGGAGAGCGACTTGGTGTTGCCCTGTATGGTGACTTGAAGGTCTCTCTGGACTTCCGTGCTGCGTGCGACGCGCCCGCGTACGACCGAGAGGCTCTCGCCGAAGCGCACGGCCTCCTGCGGGCGTTGCGTGCGGAATGATTTGGTCGTGGCAAGGAGGTAGATGGCTTCAAGCCAGTTGGTCTTACCCTGTCCGTTCTCGCCGTGGATGATGTTGAGGCCCGGCCCCCACGCCGTCTCGCCGCTCAAATTCCTGAACTGATGTACCTCAAGAGATTCGAGCAGCATGCGCGGATTCTAACACACGCCGCGCACCATACTGAGCCGCACGCCGACCCTCTAGCGACGACAGAGACTCACCTCAAACGCACGTCGGCGGCGCATCTCGAATGGACAATGCGCCGCCGAATAGAACTTAAACACGAACCCGAATCAAAGGCGCATGGGCATGACCACGTATCTGTAGTCGTATTCGTCGTCGCCAGCGGGGCGCAGTTGCGCTTGCGAGTTGCCGTCCTTGAACTCGAAGGCGACGGTGCCTTCGCTCATTACGTTGAGGAAGTCCTGAAGGTAGGCCGCGTTGAAGCCTATGTCGGTCTCTTCACCCGCGTACTCGGTTGTGACCACCTCGCGCGCGGTGCCTCCCTCAGCCGTCTCAGAACTGATGTTGAGGCTTCCGGGCGTGAGGTTGAAGCGTATTGAGTGTGTGCGGTCGTCGGCCATCAAAGCGACGCGGCGCACGGCCTGTGAGAGCGAGGCCGTGTCGAACTCGGCACGCTTGTCGTTGCCCTTCGGCATGACCATCTCGTAGTTCGGGAACTGGCCCGTCAGCGTGCGCGAGATGAGGAGCCGCGGCCCGGCCTCGAAGTATATGTGATTCTCGTCTGCGCCGAGGCCGATATCGCCCTCGTATGAGGTCGTGAGCTTGGTGAGTTCGGCGAGTGTCTTGCGCGGGATGAGAACGTCTATCTCCTCCTTTGGGGCGGAGCCGTTCCCGAGGTCTTTACGCTCGACGTATGCGAGGCGGTGGCCGTCGGTCGTCACCATCTTCGCCCCCGCGGCACCCAGCATGAACTTCGCGCCGGAGAGCGTGTAGCGCGACTCTTCGAGTGTGATGGCGAAGATGGTCCTGTCGATGAATGTCTTGAAGATGTTCGCGGGGAACTTTACGGGCGCGGACTTGAAGTTCGGCACCTCGGGGAAGCTCTTCGGGTCTACGCCGACTATGCGAAAGTTCGAGCGCTCGCACTTGACCGACGCCCAGTTGTTCTCATCCCTACGAAAACTGACGGGCGCGTCCGGCAACACTCGCGTGATGTCGAAGAGCTTGCGCGCGCCTACGCACATCGCGCCCGGCGTCTTAATCTCCGCCTCCGTCTCGCAGCGTAGCGTCACGTGCTGGTCGGTTCCCGTAATGCGGATCGTGCCCTCGCCTACGGACTCGATGAAGATGTTGGAAAGTTCAGGAATCGTGTTCTTCTTCTCGACAGTGCCCTGAACGAACCCAAGCTCCTTCTGTAGA
The DNA here is from genome assembly GCA_045807805.1 of Pyrinomonadaceae bacterium. Taxonomy (GTDB): domain Bacteria; phylum Acidobacteriota; class Blastocatellia; order Pyrinomonadales; family Pyrinomonadaceae; genus QHXN01. The sequence continues at coordinate 112 of JBJMGR010000181.1, read as the reverse complement.
GCATTCTTGCTGATGGTGAATTCCATTTCTAAACTCCTCTATGAGACTTCGTCTTTGAATGAATTCTCAAGCTACGCCTTTTCCTATCTCTACTAATTTAATACCTTATATT
>JBJMGR010000180.1:0-38039 GCA_045807805.1 Pyrinomonadaceae bacterium | reverse complement strand
CTCGGCCGCGAGCCGGACAAGCAGGGATGGGACTTCTGGGCGGGCGAGATTGAGAAGTGCGGGACGGACGAGGCGTGCAACGACCGCAAGGCCGTGGACGTTTCGCGCGCCTTCTACTACTCGGCGGAGTTCATAGGCCACCACCCGAAGCTTGACCAATCGCTGCGCGGCACGGCGCAGTATAACCGCGAGTTCGTGCGACAGGCTTACTACGCGTACCTGCGGCGCGACTGCGACCCGGAAGTCTGCGACGCGGCCAGCTTCAACTTCTGGGTGGGCAAGCTCAACTCGCGCCTGCCCTCGCGCGACGCAGACTACAACGAGATGATACGGGCCTTCCTCGTCTCCACCGAGTACCGCGCTCGCTTCGGGCTGCAATAAAGAGAGGCGAACCGCTCACGCGGAAGGCGGAAGGCGGAAGTAGAAAGGCAAAAGTTAAGACTGAAAGAAGAGCGGCCTTCGTCAGCAGTTAAAGAGGAGCGGCCTTCGTCAACGGTTGATGACGAAGGCCGCTCTGATTCTTATCCTTACTTTTACCGTTTGCCTTTCTACTTCCGCCTTACCCACGTTCCGGACTTGCCGCCGGTCTTCTCTTCGAGGCGTAGGTCTGTGATGTTGATGCCCTTCTCGACGGCCTTGCACATGTCGTAGACGGTGAGCGCGGCGACGGCCGCCGCCGTGAGTGCCTCCATCTCTACGCCCGTCTGCGCGTTCGTCGAAGCCTCAGCCTCTATGTAGACGCCCTCGTCTCTCACCTCGGCGCGCACGTCCACGTGCGTGAGCGGCAGAGGGTGGCAGAGCGGAATGAGTTCGGCCGTGCGCTTCGCCCCCATGATGCCCGCGATGCGCGCGGTCTCGATGGGGTCGCCCTTCGGCGTGCGTCCCGCGCGCAAGGCCGCGACCGTCCCGGCCGACATCAACACGCGCACGCTCGCACGCGCGCGCCGCGCGGTCTGCGGCTTCGCGCCCGTGTCCACCATCGCGACGCGCCCCTCTTCGTCCAAGTGTGAAAGCTCGCTCATGGTGTTGACATTTAAACACGAAGAGCACCGCGCGGCTCAAGCCGGAGACGGCCTTAGCCCGGAAGGCGCACGACGCGCACGACCTGTCCCGCGTCCAGACTCTTCACGCCAGCGGGGATGATGACGAGCGCGGTCGCCTGCGCGAAGGCTATGAAGTCGGACGAGCCGCCCCACTTCAGGACTTCGGCGAGGAGTCGGCCCTCGCCGTCCGTCGAGAGACGCGCGGGAAGGTAACTCGTCCGCTCGGCCGTGCCCTTCGCCGCGCGCGCGAGCACCGCCGTCTCTTCGACGGGCGCGGGGTCGCGCGCGCCCTGCAACGCGCGCAGGGCTGTGCGCGCGAAGAGGTTGAAGGTGACGCTGACCGAGACGGGGTTTCCCGGTAGCCCGAAGACGAGCGTGTCGTGCTCGCCCCGCAGACGCGCGAAGACCGTCGGCTTGCCGGGCCGAAGCGCGACGCGCTCGAAGAAGACCTCCGCTCCGAGCGAGCGGAGCGCGTCCTTCGTGAAATCGTAGCGGCCCATCGAGACGCCGCCCGAGAGCACGAGCACGTCCGTGCGCGCCGCGGCCTCCTCTATCTCGCGCCGCAGAAGCGAGGGGTCGTCGCCCGCGAACGGAAGCCTCTCCACCCGAGCGCCCGCGCGCCGCGCGTATGCCGCGAGCGAGTATGTGTTCGAGTCGCGTATCTGATCCTCGCCGGGCGTTTCTTCGACCCGCACAAGCTCAGTCCCCGTCGCGAGCACGCCCACGCGCGGACGCCTCCCGACCTTCACGCGCGCACGTCCGAAGGCGGCGAGCACGGCCGCGCGCGCCGCCGTTATCTCTTCGCCCGACGCGAGCACGCGCTCGCCCGAAGCTATCTCGCTCGCGCGGGTCACGTAGAACTGCCCCGGCTCGGTCGCGCGCTCGATTGTGACGTACTCGCCGTCCTCCGTCTCGCTCGTCAACTCGACCTGCTGCACGGAGTCCGCGCCCGTGGGCAGCGGCGCGCCTGTCATTATTCGCACGGCCTCGCCCGCACGTAGCGTCCCGCGCCAACCCTTACCCGCCGCCGCTTCGCCCACAACGCGAAGGCGCGCGGGCGTCTCGCGTAAGTCCTCGGAGCGTACGGCGTAGCCGTCCATCTGCGCGCGGTCGAACGGCGGCAGATCCGAATCGGCCGCAACCTCTTCGGCGAGCACGCGCCCCAGAGCGTCCGCCAGCGCCACGCTCTCCGACGCGAGCGGCGCGGCCTTCTCAAGAATGATGTTTATCGCTTCCTCGACAGGAATCATGATTTAAGGGTGATAAGTGATGAGTGATGAGTGATGAGTGATAAGTGAGAGCACGCTCGTCTTCCTTCCTATCACTTATCACTCATCACTTATCACTCATCACTGACGTGTTCATAGAAGCCAGTTTAGTCTTTTCAATCGCAGGTTAAAGACTTTAACCTGCGAATCCGCGCTCGCGCCACTACGCCCGTATGCGAAATGTATGCGGGCTCGAAGCCGCCTGTTCTATAATGGACAACACGCCGATCCAGCTTCTTACCGAGATCGCACCCGAATGAGTTTCGGATTTGAAGGGGTAATCTCTTCTAAGCTCCACGGATTTAACAGACAAGGGAACCGAATGCCTTTCGTAATCTTCGCCGCGCCGTGGTTCTCTGAGAACGCTACGCGCTTCATCGAGGCGACGGCGAGCGTGCCGGGCGTGCGCGTCGCGGTCGTCAGTCAGGACGTGCAGGAGCATCTGGCGTCGCACCTGCGCGACAGGGTCGCGGCGCATTGGAGGGTCGAAGACATCTTCGACCCCGGACAGTTGGCGCACGCGGCGCGAATGCTCTCAAGCCGTTTCGGCTCCATCCACAGACTCTACGGCGCGTACGAGCAGTTGCAGGTTCCACTCGCCGAGGCGCGCGAGCAGTTGGGCGTCGAAGGGATGGGCGCGGAGTCGGCGCGCAACTTCCGCGACAAGTCGCGGATGAAGAACGTCCTGCGTGAAGCGGGCGTCCCCGTTGCGCGTCACAGGCTCGCGCTCAGTGACGGCGAGGGCCGCGAGTTCGCCGAAGAGGTCGGCTTTCCGCTTGTCCTCAAGCCTCCGGCGGGGGCCGGGGCGCTAGGCACTTTCCGCGTGGACAATAACGAGGCATTAGGCGAGGCGCTGAAAATCTCCGCCCCCACGCCCGAACAGCCGGTCTTGATTGAAGAGTTCATCACGGGCGAAGAGCACTCGCTCGAAACCATCTCCGTCGGCGGACGCGCGCTCTGGCACTCACTTACGCACTACTACCCGACGCCGCTGGATGTCATACGCAACGACTGGATACAGTGGTGTGTTCTGCTTCCGAGAGAGATTGACGGCCCGCGGTATGACGACATACGCGAGGCCGCGGCGCGCGCGCTCGAAGCATTAGGCATGGACACGGGGCTGAGCCACATGGAGTGGTTCAGGCGTCGGGACGGGAGCGTCGCAATCTCCGAGGTCGGCGCGCGTCCGCCCGGCGCGCAGATAACCACGCTCGTCTCTCGCGCGCACGACATAGACTTCCTACAGGCTTGGGCGCGCGTCATGGTCTACGGCGAGTTCGACCCGCCCGAGCGTCGCTACGCCGCGGGCGCGGCCTTCCTGCGCGGGCAGGGCAGCGGGCGAGTCGTGGCGATTCACGGGCTCGAACAGGCGGGGCGTGATCTGGGCGAGCTTGTGACGGACGTGAAGCTCCCCGAAGTCGGACAGACGCCCACGGGCAGCTACGAGGGCGAAGGCTACGTCCTGCTGCGCCATCCGGAGACCGATGTGGTCAAGGATGCGCTGCTCCATCTCATCAGCATCGTCCGCGTCGAACTCGGTTGACGTGTGGGCTCTTGCGAACGTTAACGGCAGTTCTACCTTCAACCGATAGACGGAGGCGTCATGTACGTCCTGATGATTTCGCCGGGGTACCCTGTGGAGATTCCATACTTCACACGCGCACTCGCGTGTGCGGGCGCGCGCGTCCTCGGCGTGAGCGACCAGCCGGAGAGCGACCTGCCGCCGGAGGCGCGCCGGAACCTCGCGGGCTACCTGCAAGTCCCCTCCCTGCAAGACGAGGACGCGGTCGTCGAAGCCGTCAGGCGTTGGACTTCAACTATAAGCGTGGACAAGATTGAATGCCTCTGGGAGCCGGGGATGCTTCTGGCCGCGCGTCTGCGCGAAGCGCTCGGCGTGGCCGGGATGACCGTCGAAGAGACGCTGCCTTTTCGCGACAAGGATAGGATGAAGCAGGTGCTCAACGCCGCGGGCGTTCGCACACCGCGACACGAGTTGGCGGCGACGGCCGAAGAGTGCCGCGACGCCGCGAGCCGTATCGGCTTCCCCCTCATCATGAAGCCCATCGCGGGCGCTGGCTCGGCCGACACTTACCGCGTGGACGACCCGGCGCAACTCGAAGAGACGCTTCCGAAGTTGGGACACCTGCCCGAGGTTAACGTGGAGGAGTTCATCGAAGGCGAGGAGTTCACCTTCGACACAATCTGCGTCGGGGGCGAAATTGCATACTTCAGCATCTCCATGTATCGCCCGCACCCACTGATTGCGCGCACGGTCGAATGGATAAGTCCGCAGATAGTCATGCTGCGCGACGTTGAGGCCGAAGAGTACGCGTGCGGGCGCGAGATGGGGCGTGCGGTGCTCGGCGCGCTCAAGTTCGACACGGGCTTCACGCACATGGAGTGGTTCAGGAAGCCTTCGGGCGAGGTGGTCTTCGGCGAGATCGCCTGCCGCCCGCCGGGCGCGCGCTCCGTTGACGTGATGAACTACGCGAGCGACACAGACCTCTTCGCGGGATGGGCCGAGGCCGTCGTCAGCGGCCGTTTCACGCGGAAGGTGGAGCGGCGCTATAACGCCGTCATCATCTACAAGCGCGCGCGGGGCGCGGGGCACATACGGCACATGGAAGGGCTGGAGCGGCTGCTCTCGAAATACGGCGAGCACGTTGTCCTCATAGACCTTCTCCCCCTCGGCTCGGCGCGACGCAACTGGCGGCAGACGCTTCTGGCGGACGGTTATCTAATCGTACGCCACCCCGACCTGCGGCGCGCTCTGGAGATAGCCGACGCCGTCGGCACGGACTTGCAGCTCTACGCGGGCTGACTGTGAGGTGCGAATTTTTTGGTGACGGTTACCAATCTCCATAACTTTTAGCCGAACCATCCACAACTCACCTCTTGCGCGTGTGTGAGTCAACTAGATATGATTTAACGAGGAGGACGAATGTTTATCTATACGATACAAGCGATGCCGGGGCAGAAGGCCAAGTTCGAGGGCGACCCATCAATCAAGTACCGGATCAGGAGGGTGGACGATTCAATCCCTGTCTCAAAGAAGGGACGCTCCGAGATCATCAGGGATAACCTTGAGTATGACGATGCCCTAAAGCTAATCGAGGGCTTCAACAGCATGGAGGGTAGATCGCAGGGCATGAGAGAGGAAGTAGCCCGGCAGAAGAATGAGCTATAGAAGTCATCACTAAAACAGAAGCGCCCGCCGACAAGCGACGGGCGCGACCACCTGCTGTACCAGGATTTAGTGGCGGAGCCGACGGGACTCGAACCCGCGACCTCCGAGCTGCCTGACTGAAGCTATTATGCCAAACATCAATTATTTACGGCCAGCCTTAATTCCGGCTTTTCCGGTTCCGCGGGACTTTTGACGGGACGCAGTCGCTGAATCGCTTCCACGGCCGCGCGCTTCCTCCCGTCGGTTCCGTGGACGTAGCCGGCACTCGTCTTAATATCACGGTGGCCCATCAGCGCCATGATCTCATAAGACGAATAACCTGCCTCGCCCAGCCGCGTGCCGAACGTGTGGCGCATGGTGTAGAGTCTCGCGCCTTTGATTCCCGCCTCCTTTAACGCCCGGCGAAAACCGTTCTTGACCTCCTTGAAACGGTCGCCGGTGCGCCAACTGACAAACAGGAACTCGCTTCCCGTGTTTCGGTTGTAGAGTTCGAGCAAGACCTCCCGCACGGCCTCACTCACGGGAACCTCCCGCTCTTCATCCGTCTTCGTCCCCGCGCGCAGCACGTTGCGCTCGAAGTCAACGTCCGAGCGGCGCAGGTTGAAAATCCCCGAAGGCGGGCGCAGCCCCGTGCCGATGCCGACGATTGCAATGGGGCGAAGATGGGCGAGCGTGCCCGTCATCGCGGCCATCAGACGATCCTCTTCATCATGCGTGAAGTAGCGCGGAATCACTTTACGGTTCTTGAACCTCTCAACCTGTCGGCAAGAGTTGCGCTCAACCTTCCCGAAGTCTTTCGCCTTCGTGAAAATCTTGGACAGGATTTCCAGCTCACGGTTAACGAAAGTCTGACTCAAACGCACACCCCGGACGGTGATCGAATTGCGCCGAATTGTTTTGAAGCCTTCGATCATTTCCGGGGTGGGCCCCATTTCCAGTTAAGGACTTTATTCCCGAGTTAAGGACTTTATTCCCGAGTTAAGGACTTTATTCCCTAAACACAAAATCCCTCTAAGGGGGTCAATCCTCAAAGGGATTTGATAATTCCACCCTGAGGGATTTGATTTTTCCTGTTTTTAGCTTTATCGAGGGATTTATATCTTCTTATCACCATTATCACCTCTAAAGCGTTGATTTCATGTAGGAACCTTGATTTTGCTAAGTGGTTAAGGCAGTAACCAAAAAGTCATCACCCCGGGCCTGCTATGATGCAGCAAGCCTAAATATAGCCAATAGAACCATAAGCATATTACGTGCCAGTTGCTTTGAGGCGTAGAGTCAAGAAAATTAACAGGAAGGAAACTTTGAATGAGGCAGATAGCCGTATTCATTTAATTGGCTATAGAGAGAATGCGGTAATTTGCCTTATAAGCATTTGGACGTGGTTACAAAATCGCAGCTTGCGTGCAGAGAGTTGATAAAATCACTTTTGATGACGGATCAGTCATTAACGACCAACATAAGAGATAACCGAACTAGGGCTATCACACGAGACTGAAAAGTCGAGAGGGCTATTGCATCCAGAATTTAGACTGACTCTGAGGCGGCAAGTAAATTCTCAGCCCCCTTTTCGCATCCATTGTTGAAGAGCCACTCACATCCTTCTGGCTCGGAGGCTCATGGAGTCATCAGTTCTGAGGTCTTAGGGGCTGGGACATTTGGGTTCTTCCAGAAAATATCGTACATCAAGATGCCCACGCCGAGCGCTGCTATCAGTGCGACGACCAGTAGGATGACGTAAATAATCTTTGCCGTGCCGTGCTTGTTGGTGAATAAGTCGCGCGCATCCTCCCAGTTGTTGTTTTCGACGAAGTCCTTGATCTCTTTACTGCTGAGGACATCGCTGAACGAGCGGATATAGTTCCCGTGCTGCTGTGTGCGGAGTTTGGCGGCGCTTTCAAGTGTCGGCAGATGGTAGAGCCGGACGAGTAGCACGTAGAGGCCGACGGCTATCATGCCTACGAAGACCGCCGTCAGTCCGACGTCCGTCCGGAAGAGGATGCCGGCGATGGCGATGGCCATGACCCCGATGAACTTGTAGAGGTCGGAACTGACCTCACGGCTCAGGCTGATGGCGTCATTCGAAGCTTCGGTGATGGCTGTCTGGAGTCGTTCCTGAATGTCCTGGCGGGCTTTGAAGTAATCTTCCACCTTCTCGACTAGGGTGCCGTCGTAAGTCTTCTTGGCGGCGTCACGAATGTCTGAAGCCTTGCTGCACAGCGTCTCGATGTCTTGCGCGATGAGCGAGATGAACTGCTGCGCGATCTCTAGTTTGTCCGCCGAGCGGCCGTCGTACGCATAGCGGTATAACTCGTAGATCTGCCCCCACTGCGCCTCACTATTTTTCAGCCCCTGCGGCGTGATCTCCAGCTTGGACTTCCCGAGGCCGAGGTACTCGACCACATAGTTGCCGTTCCGCTGCCCGACGAAGTCGGCCATGTAGATGGCAGAGAGTGAGGGCTGGAACTGCGCCAGGCTGCGGCGGATTTGCACCAGCCCGTCGTTGTTGGGCGGAGCCGCCGGCAACTCGAACATCTCCGGGAGCAGCCACTGTGTGCGGAAGACGCCGGAACTCTGGGTCTGACGAAACTCAAGCGTGAGCCTCGCGTTCTGCACGTCCTCCCCCGGCAAGAGCGTCGAGATGTAGTCTTCGAGCCGGTCCTCCGTCCCGCGCCCGCACACCGCGATGAACTTGTTGACGAGCCCGCCGTCCAAGCCGAAGACGGGGATGATTATGCGCCTCTCGGTTTGACAGAATTCATTCTCGAACGTTTCGAGTGACATGCCCGTCAGGTTGCGCGCAAGCTCTTCGCCGAACAGGAAGCTGATGACCTTCGGCGGCCGCTCCCCCGCCACAGCGCCCGCTAACGCGTTGTTGACCTGACCCTTGTCGAGAAAGATTTGCACCGAGAGGACCGCAGGCGCGCCTGCGGTCGCGAGCCGCTCTAGCCTGCCGACGAGATCTTCGAGCGACTTGCCGCCGGACGCGCAGAAGTCGGCCTTGAAGTTCGTGAACTCATCGATGGCGCCTGGGATCAGGTCAGACGGCGTGTCCTGCGCATCGTCGTCCGTCTCCTTGTATTCGGCCTTCAACTGGCCGGCGTCCAGCCGTAGCGCCCATTCGGGGTTGAAGTCATCTATTGACGCCCGTAGGGAGAGCCTGAACCCGGCCGGCAGCAACGCCGTGGCAAGCGGCGACAGGTGCTCCTTCAACCACGCCATGTCCGCTGTGTGTTGGATCGTGCACTGCGTAAGCGTCTCGGTCTTGGCTGCGGCCTGCGGGCCGACGTGCGCACGCAGGGCGTCTACGGCATCGGCGTACTTCAGGAAAATGGGTGCGCTAGTCGACATACTTCTTCTCGTAGCCGCGCGTGCGGATGCGGAACTCCGTCTCGCCGCCGGGGTGCGATGTGACTTCGACGATGCTCTCCATCTCGGCACGTGGCCCCTTGATGCTGATCCCGCTCGGGAGTTTGTACTCGATCTTCGTCGCCTGCAACGCGGTTGAGGAGACGTAGAGATCGCCTAGGTCGGACTCGGCGAGCCGCGCGAGGAACTTCTTCTCGCTGAAGTTGGGGAGTGCCCCCGATTTCTTTATCTTGCTAATGACCACTTCAGGCGTGATGAGCGGCTCCGCCTCAAGCTCCATCATCACGCGCGGCAGCGCCGCCTTCACGTCCAGGCCAGCATGGTGCTTCTCCACGTATTCGGGCAGCATGCTGAGGATGGTGCTGATCTGTTTCTTCTCGCTCATCCGGCGCTCGCACCCGAGGAAGTCCATGAAGTAGCGAGCCGGCTCGGTCTTCCCCTCCTGGTCGCGCACCTTAAGGTGGAAGGCTTGCCGGTTCGGGTGCGGGGTGATGGCCCATTTGAGCACCTGATCACCGGGGTCGGGCAGCGCCTGCTCGATGTGCTGGACGGCGAGGTTGAGAAGTGCCGTGCCATTGCTTTCCCGGAGCGCAATCTTGTCGGCGCGGCCGGGGTCCATCTTGAACATAACAAGATACTTCTTCGGCTCGCCGGTAACACGCACCCAGAGCAGCAGCAGCAACCCCGGCGTGGCCCGCGTCCCGCGCGCCTTCTCATGAAGCAACCTCGCCATTTGGCACGAGTGTTGGAAGAAGTCGGAGTCCTTCAGGCACAGCCCGTCGTAGAAGCCGCGTATGGCCGAGCCGCCGGTGAACTTCGCCGAGCAGGTTCTCGCCGCCTCCGAGGCGTTCCAGACGTGGTCGAGGTGGCCGGCGAAAAACCGCTTTATCACCTGCGCGTCGTCCGTGTCGCCGTAGTCCTCCGGCATTACCTCCTTGGCGGCTAGCTTGAAGTCCTTTGCCGTCACCAGGTGGAGTGCCACGCGCTCCACGGTATATTCTTTAATCATAACTCTTCTCCGTAGTGGCGCGCCTCCACCTCAGGGAGAGGTCGTTGGCGGTGAGTCGCCCAATTCCTGCAAGACTTCGACATCGGTGTCGCTCAGCCTGATAGCGTGCCACCACCGCCCGCCGCCGCCTCGCGGGACGCGCAATAGTAGTTGCCGACCGCCAGCGTTCAGCCGCAGCACCGCGTTTGACGCCGAGAGCGCCGTCTCGCCCGAATAGTTGTGAACGGCCAGCGTGACGGACTCGTGCGCGCCCCGGCCGACCCGCAATGTCTCTTGCCCGTCCCCCTGCGTGTGGTCGTTATCTAGTTCAGCGTATGGCGGCGCGTCGAGGTGCCCCTTGTCCGCATAGCTCACGTGGCGCACTTCGTCCCCATTTTTGATCCAGGCGTGAAGGTCTAGGTCTCTGGGCGGCCCCTTCCACAACAGGGTTACCTCGAACGGGGCCAGTTCGGTTGCAGCCCCCGCCGCGCTATCTGGTGTCGGTACCGGGGACTCTTCAAGAGGTGGCTCGGCGGGCGGCGGGAGGTAACGCCTCAGAATGTTTTCCACGTCCTCCTCAAACTCGGGCGGGACTTGTTGGGGCCTGAAGTTCGATACGATTTCGACACGCCGGCCGGGCCAGCGGCTGGCAAGTCTTGCCGCGTCGCCGGGAGAAAACTGCTCGTAGTTGACGAGCCAGACGCTGTCAGCGCAGGTGCCCCCGACGTAGCGGTCGAGGATTTCTGACAGGTACCCCCCCCTGGCCGTCAGCCTGTCCTTGTTCTCAACGATTAGAATGTCGTGGAAGTCGGGTGCGCTCTTCGTGAGCCTCAGGTCGGGCTCGAGCCCAGCTTTAGTGCCGGGGTGATAGGTCTTCCTCTGCGACCAGCAGTTAATCGGGTGAGGCCCGTTGCCGATAGTGGCGACGGGGGCACGGGCGGAGCCTCCGGGTAACTCCCACTCAAGGGCTCCACCCGGCCCCTCGGCGATGTTCTTCAGCTCGACCTCGGTAACGCGACTAGCCACGTCCAGCACACTGACTAGCGTCCAGAGTTCGTAGAGAAACCAACGGTTCTTCCAGAACGGTAGCGACAGGAACTCAATGAAGCGCTCGATGGTTCTCAGGTAACTATAATCGCCCACCACAGGCGCGACCCTGTCGAGCCGCGTACGGTAATCGTCGGCCAGCGATTCAAGCAGATGCAGATACTCGTCTGCCGTAACATCGGATGGCGCGAGACCGAGCCGCTTGGCTACCCACTCAAGGTCGCTGCGGCGCAGGCTATGGTCTTCGTAGAAGTTGATCGCCGCGCCGAAGGTTGCCATGTCATTCCTCAACTCCTCCAGCACAGTTCTCTCCGAGCTGTCCCAGCGATTCCGCGTGGAGTGAGCCAGAAACTCTGATGCGCGCGCGGGGCGAACGCGGTGGAAGCGAGCCGGGGCGGTGTCGGACGTGAGGCGTTGCCCGCGCCCGCCGGTCATGTACTCGACGTTGAAGTCGTAGCCCGAACGTCCTCTGGGCGTCGGCAGGCCGTTCACGAAGTCACGGATCGCCGCCAGCCGATCCAGGATGGGGCGTGCTACGGCCTCGGCTCGCTCCCTGTGCGCCGCGGGGCCCTCGCCGATGATGGTGTTAGCGTAGGAGAGGGTGCGGAAGAATCCGTCGTCGTAGAAATCGTTGTCCCAACGAGGCGAAACGGCCGCCCAGTCGGAGCCGGCCTGAGTCTCGTGCCACCTCTGCGCCGGGCCTTCGAGGTCGATACCCTCGAACCTCAACTCGACGAGCAGGCCGAACATCTCGGCCTCGCCAATGAACCTGACCAGTTCCTTGGGGAAGTTGCTCAGGTCGAATTCCAGCTTGGCGCTGGCCGCGTCAGAGCTGATTAGAAATTTCGAGGAGCGCCTGGTTGTTGTCCGCGCCCTGGCGTTGAGGAACTCGTAGACCTCGGCCAGCATCAGCGAGAACGGGCGCACCTGCCTGAGGATGCTAAGGAAGAACCGCTCGAACCCCGGCGAGTTCCGTATTAGCCCGGCGAGCTTGTCCTTGCCCGCGCGCGCGAGCCCGTAATCTCGAAAAACGGCGTCAAGGACATCAGTCTCCTCTTTTCTTTTCTCGTATTCGAGCGCCGTAAGGATTTCGACGATGGCACGTTTCTCGTCGAAGCTTGGTGGGGACAGCAGTGTCATGGCCTTTGGTGTGGCTCGACCCTTAAACTCGGGCTAGGTTCGCTACGTGAGGCTGACAGGAGTAATCTCTCGCCAGCAGGAAGTCAACCGGAATTTACGCCGCCACAATATCCTTGCCTTCCACGGATGTCAACAACCTTCACGGGCGTGGGCCTCTGACTTTAAGGGGTTCCAATACGGCATGGGGGAGATTTATACTGACGGAAGCGCAGGGGTTCGCAGACGGATAACACGGCCGGGCGATAACATTGCTGATAAGCTCGGCGGAAAGAGGCACATCCAGACACCCAAGCTGGATACAGCTTCATCCCTCCCTCATGCAAATTGAAGTAACCGTACTGTGGATCACGTCTAGTAAATCATACTACTTAAGTAGATGCCCTGCTGTGATCACCGGTGTAAAATGATGCATCCTTATGGGTTACAGCCGCGTGCAAACGGCTGTGACGCCGCGGCTGTCAGAACCGCCCGCGGTAGCGGGGAGTAGGATTGCAGACAGGTAGCTCCTTAAAAGGAATGACCGCTAAGGGGTTACATCTGTTCGGGCGTATGTAGACTTAAAAATGACCTCAGATACTCACAGCAAAATTGTTATTTGTGCCCCCGCATCAACAAGCCTTGCAGGTGTGTTTGAACGATGGCTGAGGGAACTTAATCCAGAGGAACAGGGTCATGTTCCTCTGGAAAGTATACTTAAGGACGAAAGCGTTCCGCTTTTAGTCTTCTTCGGTACCGAATCTTTGAAAGAGGCTATCAGCGATCTGAGACTCCGCCCGTTTCTCAAAGAGAAGGTGATCTATCACATCGGAGGAACAAAAGAGTTAAGTACAGATATATCTAGTGCCGGTATGCGCGCGTACTTGGGTTATAAAGATTGCCCGGCATTCATGACTAACCCTAAAGAAGGGGGTTTGTTCCGCGATGCTTTTTTGGCAGGGTTAATCTCTCTTAATGACCAAAAAACGCTAGGCACAGCCTTGGAAGATACCAGAAAAGCCTGGGGTGAGTTGCTGGATAGAAGAACCGACTCTGAATATTGGTGGTTAATGCAGATGTTCGCGCTTCAAGCTGTCAAGAATCTTCTGTTAATCGGTGATGCCGAATGGAGGATTCCCGCACCAGCCCGATTCATCAGGATAAAGCCGGCAGTCATACATGCCGACCGGCCCCGAATAGAAATTATTAATCTTTCAACCGTAATCTTGAAGTGGTTACAGGAAGACCCCAAACGTATTTCTGCACTATCACCGGAACAGTTTGAAGACTTAGTTGCGGATCGGTTAACACGCGCAGGACTGAGTGTTACCAAGACCGGGAAGACCAACACTCCCGACGGCGGGATTGACCTTATAGCGCATCCAAAGTCTTCTTCAATCCCTTATCTACTGGCAGTCCAGATAAAACATTCTCGTATGAATCGGCCGGTACCTGCTGGCGTTGTGCGTGATTTTCGAGGGGCAATCACGTCCCTCCCAATCGACATAGGCATGATTGTTACCAATACAAGGTTTACACCCGATGCCCAGTGGACGGCGAGACAGTTACCAAGGCTTATCAGGTTGCGTAGTATCGCAGACCTGAAGTTATGGCTCGCCGATGAAATCGATGGGTCATTAATTCTCAAAGATTTCCCAAGCACTATTGAAGTAGCTCCAGGATTAGTAATACCTATACCGTGGTCAATTGAATAGACCCTTGTTCGCGCTCACCTGCACACCGCTATAGTTGGGAGATAAATACGTGAGTAGTAGTTTAGCGGACGATATTCAACCGGATATCATTTCGGAGCGGCATTACAACTGGCGGCGCTATTGGCAGGCCCGCGGGGTGTCGATCAACTTCTCGGAAGACGGATTCCTCTTCAGCCCCGGGAAGTATAACCCCCGTATCTTACCTTCGAGAAAATCTCGGACGCACCGATCCTCGTTCTGCTCGGCGAGCCTGGCATTGGGAAGTCCTCTGCCATGAAGACGGAACGCGACTCAATCAGCGAGGCGGCAGCGCGGGCGGGCGATAAAGTCCTCTTCCGCGATCTACGCCCTTACGGGAAATCCGAAGAGGTAGTCAGCAAAGTCTTCGGGCACCAAAAATTTCAGGCTTGGGCCGTTGGCACTCATCGCCTGCATCTCTTGCTCGACAGCTTCGACGAATGCCGCTTGGAGGTAAAACAACTCGCCTCCGTCTTGGCCGAGGAACTACGTGAATTCTGAACTTATACGCCCATGAAGGGGGGGGAAGCTCCCCCTCACTCAGGCGGAGTTGTACGCGAAGGGCTGTGGGTTACTCGCGCGTGAGACGAGCCCGAGCTACCTGGAAGCTGGCCACGTGGGCAAGCTAAACGCCGCGCAGAAGATGGCGGTTGCTGGGCGCATCGCGGCCGTCACAGTGATCGGGCAGAAGGATGCTGTCTGGACCGCGACCGACTTCGGAGATGTCCCCGAAGGAGACATCAAGATTGAAGAACTTGCCGGGGGCACTGAGCTAGCGAACGGGGAACCGTTCGAGGTTGATGCGGCCGCCGTAGAAGCGGTAATTCACACGGGACTCTTTACTTCGCGGGGCGTGAACAGGCTGGGGTGGGCGCACCAGACGTACGCCGAATTCTTCACCGCCTGGCACTTATCTCAACTAGAGGTGACGACCGAGCAGGCGCTCGACCTCATTGTCCACCCCGAAGACCCGGAGGGGAAGCTCGTCCCGCAACTTCATGAGTCAGCGGCCTGGCTCGCGGGCATGAGGCCAGACGTATTCCAAGAGATTATCCAGCACGAGCCGAAGGTTTTGCTGCAATCGGACGTGGCTTCAGCGGACCCGGCGAGCCGCGCGGCACTGACAGCTGTCCTCTTAAAACTCTACGAGGAAGAGCGGGAATTCGACAACGACTGGTTCATTGGAGTCCGGTACCATAAGCTCTGTCACCCGAGTGCCGCCGACCAACTCCGTCCTTACGTCAAGGATCGCGAGCGGGGCTTCCGAGACGGAGGTATGTACACGAAGGCCACTTCAGCGACGAGGAGAGGGCGGTCGCCGAACAGGTCCTCACAACCCCAATAGGTTTCTCCTGCTGAGTAGATCTAGGAAGTACCGTCCTTAGCGCGCTGACCTCTACCCTCTCAGCCGTTTTGAGATCCTCTCACTGTGCTTGTCACGTTTGACTGCAATCCTCTGAACGTAAACGCGCGTTGTAGAGACATTACGATGGCCGAGCGCGTCTTGAGTCTCAGTTATTGAGCCAGTATCTTCAGCTACCATCCGGGCATACGTATGACGCATCTGGTGAATATGAATTTCATTGATTCCAACTTCTCTAGCATAGAGCTTTAGGTTGTGCGCAAAGGCATGTGATGTAAGAGCGGTGCCGGGCTTTCCCGCACGATCATGCCGAGTCCATAAAGGGGCATTTGTTTTTAGTGCTTTTAGGCGCTGAGATGCTTCGAGATAATCCATTAATGCTTCGCGTGCAGCAGAATCACGTACCTCGCGCTCCACATAATCACTACCTTTGACTTTACCTCTTAGAATTAAAATCCCGTCTCTATCTTCAATGTCATACCCACGCAGATTGATAATCTCACTACGGCGCATTCCGGTAACGAGATAAAAAAGTAACAAGGCATAATCCCGTTTGGCGATGACATTATTACCCGTCGCCTTGTGCCTGACTAATTCTACAAGTGCACGAGTTTGATCATCCGTTAGCGACTTGGTACTTTCAGTTTGATATGCGCGCGGAGCTTTGGGGCGCGCAAGTTTGACGGGATTGCTGGTGATTACAGCCCCGAGTTTTGCATCGCGAATTGCCCATTCAAAGAAGGACGAAAGACGCGAAATCCGAGCATAGATAGTGGCGGGTTTTAGCTCTTGAATCTCAAGAGACGTGCGCCACGAGCGAACGTCTAGAGGAATAACATCTGAAGGATGCTTATTTATGAAGCTGAAAAAGCTCGACGCCGCTAAAATTTTGTCGTGAATCAATTCCTCTCTGCGTAAGCTTGTAACGTGGGTCGTGGAGTCAGCCCATAGCGAAAGGGCATTGTAAATGGCCCCTTGTAACTCAACTTTGACAATTGAAATGGCTGTAAATTCTTTCATTTTGTACTTGCTGACCATGTTTACACTTCTAGTCAGGTCGTGTAAACATATATCGAAATTTCCGAATTTTTAATGTTCCTACATATAATATTTCTGAGCCGTGAAACATTCTTCATTTGGGTTATAGCAAATGACACTAAGAGCAACTCGCAGGCGCCCTCGCCGCGCAGACCCTCTGGTCTCACCACTTGCAGTGAGGGCCATCTTCGACCACCTAAGGGAACAGTTGCCGGACCTTATTCCACAAGGCGAGAAGGCTTTAGTGAAGCTGCTCCGCGCTGTCAGGCATATCGAGAAATACCCAGCTACAGACACCAAAAGGGGACGGCCGAGCCGATGGAGACGTGAAGATTTGTTGAAGGTGGCTTCCGGCCTTAAAAGCATCTTGTGTCGTGAAACGTCCGGGCGGATTTCTATCGTGACATTTATCGATCACTACGTGAGGGTTCTGAATTTCCCTCAAGATTTAATTACCCCACTCGAAGACGGTAACATCAATCTTTTCGAGGCGGAGCAGCTAATGAGGCTTTCATCAAAGCAATCAGGACTTACGCCTGCAGAAGCAAGAAATAAACGCGCAGAACTTCTTTCCATACACCTCCAGGCTCGGTTGTCTGGTGACCGCTTGCGTCGCCGTGTGAATGAATTACTCCAATCATTACGGCCAAGAATGTCAGACAGTCAACCTGAATTTCCCAGCGTCCATGACCTGGAAGATTTTGATCCCTATGACACTTCTCATCTTCTGTGGGAAGAAATAAAGCAATTGGGCTTCGCATTTAGAAGTATCAGACGGGAAGATGTGACGGATGAAATGCTTGATGAATTATTACGAGCAAGTGGCCCTCTTTGGGCTGTGCTGACAAAGATCCAGCGGCAAGGCGAAAAGATAAAGCGTAATACCTTGCCGACATAATGCAATATACAACAAGCAATAGGCTCAATAGCCAAGAGGCTACATCATCCACCACGAGCCCTCACATGCCTCAAGTGCTTCGCGCACAAACTCCCTCACACGGGAGCTGGAGTCTTCTTTTCCCCTACTGATGAGTAGTTCGCGAGCGCCTTGGCCGCCCGCGAATCCAAAAGCCCATAGGGCAGACTGTCGCACCCCAGCATCTGGGTCCTCGACGGCGATGCGCCGGAGCCGCTCACTGCCTTCTGCAGACCAAAGGAAAGCGAGGCAGGCAATGCCCGCTAAGCGAGTCTCAAAGCTATTTGATTCCAACGTGGGAAGAACAAAGCGATGGTCTCGCAGTCGCCCCAACTCGTTAGCCGCCAGTACGGCCTGAAGGCTGCATTCGGGGCCTCCCCATTGTTTCGCCATGTAGAGGAGTGCATCGGTACGGTCATAAAAGAACTCAGCGGCCTTACGGTGGTCTTCAGAGAAGCGAGACTCAAATTCCGGATTCGGAACACGCCGGATACGCGGGTACATCAGCCTAATAAACTGGTGCGTTCCTGTAATACGCTGTGCTAGTGGGTAAAGTGGCTTCACCACCTGAAGAAGATGCTCGGCAGTCCAAGTCGGTATCTCTGTCAACACGTCATGGGGGACCTGCAACTGACTGAGCCCGGAAATGGTGAGCCAATGTTGTGCGGACTGTATAGTGTCTTCAGCATGATTTCTAAGAGCCTGTGCGCCGCGCTCTGTTATTTTATCTATTTCCACGTTTGAGAGGAGCGTTGTTATGGCGCGCAGGAAAGTCTCCACTTCATATTTGAGGAGCATGGCTCTACCTTTTGCGACCCATGGCAGGGAGACAGTCTTAAGTGCGGCTAACTGCTCTTCAGGACAAATTCCGGACCACTTTAACTCTAGCTGACGAAAGACAACATATGCTCGTGCCTGCGGAGTATCCTCGGGATAGTAATAAGAATCCCTGCCAGCCCTGCCAACGCGGTAGACACGGCGAAGCACATGTTTCTGCGGACCTTTCCCATCGTACAGGTTATACGTTTCTTTAGCTGCGTCACTCAACGCCACAAATAGGCTGGAGTCGCCGCCAAGCACAAGTGCGAAATCTCTCTCTATCTCATCCTTAACATCTTGAACTGTGACTGGCCTGCCTAGTCGCTCGACCGCGCGTGCTACAGCAACGCCCAGTCGCTCACCATCATTCGCGTAAGAGTCACCGAAATCGACGTCTTCGTCAGATACTCCGGCTGGTACCCACAGGAGTGCTTTCTGTCCACGCCTTCTGATCTTGCGGAGCAGGGGCGCGCGTGTTTCTGCGAGATGCTTCATCGCGTTGACCAAAACCCGCGGGTCTTTCTTCAAAACAGGCTGTGAATGGAACGGCGAGTCGGCGATGCGGGCACGTACATCGCCCGTTGTAAATGGCTTAGGTCGTAAGCCCAGCGCTTTTGCCTCTTCATCCCGCTCAGCCCACATGGCCTCAATCGCCTGTGCGACTTCGTCCAGCCATGTGAGTGGTTGTGAAGGCTTATAGCGGTCCACATCCATGTCTGCTGGAAGGTATAAGTTGATGCCCTTGTTCTCCCCTCTCACGCGACCCACGACAGTTAATTCTCCGGTTCCCCAAAGGCTAAGTACATCGTGCGTAATATCGCGCGACGGGATCCCTTTAACTTGTTCGCTTACATCTGCCCGCTCTAGGATGTCGGAATTCCGCACCGCCCGGCCCCGCTCGAGCACGGCTTCACGGACTAACGCCAGTACACGACATCTGCGCGACTGCACAAAGGGTATCGAGGTGCCGGACGGCTGAAGTACATGCGTGGAACCATGAAAGCGGTGTGCATTTCCATCATCTAGCGAGAAGACAAGTCCCCGTGTGCGGAGCAATCCCAATATCTTTCCGATAGTAGGATGCAAGCGCTGAGCATATGCATCAGCAAGTCGCCTGTTATCCTGTTTAGAGATTGATTCTGCAATCTCAGCGAGGCTGACTACCCGCCCATGGGTTAAGTTAGACTTTTCTAATGCTTCCAGAACAATCAGGTGTTCGAGCTTAAGCTCTAGCACGGCACTGGCGTGACCCTCACTCCCTCCATGCAATATCACCCTTCCACTATCTCTTCGGGGGCAGTTTTTTGCTACTTGCTTTCGGTGAGATTTTCTTGCCATTGTCGTCGCTCCCTTTGTGGCGGACGTGCGCCACCTGCGCGGCCGATTTCCTCGCGGCCTTTTCGGCCGGCATCCCGTAATAATTGGCCAGCGAATGTTGGATCATTTGCTGCTTATCTCTCGCTGTGAGCAAATGCACGGCGCGTAGAAAAGTGAGATTGATTTCCCCGCGATGCTCTTGCAGCCGATAAATCATTCTCTGGATGAAGGGAACGAGCTGGCCGGGGAGGCCTCCATAAGTCTTATAGAGAAACTTTATCTGCTCCTGATGCTCTTCGTTATTGAAGTCGAGACTGGCAAAGTGAGGATGAAGTTGTGCCAGAAGTTTCCAAGTTTCCTTCAGGTTATACTCTTCAAAGTAACACCACTCGTGAACTCGACCTTCAAGCTTCGCTAGGCGTGTCATTTTCTGTGGCAAATCGTCCATCCCGATGAAGACTAGCGTCAGATTCCACTCCAGAGACTTGGCAACATCGCGGACGAGCACCATGCCCCAGATGGCCCCCAGCGAGAGGCATCCGGCTTCATCAATGAAGATAATTTGTAAGTTCCTCCTGCGAAGTTCATGTACAAGGAGGGAGGCAATTGCTTCGGGTGGATCTCTCTGATATATGCCGTCATCCAGGGGAGTACCAAGTGCCGCGAAGTAGAGACTTTTGATGCCCCTCTTCATCTCATTACCGTAGTGCGACGTTATCTCGCCGGCCTCGTAGTACTTTGCCCTGAAAGCGTTCGGGTTGCTCTCTTCGTAGGCCGCAAGTATCTCCCGGACCATATACTGGGCGGTCGTCGTTTTGCCCATTCTCGATTCGCCGTACCAGACAACTAGCGCCCCCAACACATGGACGGCTAGCGTTCTCTTGACGATCTGGCGCATCAACTGCGTCTCTACAGTGTGTTCTGGGAGGGGTGATGGAAATGTAATAATTGACATAGCCAGCTACACCTCCTCATCATCCCCATCAAAACTACAACTTCCATCGTCTTGGCGATGAAACTGGTTGAGCAAAGTCTTGAGTAGAAGGTCACCAGCGTCAGTAGCATCGGCGTCATCAGCAATGATCTCTTCCTGCTCGTCGGTGACGCGACGTGCTTCGTCCCACCCAGCTTCCTGCGCGAGCTTCCTATCTTCACGCTCGATCTCGCTGACGTAATCTTTAAGACGTTCCTGTAAGCCACGTCTGAACACACTCCGCGCTTCTTTTACGTCTGCGATCGCGTAACGTGAATCCTCATTGCCCATGAGCCATGCCTCGCCTATGTACTCCATCGTAGCGGCGTTGTATGCGAGAATGCTCTCGTGGTCTTCGGGGTTATACCTGATGCGTACTCTTTCCCCGACGTGGTAGATGAGATCGGGAGCCCAGTATAGGTGCTCCTTTTCTTCGTCGGAGCTATCGAATTTGAATTTGATGCCGGTATTACGAACGACGCGCTCCTTGTCACTTTTGAGCAACAGAAGATGTAATGCATCTTCACTTTCGGGTAGGCGTATGCGGACCGTTTCCTCCCATAACTCTGACGGCTTACGCCCTGTCTCCGAGTGGGTCTGTTGATGGTAATCATCAACGATCCAGCGCTCGATCTCTTTGCGAAGCTGCGGGATAGTGAGGAGCAGGTGCACATGCTTTTCGGCCGCCCCCCGCGTCCTACCGATCGCGTCCATGTGGCCTGGTAAAATTCGCAGGCAGCCGCGGTCGAGCGTCAAGAACCAGCGCTCAATCTTACCCTTTCGGTTAGGGTAGTAGGGCGGGTCTGGGTCGAGCACGACTTTTAAGTAGGCCAAAGACGAGGCAACTGCATGCGCAAGGAAAGTGGCACCACGATCCGGCTGTAAAATCGATGGGAGCCCTTTGTTTTTCCAGTCCTGATTCTCTTTGGTCTCGACAGCATGCATCAGGAGAAGCGCAGTGGTCCACGCATCTGGGTCTTTGGCCGACAGGATGAAGCCAGGAATAGATCGAGAATGCGCGCACATACAGGCACAAAGGTGCGCCTGCGCTGGCACCCAGCAATCGCCTTCTCTGACTCGCACCCAGATGTCAAGGCGCGTGTTATCAATTTGCCACCGCTGGTTGGAGTACGTAGTAAGATCGAAGCGTACTACTGGGCAGAAGTTACGTTCCCATTCATGTACGCCAAGCTTGCCTTGTCGGAAAAGCTTGTATGCCTCTGGCAGTGACTTGATGTACTTCTTTACCGTGTCGTAGCTAGGCGCTTTTATTTCATATTCTTTGCACTCTTTAACTAGCTCCTTCCAGATAATACGGGGACCTGCGGCTGGCCGCGCGAACCACCACGCGAGTACACGCTTTTTCAACTCATTAGTCAGAATCTTCTTCTTCTTTTTATTTGCAAAGCGTTGGTCTACGAGACCTCGTATTCCATGCTGCTCAAACCGCTTCAGGAGCTTTCCTGCGGCGCTCTCTGTAATGTCGCGTTCAGCCCGCTTGATGGCCTCTCTTAATGGCACCTCATTCTGCATGAGGCATATCAGCAGGTAGTTCTTGCAGAGCGCTTCGTGTTGCTTGTCGCTCATCTCGTCGACGCGGGGAAGGGGGAGCACTTCATCTGCTCCGGCTTCAGAGGCAATTTTCTCCCAGCGAATGAATGCATCTGAGTTCCCGATGTTCTTCATAGATTTCTCTCCTCTCTATTCGAGTATTTGTCGGCGAAGTGTTGGTAATCGCAGTGGCCAATGATGCGGTTAGACACGGGACCACTAAGGTAAAGCCAGCCAATAGTTGGTAGCCCATCAGGAGCGACTCCAAGGCAGACCGAATCAAGCATTGGCCTCGAGCGTGTAGGCGTTTGTTAATTTCTCTCTTGAAAGAGGCGAGAAGGGTGTGTACAATGCAAACAGGGTTCGAGGTACACAAAGGTCCTCTCGCCACATTAGCGAGTTGTAAGTTCGGCCTGAAGCGGAAGGCGCCAACCATAAACGCTTCAGGCCTTTCCTTATACAAACAAAGTTAACCCACTTCTGGAGTGAGCGTCAGATCTGGCTCGACTCGTTACCCTCCTCTCTAATCAATCATCGCCCAAAAGACCTGTAATCAGGCAAAGGCTTTAAGCTGCCTTCACGTTATAACCCTCCATTAAAGGTACATGGCCGTATATAATCCTGCTTACAGGAGTCTGCTAAATGCAGAGAACTTTAATACTCTGTTAACTCAGTAAGTGCCTTGCCTTCACAATGTAGCTACGCTTGAATAAAATAAAACGTCTCTTTTGACAGCTATACTGCTGTTTAGCTTGCAAACACATTAAAAAAGTTATAGACGGAAAAGTGTCGTCTGTATGTAACCAGACCGGTCTTTTGATACAACACTGCTCTCTCTTATGTATGCAAGAGCCATAAGTCTCTCCCGGGCAAATTCTGCCGAGACATTGAAGCTTTTCGCCACCTTCCGGATAAATGTCTTGGTACGATTTTTGTGCACTGAGAGCGGACGATAATGCCCTCGGCGGGGATTGCATGACTGCACAACGTCGTCCAGAAGTGAAATCGGCATAAGTAGGCCACCTGCGAAGTACTCTGCCTGTTGTTCTTGCCAATCATCCCCATGATAATGACTGGCAGTGAGTTTGCAGGTCAGTGTACTTTTGTTCCCTGCATCAGCTAATCCGAACTGATATGCAAGGCACGCTGTATCTAACAGACGTGAATGGAGCTTTACATGACCGTATTCATGGGCCAGCGTCCGGCGTAGTTCGTGCTCACGTTTAGGTTCCTCTGAGAGATCCTTGGCTATGAAAACCTCCGGACGCATATCTTTATATATGTAGGTGAAACCTATGACGTTTTCTCCGTGGCCAGAAAGGTCGGAATAAAGGTCAAGATCACCAGCATCCTGTTCTATTAACCTTATCAATGCGTCGGTCGGCACAGGATGTGAGAACACAGAATATCGCGTCGACATTAAATCCCGCACGATGAACTCAGCCATGAAGTCTAGCTCTTCATGCGTCCATTCCCGCTTGGCAATAAAACTATTCCCGACCAGTTCCATGCTCAGGATTCTTTCAAAGACTTACGGATGGCCGCAAAGCCCGCGACGAGCTTTGTCTTATCAACGCGAGGGCCTCTTAAATCCTGCGGTAGTTCACCGGAGCACGCATAAAGATAATCCAGCTCAAGGCCAAGGTACTTAGCTAACTGCTTCATGAGGTGGTCTGACGGAGGATTACGTTTACCGTGCTCAATATCATTTAAATATTGCGGAGTGATGGGTTGACCATCCTCTTTTTTTAGAAGAACCGCGAGCTCTCTTTGAGTTAGAGAGGCTTTTTTTCTGGCTTCCGCGATGATCCGACCAAACGTCATATCACACCGCCTGCAAGCTATTTGGCTGTCAAGGATATTCCGAAGGGTTCACGTTGTCAAATTATTATGGTAAAGAGCTACGTTAATGTTGTCAGGTGAATGTGCTAAGGTTCTTTGAAAAGAGCTCTGGCTAATTTGGCTACTACTTTCCTCAGGATGTTATTAGAACTCATCCTGTCTACTGTCCCTTCTTTCTTTGACTCAGGTAAAAGATACGCTACGGGAAGCTGTAGTATGGCGGCTTAGTAATTCGGAGCTAGCATGAGACGCTGCTCTAGCGCGGGGACTGCGGCAGCACCTATGTCAGTTTCTATGTTCGCCGTTGTTAACCGGGCGAGCGCGTCTGCATCATCCTGATTGCGCAGAAACTAGGCCTGACCCGTGAGGTGGGCATACTCTGTCTGTTCGATAGCCACATATGGGGAGCAAGGATAGATGATGTAGCCCATTTCCCTACAATGTACTGATTGATAGAATCACCTTCCTAAATGCTTCGATCATCTCCACGTACTTATCCGTCCGGCTACTGGCGAGACCTAATCTGATATATGTCTCGGCTATGTCAAGGCTGATCTACAGCGCACGCTTAAAGAAGCTCATGGCCTCTTTGTAGTGACCGCCGTGCATCCCTAATGTGCCGAGATTCAAATATGCTCGAATTATCTTTCTTCATTTACTACTCAGGCTAATTGTGTAAATTCTGTGCAACGATACCTTCCACGGTCAGACTAATCCCCAGTTGATTTGAGTCGTAAGGATATCTGCTACTGCTGTTCACGCCCGTGCTTCAATTTTTCAAGGTCAGACTTTTTGACCAATTTGATCCTGTGGTCGAGTAGGTCTCGCTCGTGCGGGATAATTCCTGTCTTGATAAGACTGGTTAGTTTCGCATGGCTCACTCCCAGAAACTTATGCGCTAGTGAGAGCTTCATCTTCTCCGGCCATGTTTTAATTTGGGGTCCATCCACATATGGAGTTGAACGGACATTTTAGCGTTGTGGTGGGCTGTGCATCCCACAGCTGGGAACGCTTCCTATAAGCAAAAAAGCGCGTATTTACGCGCTTTTTTGCTGGAATAATCAAATCCCCCGAACGGAAAAATCAAATCCCCGAAATGGGAAAAATCAAATCCCTTTGAGGGGGTCAATGGCCTTCGGCCATTTTGCCGATGAGGGTGAAGAGGGGGAGGTACATGGCTATGACGATGGAGCCGATGGTGACGCCGAGGAAGCCGATCATGACGGGCTCGATGAGCGTGAGGAGGCTCGCGATGGCCGAGTCCACTTCCTGCTCGTAGAAGTCGGCTATCTTGCCGAGCATCGCGTCGAGGGCGCCCGTCTGCTCGCCTATGCCTATCATCTGCGAGACCATGTTGGGGAAGACATCGCTCGCCTTCAGTGGCTCGACGACCGACTCGCCGCGCTCTACCCCGACGCGAACCTTCTGGATGGCGTCCTCGATGACGGTGTTGCCGGCGGTGCGCGCAGTGATTTCGAGCGACTGTAGAATCGGCACGCCCGAAGAGAGGAGCGTCGCGAGCGTGCGCGAGAAGCGCGCGACCGCAATCTTACGCAGTATCTGCCCGATGATGGGAACCTTCAGCGTAACCTTGTCCACCACCCTGCGCCCCTTCGGCGTCTTGTAGTAGGCGCGGAAGCCTACGACCGCGCCGATTATCACGCCGAGTATGACGAGGCCGCCTATCCCGGCGAGGAAGTCGCTTATGCCGACGACGATGCGCGTCGGAAGCGGTAGCTGTTCGCCCGGCCCGAGCAGGCCGGTGAAGATGTTCTGGAACGAGGGGATGACGAAGACCATTATCACCGCGATGACCGCAATCGCGATGACGATGACCGCCGCGGGGTATATCAGCGCCGAGACTACGTCGCGGCGGAGCTTGACTATCTTCTCGATGTAGGTCGAGAGGCGCTGGAGTATGAGGTCGAGTATGCCGCCCGCCTCGCCCGCGTCTATCATGTTGACGAAGAGCTGGTCGAAGACCTTCACGTGGCGGCCCATCGCCGCCGACAGAGTAGAGCCCTCCTCCACGTCCTGACGTATCTGCGTGAGCACCATCGCGAAGAACTTGTTCTCCTGCTGCTGCGCCAGAATCTCAAGGCACTGAACGAGCGGCAGGCCCGCGTCTATCATCACGGAGAACTGCCGCGTGAAGATGGCAAGCTCCTTCGCCTTGACCTTCTTTCGGCCGCCGCCGATCTTTGGCACGGCGACCTCGCGCCCCTTCTCCTTCACCGACGTGAGTATCACCTGCTCGCGCCGAAGGAGCTGACGTAGAATCTCGCGGCTGTCGGCCATGCGTTCGCCGACTATCACCTCGCCGAGGCGGTTGCGACCTTTGAAGACGTAAGTGGGCATGAAGGACTCCTAAAAGCAGTGACGAGTTATGAGTGACGAGTGACGAGCTAAGAGCTGTGACGAGTGGTGAGTGATAAGTTCTTGCCTGTTACTTGTCACTCGTCACTCGTCATCTCCTTTCTATCTTCCGCCGGGGCGGACGCCGATGGGGCGCGGCTGCGCGTATGGGGAGGGGTGCGCGCCGGGTCGCGGGGCGGGCGCGCCGTTGCCGTTCGCGCCGCCGCCGTTGGTGTTGATTCCCGCGCCGTGCTCGATTAGCTCGCGCAGTTCGTCCGGGTTCGAGGAGCGCTGCATCGCCATCTCGACCGAGATGAGACGCTTGTGGTAGAGCGTCGCGAGCGACTGGTTGAAGGTCTGCATCCCGTGCTTGCCCTGACCCGTCTGCATCATCGAGTAAATCTGGTGAACCTTATCCTCGCGTATGAGGTTGCGTATCGCGGGGTTGGGCACGAGTATTTCGAGCGCCATCCCGCGACCGCGGCCGTCTGCGCGCGGGATGAGCGACTGGCAGAGTATGCCTTCAAGGACGAGAGAGAGCTGCGCGCGTATCTGCGCCTGCTGCGCGGAAGGGAAGACATCGATGATGCGGTTGATGGTCGAGGCGGCTGAGTTCGTGTGAAGAGTCGCGAAAGTTAAGTGGCCCGTCTCGGCTATGCGTAGGGCGGACTCGATGGTTTCGAGGTCGCGCATCTCGCCGACGAGCACGACATCCGGGTCTTGACGCAGGGCCGTGCGGAGCGCCTCCGCGAAGCCGCGCGTGTCGGCACCTACTTCGCGCTGGTTGACGATGCAGGACTTGTGCGAGTGTAGAAACTCGATGGGGTCTTCGATGGTGACGATGTGCTCGTGGCGCTCGCGGTTAACCTTGTCGAGCATCGCGGCGAGCGTCGTCGACTTGCCGGAGCCGGTCGGGCCCGTCACTAGTATGAGGCCGCGCGGGCGGTCGCATAGGTTAGAGACGACGGGCGGGAGGCCGAGGTCTTCAAAGGACTTTATCTCGTAAGGTATCGCGCGGAAGACCGCGCCGACCGCGCCGCGCTGGTTGAAGAGGTTCGCGCGGAAGCGAGAGAGCCCGCGCACGCCGAAGGAGAAGTCGAGTTCGAGATTCTCCTCGAAGCGGTGCTTCTGCGCGTCCGTGAGCACGGAGTAGGCTAGCGCCTTCGTGTCGGCCGAGTTGAGAGTGCGGCAGCCATCGACCGGGCGCAGGTGGCCGTCAACACGCACCTGCGGCGGCGTGTTCGTCGTCAGGTGTAGATCGGAGCCGCCCATCTCTATGAGCTTCTTCAACAAGTCCGAGAGCGAAAGCGGCTCCTGAGTCTGTTCTTGACCTGCCATGTCGTTTCCTGTCCTCTTGTCCGTTGTATGTGGCGCGGCTACCTCTCGGAAGCCACATTCTTGCTGCTCACGGCCCTGAGCGTCGCCATCAACTGCTCGGAGCCCGCGGCGAGCGGGGCGGAGAACTCGACGGGCGCGGTCGTCGCGAGGCTGTAGACGCGCCCGTCAATCTCCGTGAAGTAGAAAGTCCACGAGCGCGCGGGAGCGCCGGGAGCGCCCGTCTGCGCGAGCACGATGAAGACGCGCCGGCCGTGCGACTCCTCGATGATGTCGTTCGTGACCCATCCGCCTTCGGCCACCATGCGGTCGATGACCGTGCGCCGGAGCGCCGTGACGGAGAGGCCGCCGACCGTCTTCGTCTTGGGCGAAGTCGGCGCGCCCGCGACCTGCGCGGTCGAGAGCGAGACGGGCGCGAGCACTGCCGTACCCGCGGTGCGCCCGTCGGGCGAGAGAACGTTGTAGACGGCTTCGCCTTGACGCGCGCGCTTCGAGGGAGACCAGTTCGAGGGCACGTTGAAGTCGAAGGGCATCTGCGAGCGGCGCACGGCCGCGACCGCAGTGATGTTGATGTTCGCGGCGGTGTTGGGCGAGCCTCCCCCGGCGAAGGTCGAGGGCGCGGCCGTCGAGGCGGCGAGTGCAGGCGGTGCGTCGAAGGTGAGGAGCGAGACGTTGACCGAGGTCGGTGCGTTCGCGTAGCGCTGCGCCGCAGCCGACGAGCCGTCGGGTGACGACCCGGCGAGACGCAACTCGCGCCCCTGCCTGCGCTGTGCCGCGCGCTCGCGCCGCGCGCGCGCGAGTGCGCGGTGACGACGCCACCAAGCGCGCGTATGTCGCCGGTGCCGCCTGTACTGCGAGACGGCGGAGCGGCGGCTCCACTTCGCGAGCGAATCGGTTACGGGCAGCGCGCCCGCTATCAGCGCGAGCACGAGCAGAGAAAGAAGTGCGACTCGAAGCCTGTTCATCACAGCTATGCCACCGTTTCCCGCACGACCTCTTCGAGCGTCGTGATGCCGTTTCTAATCTTGTGCAGGCCGGACTCGCGCAGCGTTATCATGCCGTCCTCAATCGCGCGCTTGCGAAGCTCTAAGGCCGAAGCGCCGATGAGTATCAGCTCGCGAATCTCGTCCGTCACCTCCATCACCTCGTAGAGACCGACGCGCCCCTTGTAGCCCGTGTTGTTGCACGTCTTGCAGCCCGAGCCCTTGTAGGTCTTGAGTTGCTTGGCCTCTTCCGGCGTGAAGCCGACTTCGACCAGACCCTCGGGCGGGAGGTGATGCTCCTGTTTGCAGTCCTTGCAGATGCGGCGGATGAGTCGCTGCGCCTGTATGAGGTTGACCGAGGTCGCGACGAGGAAGGGCTCGATGCCCATGTTCATCAGGCGGGAGATGGTGGAGGGAGCGTCGTTGGTGTGGAGGGTCGAGAGGACGAGGTGGCCCGTGAGCGCGGCCTTGATGGCAATCTCCGCGGTCTCGAAGTCGCGTATCTCGCCGACGAGAATGATGTTCGGGTCTTGCCGCAGGAACGAGCGGAGCGCGGCCGCGAAGTTGAGGCCGATCTGCTCCTTCATCTGAACCTGATTGATGCCCTGTAGGTTGAACTCGACGGGGTCTTCCGCCGTCATGATGTTCGTCTCGGGCTGGTTCAAAGACTGCAAGGCGGAGTAGAGCGTGTTCGTCTTGCCCGAGCCCGTCGGGCCCGTGACCAAGACCATGCCGTAGGGCTTCGTGATGTTGCGCTGAAACTTGACGAGAGACTCGGGCTCGAAGCCGAGCTTCGTCATGTCGAGCATCAAGCGCTCCTTGTCGAGCAACCTCAACACGGTCTTCTCGCCGAAGAGCGTCGGCAGCGTCGAGACGCGGAAGTCCAACTCGCGCGAGCGGCCGTGGTGCTTGAGCTTTATCTTGATGCGGCCGTCCTGCGGCAGGCGCTTCTCCGCGATGTCGAGCTTGGACATGATCTTGATGCGCGAGGTGAGCGCGTCGCGCAGCCTGAGCGGCGGGTGCATCACGTCGTAGAGCACGCCGTCAATGCGGAAGCGTATCCGCATCTCCTTCTCGTAAGGCTCTATGTGTATGTCCGAAGCGCCGCGCTGTAGGGCGTCGGCCAGAAGGACGTTGACGAGCCGGACGACGGGCGCGTCCTCGCTCATCCGCGTGAGGTTCGAGAGGTCTATCTCGTCGTCGTCGTCTATGACCTCGACGCCCTCCGCGCCTTCGGCGTCG
Organism: Pyrinomonadaceae bacterium; assembly: GCA_045807805.1. Classification (GTDB taxonomy): domain Bacteria; phylum Acidobacteriota; class Blastocatellia; order Pyrinomonadales; family Pyrinomonadaceae; genus QHXN01. Next base: position 8,554 of record JBJMGR010000180.1, on the reverse strand, counting down.
AAGTCGAGCTGGTCGAGCGTCATCGAGGGGTCGGGCAGGCTCTCGTGGTGGCCGTTGCCGTTCGACTCCTCCTGGAAGTCGCGCGCCAACTCAATCTCGCGCGACTGCGAGTAGTAGCGCGAGATGGCCTCCTGCACGCTCGCCTCGGAGACGACGACGGGCTCGATATTGAGCCCCGTCATGAACTTTATGTCGTCCATCGCGAAGACGTTCGTCGGGTCTACCATCGCCAGCGTCAGCGTCGCGCCCACGCGCGAGAGCGGCAGAACCGAGTACTTCTCCGCGACCTCGCGCGGGATGAGGCGTATGACCGAGTCGTCTACGTCGAACAGTTCGAGGTTGACCGAAGGGACGCCGTACTGCCTTGAGAGCACGGCCGTTATCATGTCGTCCGAGACGAGCCCCAGCTTGACCAGGTTGAAACCCAGACGGCCCCCGTGCTCGCGCTGAAACTCAAGGGCTTCGCGTAGCTGCTGCGGGGTCAGGAGGTTTTCGCGGACGAGGATTTCGCCGAGTTTGGCTGACATCTGAAGCGTTCCGTGTTTAAGAACTTCGGAGACAGGAGGGGCGCGGGCGTCTCGGGCCGAACGAGTGCCACCGACAAACGCACAGTCGGTGCATGAAGGCAAACGGGACAAAACACCGTTTGCCTAATGCATGTTACTGTTTAACCCTACGGCTGTCAAGAGACATTATTGGAAGGGTTCGGGCGGGTTTTCAGGATGCGGGAGTTCGGGGGAGGGGATTAAGAAGAGCCGCGCCCGAATCGAAACTCGGGCGCGGCTCTTCGCGGAGTTAAATGGCTGACTTCGGCCGTTTTACGGGCGACGGGTGCGCGTGGGCCTCGAAGTCGCCTTCTCGGGCTTGATGTTCTCGGCCGTCTTCAGGTAGTCGAGCGACTCTTTGGCCGAAGCCTTCAAAGGGTCTGTGTCGGGGGCCTTGTCAACGTAGTGCTGTAGGAAGTTGGCCGCCTCCTGAAACTTGGCCTTATCGCCGGAGGCGAAGAGGGCGAGGCCGAGTACGCGGTTGGCGTCCACGTCGTCGGGCTCCGTCGCGACAATCTTCCGGGCCTCCGCGACCGCTAAATCTACGGCACCCGCGTCGAAGACCGTCTGCAACGCTTCGGCCCTGAACTTGGCCTTTTTCGACGGGTCGGTCTCAAGTGCGAGCAACTGCTGGTACGCGTCCCAAGCGGCCTGCGCCTGCGTCTGGTCAACCTTGGAGGCGACGAATCTCATAGCCATCGCGCGGATGGTTACGGCGGCCAGCTTGTTCTGAGCGTAGCTCGCCGCGTTGACATTATCGCCGGCCGGGCTGGCGGCGTTGATGATATCCACGGCCTTGTTCGCCGCCGTGGCCGCATCACTCCAGTCCTTCTTGGCGGTGTCAATACCCTGAGTCCTTGCATCGCCGTCGGCCTTGAGGGCGGCGTTGAAGCGCTCTACGCCGCGGCGGCGCAGCGCCTCGGACATGTTGATGAGCAGCGCGGCCTCTTCGGGGCGCGTCGCAAGGCCCTCCTGATAGGAGGCGATGGCCTCGTCGTAGTGGTTCGCGGCCAGAGCATCGTTGCCCGCCTTGAAGGTGCGGTCAACGGTCGTGTTCGACTCCTCGATCTTCTTGTTCTTCTCAACTATCTCTTTGTTCTTGCGCTCCAACTCCTCGCGCGCGGCCTTCGACTCCTTACTCTCGGAGGCCGGGGCGCTGCCGCTAACCGGGCCCCCGGTCTTGTTGGCGGCGTTGGCCGCCTTAATCTGGTCGAGCGTCAGGCGCGAGCCGTCGCCGGGCTGTAGCTGGAAGTCGTTGGTCGGGCGCTGCGACAGTTTCACGTCCTTTATGTAGTCGGGGTGCGCGCCGGGGGCGCTGACCGAGAGCGTGTAGGTGCCGACGAAGGGAATGCCCGCGTGCATGTACTCGCCCTTCTTGTTCGTGATGACCTTAGTGTCCCACTTGATGTCTGTGCGGTAGATATCTATCTGCGCGCCCGCGATGGGGACGATTGTGCCGTCGGCCTGCTTGAGCGTGACCTTACCGCTGATCTGCGTCACCTGCGCGTGGGCTACGGAGGCGGAGGCCGCGAGCAGAAACGCGGCCGCGAATGCGAGAAGCAATGACTTGAAACGCATGGTTGTGGTCTCCTACAGTCAGATGATTGCCGGCGATCCAAGGGGGATAGAGGCCGCGCTTAAGATGCGAGCGCCCCCCGTGCGGTTGTCGGTCTTTCCGGCGCAATTTTACCAGCAATGCGCGCGCGTGCGCGAGCTTTCAGGCGTAGGGTATAGGGTCTTCGAGCCCGGCCTCGCCGAAGGCGCGCAGGCGCAGAGCGCACGAGTCGCAGAGTCCGCACGCGCGCTCCTCCGCGCGGTAGCAAGACCATGTGAGTTCGAGCGGCGCGCCCAGACTCACTCCGCGACGTATTATCTCGGCCTTGCGCATCCGTATGACGGGCATTCTTATCTCGACTCGGGTCGAAGGCTTCGTGCCTACCTCGACGGCGCGCTGGAAAGCCTCGTAGAACTCCGGGCGGCAGTCCGGGTAGCCCGAAGAGTCTTCCGCGACCGCGCCGATGTAGACGCGCGACGCGCCTATGACTTCAGACCAACTGACGGCGACCGAGAGCAGGTGCGCGTTGCGGAAGGGAACGTAGCTCGTCGGAATCTCCCGCGACGAGAGGTCTGCGGGCGAGACGGGAATCGAAGGGTCTGTCAGCGAAGACCCGCCTATGCGCGCGAGGTGTTCGAGCGAGACGGCGAGGCGGCGCGTAACCTTGTAGAAGTCCGCAAGCTCCTCGAAGGCGCGACGCTCGCGCGCCTCCGTCAACTGGCCGTAGGATACGTGCAGGAAGGCCAACTCGCCGCCCTCCTCGCGCGCAATCGCCGCCGTCACGCACGAATCCATGCCGCCCGAAACTAAACAGACGGAGAGGGGAACGGATGAAGACGGCAGGATGAAGGATGAGTCGTGCTCACGCACGTCGCCCTCATTTTCGACAGCGACGCCCTCATCAACGTGCGCGCTGTCCTCCGCGTCGTCGTCGTCGTTGACGAAATCTTTATCGTTCGGTGAGCCGCCCATAAGTTAAGGGATAATCATGAAGGAGATGCCGATGAAGACCGGCCTTCCCTTCCGTCTTCATCCCTTCCGCCTTCATCCTTCTCTTCAGACTCCGTGAACCTCCGGCCCCCAGATGTACTTGTGAAGTTGAAGCTGCATGCGTACGTCCAAACCGCTCGACGCGACCAGCTCCGCGAGTTCCTTCAAGTCCGTCGAGCCCCAGACGGGCGAGATGAGAATCGCGCGCGCTCTCTTCTCAAGTTCGTACTTCTCCATCACGCCGCGCGCGAACTCCCAGTCCTCCCGGTTCGCGACGACGAACTTCACCTCGTCGCGTTCCGCGCGCAGACGTTCGAGGTTCGGCCAGTGGTTGCGCTCCGCCTCGCCAGACGCGGGGCACTTCACGTCGAGGATGACGCACGCGCGCGCGTCGAGCCCCTCAGTCGAGACGTAGCCGCCCGTCTCAATCAGGACTTCGTACCCTGCGTCGCAGAGGCGTCGGACGAGGTCGAACGCCTCGCGCTGCGCGAGCGGCTCGCCGCCCGTGACTTCAACCAACCGGCAACCGAAGTCGCGTACTTTCAGCATCACATCATCTACCGAGACGCGCTCGCCGCCCGTGAACGTGTACTCGCTGTCGCACCAGGTGCAGCGCATCGGGCAGCCGGTCAGCCGCACGAAGGAGCAGGGCCGCCCGGCGTGCGTCGACTCGCCCTGTATGGAGCGGAAGATTTCGGTGACGCGAAGCATGGGAAGTAAGGATGAAGGATGAAGGATGAAGGATTAAAAGTAAAGCGGTAGCCTTGCGCAGTTTCATCCTTCATCTTTCATCCTTCATCCTTTTATAAGGCGGTTCGTGATAGCATACGGGGCAGTCCGCGGGGCATCTGGACTCGTCTCGACTTGGGATGCCGACGAATGTAGAACAACTCGTTACGGAGGGCGCGCAGAGGCTTGCGGCGCGCGCCGTCGCCCGTCGCGCGCATGACGCATCGGCGGTCGTTGCGCGCGTCGGCGCGTCGGTCGAGAAGTATCTACTGCGCCACAAACCCGACGCTTCGGCGCGCGAGGTGACAGCATTCATAGACGCTCTGCACGCGGACGAACTCATGCTCGTCGTCGCGTGCGAGCAGGGCGACGAGGCCGCGTGGTCGGAGATAATCGAGCAGTACCGCACGGTCGTGCTGTCGGCCGCGCGCTCGTCGAGCGCGGGCGCGGGCGAGGCCGAAGAGCTTGCCGACTCGGTCTGGGCGGAGTTGTACGGGCTGCGCGAGCGCGAAGACGGCACGCGCGCCGGAAAGCTCGCATACTATTCGGGCTGCGGGAGTCTCGGTGGCTGGCTGCGCGCGGTCGTCGGCCAGCTCGCGGTTGACCGTCACCGTCGCACGTCCCGGCTCGTGCAGACCGAAGAGCCCTCGGAGTTCGACCGCGCGGCCGCCGAGTCGCACGAACCGGACGGCTGGCGTCCCGCGCCCGAGCGCGACCCCGAGAGCGCGCTCGCCGAAGGGGAGGCCGCGCACGCGGTCGAGGGTGCGCTTGCCACGACGCTCGGCGGGCTCGACGCGGAAGACCGCCTGCTCGTGAAGCTCTACTACTTCGACGGGCTCAAGCTGAAGGAGGCGGGCGCGGTGCTCGGCGTCCACGAGGCGACCGCGAGCCGAAGACTAACGCGCCTGCACGCGGAGATTCGCAAGCGCGTCGAGTCGCTGCTAGTCGCGGGTCGTGGCTGGACGCGCGAGGAGGCCGCGCGCGCTCTCGCCGACGCCTCGCGCACGCAATCCGACGCGGACATCAGCGCGATGCTCACGGCCGAGGCCGTGCCGACGGGCGAGCGGCGCGAGGAGCTTTTCGAGTGAAAGAATGAAGAGTGTCGGGGCGCGCGGATCAGTGTCGGCAGGCGCAAGTTAAGCGAGAGCCGCGCGTTCAATTGTTGACCACTTACGCGCGCACCGCGCGTGTGACGGCGGCGCGGAGTCGAGAAGAGTTTTGAGGGATGTTTCGGCAAGGTCGGCTTTTGAGATGAGAGAGGGCTTCGACAAAGAGATTGACTCGCTGCTGCGCCGCACGGCGCGCGCGCCCGCGGGCGCGCGCGGCAACGGCGCGGGCGCGTCGGTGCCTGACTCGCATCTCGACGCGGACGAGCTTTCGGCCTTCACCGAAGGCGCGCTGCCCGAGGCCGCGCGCATGAATGCCGTCTTGCACCTAGCGGACTGCGGGGAGTGTCGCGTGCGCGCAGTCAACCTCACGCGCGCGGCGGGCGTCGAGGCCGAGTTAGAGAAGAGCGCCGCGGCTGCCGCGTCGTCGTCAACGCCTTCAAAGGCGCACGAGTCCGGGCGCGCGCGAGGCTGGTTGGCTACACTCTTCGCGCCGCGCACGCTTCGCTACGTCGCGCCCGCGCTCGTGATCTGTCTCGTCGCCGTCGTCTCGTTCATCGCGATACGCGCGCGACGCGACGGCAGCGTCGCGCAGTTGGAGCCGAGCAACGCCGGCGCGCGCCCCTCTATCGCCGCTTCACAGGAGAACACGCAGCCGTCATCCGAAGGGTTGATGAATAGCAACTCGTCGGCCAACGCGAACACTGCGACAATCGTCACTGGCATGGAAGAGTCGCCGAGTAGCGACAAGGGCTCGGCCGGCGCGCCTATGCCGAAGCCGGAGACGAAGGACGCGAAAGAGGACGCGCCCGACGGCTCGGCCGCGAGCGAGCGCGCGAAGGAGAAGTCGCCCGGCGACGACGACGAAGTCGCTTCGCCGCCGCCCGCGAAGAAGACTGATGATGCCCCCGCGAGTGTTGCGCCCGCGCCCACGGAGATGGAGAAGTCCGCACCGGTTGATAGCCCTTCCGCATCGAAGTCGGGCGAGCACATGAAGGCGGGGCCGCCTCCGCCCGCGCAGACGAACGACGAGTTGGCGTCCAACGAAGCATCGCAGCAGAAGCAGCAGCGTGGGGCGCAGCCGCGCAACCTCGAACCGCAGTCGCCCGACGGCGGCTCGCGCGCGCGGGCGGGCTCTGCCGCGAACAACGCTGTGAACGGCGGTGCGCTCGCCGCGCCGTCTGCGCGACGCGAGCGCTCCGCGCAGGACGAGCGGCGGGACGCGGATCGCAGTGACGCCGCCGAAGAGTCGCGCTCGGTCGCGGGCCACCGCTTCCGCCGCGAGGGCGGCTCATGGGTTGATGTCAACTACAAGCCTTCGATGGCCTTGAGCGGCGTGCGACGCGGTACAGACCACTACCGCTCGCTCGTCGCGGACATTCCAGAGCTAGGCCGCATCGCCGAACAACTAGGCGGCGAGGCCATAGTCGTCGTCCGGGGCCGCGCCTACCGCATACAATGAGAAAAGGATGAAGGCGGAAGGATGAAGTAATAAGTTGAAAGTTCCAGGTTGAAAGTTCAAAGTTAGAAGGCGCGTGCCCTTAACTTTGAACCTGCAACTTTGAACTTGTAACTTGAGAAGGCAAGCCTTCCTTTCATCCTTCCGCCTTCCGCCTTTATCCTTCAAAAAATCCGACCAACGCGCGCGCGCCGTAGTTCAACTCGTCAAGCCTTTGTCAGTCCACGGCCGCGCAAGCTCGACGCACGGCCGCCTACACAATTTCTCGCTTCAGCCGTGGAGACGCGCATGATATTCCGAAGCCCCCTGCCCGACGTTGAGATTCCTGACGTGCCGCTCGTGCCTTTCGTCTTAGGTAACGCGGCGCGCTACGCAGACAGGCCCGCGCTCGTTGACGGCGTGAGCGGGCGCGTGACGACCTACGCGCAGCTAGAGCGCGACGTGCGGCGCGCGGCAGCCGCGCTCGCGCGCCGTCGATTACAGAAGGGCGACGTGGTCGCAATCCTCAGCCCGAACCTGCCCGAATACATCGTGGCCTTCTATGCGGCCGCGACGCTCGGCGCAATCGTCACGCCCGTCAACCCTCTCTACACCGTCGAAGAGGTCGCGAGGCAACTCTCGGACGCGGGCGCGAAGTTCGTCGTCACTATCCCGCAACTGCTCAGCACGGCGCGCGAGGCCGCGAAGGGAACGCGCGTAGAGGAGTTGTTCGTCTTCGGAGAGGCCGAAGGCGCGACGCCGTTCGCGTCTCTGCTCGAAGAGGACGGCGAAGTGCCGGAGGTTCTGATTGACCCGCGCGAAGACATCGTCGCGCTCCCCTATTCGAGCGGCACGACGGGCGTGTGCAAGGGCGTGATGCTGACGCACCGGAACCTTGTCGCGAATCTCTCGCAGATACGCGCGTTGCACGATCTGTCGAACGACACGGTCGTGTGCGTGCTGCCGCTCTTCCACATCTACGGCCTCGTCGCAATCGCGAATCTCGCGCTGCTGTCGGGCGCGAAGGTCGTCATGCTCCCGCGCTTCGACTTCGCTCAACTGTTGAAGGTGATGCAGGAGCATCGCGTGACGTTCGCGCACCTCGTCCCGCCCATCATACTCGCGCTCACGAAGCAGCCCTGCGTCGCGGACTACGACCTATCAAGTTTGCGCACAATCTTCTCGGGCGCTGCTCCGCTCGGCTCGGAGCTTTCGCGCGATTGTGAGGCGCGATTGGGATGCGAGGTCATACAGGGCTACGGCATGACGGAGTCGAGCCCCGCGACGCACATCACCGCGCCGGGTCAAGGGCGCGCGGGCTCTGTGGGCCCTTGCGTGCCTAACATGGAGTGCAAGCTTGTGTCCGTGGAGACGGGCGAGGATGTCGTGGGCGTGGGCGAGCGCGGCGAAGTCTGTGTCCGAGGGCCGCAGGTGATGAAGGGCTATCTCAACTGCCCCGAAGCGACCGCGCAGACCGTTGACGCGGAAGGCTGGCTCCACACGGGCGACGTTGCGTACGCGGACGAGGAGGGCTACTTCTACATCGTTGACCGCGCGAAGGAGTTGATTAAGTACAAGGCTTTTCAGGTCGCGCCCGCCGAGCTTGAGGCTCTATTGTTGACACACCCATCCGTGGCGGACGCGGCCGTCGTGCCGAGCCCCGACGAGGAGGCGGGCGAAGTGCCGAAGGCATTCGTCGTCGTGCGCGAAGGTCACGGGCTGACCGAGGCAGAGGTCTTAAGCTTCGTCGCCGCGCACGTCGCGCCGCACAAGAAAGTCCGGCGCGTCGAGTTCGTCTCGCAAATCCCCAAATCTCCCTCCGGCAAAATCCTCCGCCGCCTCCTCGTCGCACGCGAGCGCGAGCAGCAAAAGGCATAAATCAGAACCGCGAACGGTAGTGAGCGGGTAGCTGTTAGGGATTCACCACCGCAGACAAGAGAGGCACGGCTAATTGAATCTTAGCCGTGCCTCTCTGTCCGCAGTGGTTGAACTACCCGCTCGCTACCGCTCGCGGCTCCGTTTTTTTCCAACTATCGGCGGGGGCCGCGCGTCTAAATTTCCGGCGACCCTCGGAGGCCGTTAAATCAGAAAAGTTCGGGGCGCCGAAGCCCTTTTAGTAGCCGGAGTTTTTATGAAAATCTTTTCGTCCGCACGCCGCCGCGCCGTCGCCCTGACAGCGCTCGCGGCCGTT
>JBJMGR010000179.1:0-2016 GCA_045807805.1 Pyrinomonadaceae bacterium | reverse complement strand
GGCGGGGCCTTCAGTTCATCGGGGTCGAGGACTGTGCGGAGCCTGCCGTCGAGTAGGTAGAGGCGCTGCATCTCTTCGAGCGTGAAGGGGCGCGCGCCGCGTCGGCCGAAGACCGCGAGCTGGTTGCCCGACTCGTCCACGGCGCGGTCGCGGTCGAGCCCCTTCGAGACTGCGAGCGCGGGGCCTTTTGTGCGGAAGGTGGCGATGAGGCGCGGCTCGGGCGCGGGGCTGAAGCCGCCGTAGGTCGGCATCGTCTCGGGCGAAGTCAGTTGGAGTATGCGTAGGCCGTTCTTGCCGTCGGCGACGTAGGCGAAGAGGCTCGCGTTCGTCATCGCGACCTTCACCTGATGCGTGTCGTTCAGTTGGCCCTCCGCGTTGAACTTCATGTGCAGGCGCGGCGCTTCGGGCCGGGTCACGTCAACGATTGCTATTCCATCGGGGCCGTCGGCAACGTAGGCGTAGGTGCGCGCGACGTAAACGTCCGAAGCGTGTGCGAGCGGGACTGCCGCACCGCTTACGACCTGCGCGCGCGGGAGCGACTTGCAGGGGACGGCGACGGGGCCATTGCACGGGCCGGGCGGCACTAGCGTCAGGTCAATGACCTTGAGCCCTTCGTCGTCCGCGACGAAGCCGTAGCGGAACTGCACGGCGATTGAGCGAGGATGACGGAGGAGGGGCTCGCCGATGGTCTTCACGACGCGCGGCTCGGTCGGCTCGTCAATGTCGATGACGACGAGCCCCTTGCTCGTCGTCACATACGCGAACGTGCCCGCGATGGTGATGTTGTTCGCTTCGTTGAGCAGGCCGCCGGGGTTGAAGTGGTCTGACTGCTGTCCGTCAACCGTGAGCGTCGCGCGCCTGAGATAGTTGTTGAGCGGGTCGCCGTCGAGAAGCGTCGCGGCGTTGACGAGTATCAATCCCTCCTCGCGGTCAACGACGTACAGATACGCGTACATCGGGTGAATCGGCTGCTCCTCGTTGACGAGCGGCGCCGGTCTCCCTTCACGCTCCTTAACGGGAAGCTTCAACCACTCGTCCCAAATCCTCTTCGCCTCCGCGGGGTCAACCGAGCGGCCGTCGGCCGTCATGCGCCAGCGCGCGGGGTCAACGCCGAGCGTCGTGGGCGATGCGACGGCGGTCGCGTACTTCGTGTCCACCCAGAACTTTTGACCGAAGCGCGAGACGGGCGCGGTCGTGATGCGCTCGGAAAAACCCTTGTGGTCTATCTGCGCCACGTCGTAGACGCGAAGGCCGCCGCTCCCCGCCGCGACGTACGCGTACTCGCCGCGCAACTGAACGCCGAGCACTTCGGGATTGCCCTTGTGCTCGTAGACGGTCTTGAGCTTTCGCCCGCCCGCGACGAACTCCTTGAAGTCGTCGGGGTACGCGACCTCATGCAGAGCGCTTCCGTAGACCGCCTGCGGCTCGTCGCGCTCTGTGACGGGGACGACTTCGAGCGCGTCTTCGGCCGCGACGTAGACGTAGCGCCCCATGAAGTTGACGAAGTTCGTCCCCTGCATGAGTAGCTGCGCCATCCATGCGTTGTTGTCGCCCCGGTCGGAGACGTGACAGTCCGAGCAGGTCTTCGTCTCGGTCGTGCGGACGGTGTGCGGGACGTGCGTGGCGAAGGACTGACCCGAGAAGCCTTCGGCCGAGATGGTCTGCTGCTGCGAGTAGATCCACTCGCGGTTCTGGTTCTGCGAGCTTACAAGAATCGCGGAGCGCGAGGCGGCGGGCGCGACGCGTCGGCCCGTGACCGTGCCGTCGCGGCCGAGCATGAACACGTCGTCGCGCAGGACTTGAAAGTTATAGGTCGTGAAGTTGCGCGAGGTCTCGCCCTCGAAGTGGCGGTTGGGCATCCGTGCGTTCGCGCGCATCGAGAGGTGGCAGCCGAAGCAGCTCGTCATCCAGGACGAATGGCACGTGTAGCAGGTCATCGTCCGCTCGTTGTGTGCGAGCTTGGCGTCGTCGGCGGGCACGTCGCCCCAGGTCTCCTGCCTGTTCTCGTCAATGCGT
>JBJMGR010000178.1:0-9768 GCA_045807805.1 Pyrinomonadaceae bacterium | reverse complement strand
TACCGCGGCGCTGGGTCGTCGAGCGCACGTTCGGGTGGCTGTGCCAGTCGCGCCGCTTGAGCAAAGACTACGAGCGGCTACCCGAGACGAGCGAGTCGCTGATCTACGCCGCAATGACGCGGCTGATGCTGCGTCGCTTAGCGCCACAATGAATTTTCAAACAGGCTCTGATAGCTTTCCTCATCTTCCCTTGCGGCGCGGCGGCGCGGGCTGTGGCGCGGCGTTGGGGATGCTTGAGGCGAGGCGCGTGGCGATGTCCGTCGCAAGCTGGTCGTCGTTGACCGTGACGACGCGCCAGCGTTCGCCCTCGCGCCTCATCGTCAGGTCGAGCGCGCGCCCCTCGGCCTTGACCGCGACGGTCGCCGCGTCGCCCTGCTCACGCACGTCCGCGAGGCCGCGCACGCCGAGCGCCTTGACGAAGAAGGGCGTGCTCGAAGTGTCGCCGCCCCTCAAGCCTTTCAGGCCGCGCGCCACCTCGTCGCGCATCGTCTCTCGCACGCGCGGGATGAGCTGCGGGATGACGGCGGGGAGCGACGCGCGCGCCTGCGGCGAGAGCTGCGAGCCTTCGCCCGCGAGCTTGTCGAGCACGGGCTTAATGAAGCCTTCGGCTATCTTGTCCGCGTCTATCAGGGACTCGACCGCCTGCTTGTCGTCGCGCTGCGCCGCGTCAACGAGGAGCGCGAGACTGTAGGCCGGGCTCCTCTCGAAGCTTCGCCACCATGCGTACCCGGCGAAGAGCAGGACGAGTACGACGCCTATGATTATCAGCGCCGTCACAGAGAGGTAGCGCCCGACGGGCCCCGAGCGCCAGCCCTTACTCTTGCGCCCCTCGCCCTGCGCGCGCGCAACGTCTATGACTATTCGACTCCGACGACCGCCGCCGCCCGCGCCCTGCGTCATCGTGAAACTTCCTCCCCCTCGACCGCTTCGACGCGACAACGCAGAGCGCCACGCGCGAGACGAACGCGCACGCGCTCGCCCTCCGTGACCTTCGACGCATCGCTCAACACACGGCCGCGCGCGTCGTGCGCGAGCGCGTAGCCACGGCCCAAGACCGCAAGCGGCGACAACGCGTCGAGCGCGACGGCCGCGACCGCGAGACGCGAGCGAGCGTCGTCCAAGCGCGCGCGAGCGGCCGACTCTAAAGAAGCGCCCTGAAGCGCGAGCCGCACGCGCGCTCGCGAAGCGGCCGCCGACATGCGCGCGGGCGAGAGTCTCTTCGCAGCCTCTTCCAGCTTGCGGCGCGAGGCGCGGCTCAACTCCGACGCGCGACGTTCGAGCGCCGTGCGCGCTTCGCCTAACTCTTCGCGCGCGACGCGCAGGCGCATGCGAACCTCGTCGAAGCCCGTTGACATCGCGGCCTCCTGCACGCGCGCTCGCGCGCCGATGACTCGGTAGCGCGCGGCGTTAAAGAGCGAGTGCGTCTGCCGCTCGACGTAGTCGCCTATCTCGTCTTCACGCTCGGCGACAATCTCCGCGGCGGCCGTCGGCGTCGCCGCGCGCACGTCGGCCGCGAAGTCCGAGATGGTGAAGTCGGTCTCGTGGCCGACGGCCGAGATGACGGGCAGAAGGGATGCGCGTATCGCGCGCGCGACCTCCTCTTCGTTGAAGGCCCATAGGTCTTCGGCGGAGCCGCCGCCGCGCCCGACGATGATAACGTCGATGCACTCTTCGCGTCGGCCCTCTTCGAGCGCGCGTTGGTGGTGAAGGTTTAGCGTCCGGATGGCGCGCGCAATCTCTTTTCCCGCGCCCTCGCCCTGCACGCGCGTCGGCGCGACGAGGACGCTCACGGTGCGCGTGCGTCGCTCGATGGTTCGGATGATGTCGCGCACGGCAGCGCCCGTAGGGCTTGTGACGACGCCTATCCGGCGCGGGAGCAGCGGAAGCTCTCGCTTGCGTGACTCGTCGAACAGACCCTCGGCCGCGAGCCGCTCCTTCAACTGCTCGAAGGCTACGCGCAGCGCGCCCGCGCCTACGGGGTCGAGCGCCTCGACCATCAACTCGTACTCGCCGCGCGGCTCGTAGACCGTCATGCGCCCGCGCACGCGCACGAGCAGTCCGTCCGAAGGGCGGAAGCGTATGCGACAGTTGACGCCGCGAAAGCAGGTGGCTCTAACTTGCGCGCCCTCATCGCGCACGGTGAAGTACCAGTGGCCCGACGCGGCCGGGCGGAAGTTGGAAATCTCGCCCTCGACCCAAACGGACGCGAAGCGGTTCTCTATCGCGCCGCGCACCTGCGAGGTCAACTCCGAAACGGAGAGCGGTCGGCGCTCCGATTCGTCGAAAAGAGACATGAGAATGGGGCGAGTCATAGCAAGACGGAAGGATGAAGGATGAACGGATAAGTTGCAAGTTCCAAGTCGCAACTTCAAAGTTTAAAGGCGCGTGCTCTTAACCTTTGAACCTGCAACTTTCAACTTTCAACTCATCAACTCATCCTTCCGCATTCGTCTTCGCGTAGTAGCCTTGACGATACAGCAGCCGGAGTTTCTGCTTGCGTAGAAGGGGGTTGGTTATCTCTATCTGGACTTTGCGGAGCGAGCCGTCGCGGTTTCGGTTGGTGGAGGTGTAGGAGAGTAGGTATTGCGAGCGGAGTTCCTGTTCTATCTGGGAGAAGGAGGCGGCGAGGTCTTGCGCGTTCCTGGGGAAGAAGGCGCGGCCGCCGGTCTCCTCGGAGATGTTGCGTAGGTAGTCGCGCCGCATCTCGCCGTACTTGAAGCCCCGGTCGCGTATGCCTATCGAGTAGACGACCGTGTTGTTGCGCACGGCGTACTCGACGGCCTGATAGATTCTGAGACGGCTGACGGTGTCGTCGCCGTCCGAGAGGAGTATGACGGCGCGTCGCGTCGTCTCGGGAGTCTTCGCGAGAACCTCTCGGACGGAGAGCGCGACGGAGTCCCAGACGGCCGTGCGGCAGCGTAGAGCCTCTTCGGGCGGCGCGTCGTCGTCCTGACAGATTGGGTTCGCCTCCGTGTACTCGACTTTGAGTTTGCCTATGGCCGAGAGGAGCGGCGCGGCGTCGCCCGTGGGGGGCTGGTTGAGTTGCGTTATGCCCGTGAAGGAGAGGACGGAGGCCGTGTCCTTCCCCGGCCGCAAGACCGAGCGCACGAACGAGTCGGCGGCCTCGCGCTCGTCGGCCATGACCTTCTCCTGCGAGGCGGAGGTATCGACGAGCAGCACGAGCGAGAGCGGCGTATCGGTCTCGCGCTGGAAGAGTGTTAGCTGCTGCGCGACGCCGTCTTCGGTAAGGCGCACGTCTCCGGCCGTGAGCGTCGTGACGAAGCGGCGCTTGTCGTCCGTCGCCGTGAGAAGAACGTTCGTCACGTCCGACTCGATGCGCTCGACATCATCGTCCGGCGTTGGAAGCGGCGTCGGAGTCGGAGTTGAAGTAGGAGTTGGGGTCTGAGTTGGGGTCTGAGTTGAAGTCGGTGTCGGAGTTGAAGTCGGGGTCGGAGTCGCTTGAGGCTGCTTGTCGTCGGTCTGCGCGCGCGTGGCGGCGGACGCGCACGTGAGCGCGAGTGTCGCGGCGACGATTAAGAGGAGGAGCCCGGTCTGCCTTGTTCGTGTCTGCGCTCTGAAGTCCATCCCTCACCCGTTCGACAAAACTTCGGCGGAGAGATTCTAACTCACGGAGCCACGGGCGCGCCCGCCGACGACGCCGCGACCGAGACCGCGGGGCTCAGACGCACGGTCGCGCCCTCGCGCGCGACGCGCACACGCACGCGCGCCTCACGCTTCGCCTCGGGCGTGGATTCGTATGTGATGGTGTATGCGGTGCGCAACTGCGCGGCCACGTCGTCGTATGCGCGCTGCAACTGTTCGAGGCGCGTGATGGGGTAATAAGTCCCGCCCGAGACTTCGGCGAGACGGCGGCCCTCTTCGTCCGCGCGCGAAGTGAGTTCGAGGTAGCGCGTGCGCGTCGGGTCGAGCGTCGTCGTCGCGTCGGGCGCGCTCGCGGCGGGTATCAGCCCCGAAGGGATGTAGAGCGGATAGATGATCGCGCCCGTCTCGTAGACCGTCTCAAGGATTGAGGCGAAGGAGAGGAAGGAGCGGTTGTCGTCGCCGTCCGAGAGTATGACTATCCCTGTGCGCTCGCCTCGAAGCGGGCGCATCGTGTCCACGAGCGAGTAGCCGAGCGCGTCGTAGAGCGAGGTGGCCCCGCCCGCCTGTATGTCCTTGATTCTTTCGGAGAGGAGGTGCCGGTCGGCCGTGAAGTCGGAGACGAGTTGAACGTCGTCGCGGAAAGAGACTATCGCGATTCGATCCTGCGGGCTCGCCGTGCCGAGGAAGTTGAGCGCGGCCTTTCGTATGAAGTCTATGCGCTCCTCCACGCTGCCTGATACGTCGAGCAGAAGGACTAAGTTGAACGGCGCGCTCGTCGGCGTGACTTCACGTACGGCGCGCTCCGTTCCGTCCTCCGTCACCGTGAAGTCCTTCGCCGT
This sequence comes from Pyrinomonadaceae bacterium, assembly GCA_045807805.1. Classification (GTDB taxonomy): domain Bacteria; phylum Acidobacteriota; class Blastocatellia; order Pyrinomonadales; family Pyrinomonadaceae; genus QHXN01. The sequence goes on along the minus strand of JBJMGR010000178.1, from coordinate 5,326 downwards.
CAGCCCCGAGACCGCGCGGCCGTTGCGGTCTGTGACGCGCGCCTGCACGCGCGCGAGAGTCGCACCCGCCGACGCGCGCACGTCGAGGGGATTCCCGCGCGTGCCCATGACGGGCGAGGCACTGCGCTCCGGGAGAGTCTCGACGTAGTCGCCGACGAGACGCGGCGCGATCTTTCGTATCGCGCCGATCAACTCCTCGTCGCCGCTGCGTATGATGGCGCGCGCGGCGTCCGTCAACTTTCGCTCGCGCAAATCCGAAGGGACGTGGCTCTCGTCCTTGACGCCGAAGAGCACGACGCCGCGCGCCGTCTCAAGGCTCAGACTGACGCGCAGGTCTTCGGCGGCCTTCTTCGCCCCGGCACGCTCGGCGCGGGCCTTCCTCTCGGCCTCCTGCCTCTTCTTACGCTCTTCGCGCTTCGCCTCTTCCGCCTTCGTGCGCTCGGCCTTCCCGTCGCCCGAGGGCGAAGGCTCGGGCTTCGTCACTTTAGTCTCTTTAGTCTCTACGGCCGCGGCCGTCTCGTCGGTCTCTTCGTCGCCGACGCCTTCGGCCTCGCCCTTCAACTTCTTCCCCCCCTTCTTCTCCTTCTCGGGGAAGCGCCCGGAGATTTCCGCCGCGCCGCCGCGTTTGATTTTGACCTTTGGCAGCTCGACCTCCGAGAAGAAGCGCGGACGGCTGAGAGTCCAGCGGAAGCTGTAGCGAAGGTCGTCCATGGGCACGTCTGCGCGTATCGTGCCTGTGTCGGTCTTCGCCTCTGCCTCTTCCAAGTTTCCTACAACGTCAACCGCGCCCGCCTCGGTCTCGACCCGGACGCGCGAGCGTGAAGGGATGCGGACGACTATGTCTATGCGCTCGCGCTCTACCTGCGCGGGGCTGAGAGTTACTTTGCGCCCGTCCGCGACCGCTCGGCCCGCCTGCTCGCGCTCGACCTCTATCACGACGGAAGAGCCGCCCGCCGTAACGCGCACGTCGTGCTCCGTGACGGGGAGGCCAGCGGCCGACGTTGCGCGTATAGAGACCTTCTTCGACTCGTCCTCCGCGATGACCGTCACGCGCCCCGTGCGGTTCTTCACGCGAAGCTCCACGGGCGAGGCCGCGTCAATCTCGCGCTCGAACCCTTGAGCGCGCGCACTGACATGCGACGCCGCGCAGACGAGCGCCAGAAGCACGAGCGCGAAGAGTTTCGACCTGTTAAGACGGGGAACGCGTGGCGCTGCCGCCGCGGCGGGAAATCGGTAAAGCATGGCCTGATTGTAAAGGATGAAGGCGGAAGGATGAAGGATGAAAGGAAGGCTTTTATTCATCCTTCATCCTTCCGCCTTCATCCCTTTCTTTTATGCATGTACTCCGCGATGGCGTCGCGGAGTTCTTCGGCTTGGGCTTCGGAGAGCGCGCCCGTGACGGCGCGGCCGTCCTGAAAGCCAATGACTGTGACGCGGCCGTCCATCTGGAAGTTGAAGGTGAAGCTGCTGCCGTTATCAAGCTCGAAGACGAGCGCGGGCGAGACGCTGGCGGCGCTGTTGGATTCAAGTGGCATCGGTTGCCTTCTCCGTCCCTTTAAGAAAGATTCGTGGATAGCGGACGCCGCAACAGGCTTGTGCGGCGGCGCTAGTCTATCACGTGGGCCGAGCGCGGGTCGCGCAGCCTGACCGTAAAGTTTGCGGACAAGTCCACATCTACTGTCCGAACCGCCTGCGGTAGCGGGCGGGTAGCCAACTCCGACTGCACAGCCCACATAAAGGAGCTTGAGACCTGCCCGCTACCGCAGGCGGTTCTGACTAAATTTTGCATGCGCCGACGAACCGTGACGCCCGCTCGGGCATCTGATATTTTGTTCGCGTGGAGTAGAACCTCATCCCTTTTTTCGTTCCGTTAAAATTGTACTGAAGGCTTGCCGCTGGTTTAAGGATGAAGCACAAAAAGGCACACGTCGCAGCTATCTCCGCAATCGTCTTCGCGCTCGCGGCACTCGCCGTGTTCGCGGCGCGTACAGGCTACGGGCAGTCGAAGGAGCAGCAGGCGGCGACGCCCGCGGTCGTCGTCGAAGGCAACCACCTTCTGCCGACCGCCGTCGTGCGCGAGAGACGCGCCGGAGCTAACGCGCCCGAAACGTCGGCCCCGTCCGAAGCGTCGAACACTTCCCTCTTCGGCGCGGCGGCCACGCGCAACAACGCGCTCCGCTACGAACTCTCCTGGGCCTTCGGCGGCAAGGAGCAGCGCGGATGGTATCTCTACGTCCCTCTCATCTCGCGCACGATTGAGACCGAGAAGGACTCCGCGACGAATGATTTCGCCTCGGCGCTCTCGCGCTGGCAAAGAGGGGCCGGGCTCGACCCGAACGGCGTGCTCGACGACGAGACGCTCTACAGGTTCGTCTCCGAATGGCAGTCGTCGCGACTCAAGGACAAGACTCCCGCGCTGCCCCAACAGCTTCTGCTCGCGCCCGTGTCTGACTTCTACGACCCCACGCGCCCCGAAGAGCTTCGACAGGTCGAGCGCGAGACCTACGCCGCATACAAGCGCATGGTCGCGGCCGCGCTCGAAGACCCCACGCTCGGCCTCAAAGGCACGGCCGCTACGGGGCTCGCGCCCGAAGAGAAGTTCCTCAAGATCGTCTCCTCCTTCCGCTCGCGCGAGTATCAAGAGAATTTGCGTCGCCAATCGCCCAACTCGGGCCGCGCGGGGTTAGCCCTCAACAGCCCGCACTTCACGGGCCGCGCCCTAGACCTCTACGTCGGCGGCGAGCCCGTCGAGACGAAGGACGCCAACCGCGCCCTACAGGTGCAGACCAAAGCCTACCGCTGGCTCGTCCGCAACGCCGACCGCTTCGGCTTCAAGCCCTACTACTACGAGCCCTGGCACTGGGAATACGTCGGCACGCCGAACGTCGCGACGAAGTAACTCTCTAACCCGAACACTAAAACGCAAAAGTCTCGCCCCCTCTTCCGAAGGGCGAGACTTTTTTACGCCGCACGCCGAAAAACCCTCTAGCGCACGCGCCGCGTCATGAGCGCCGTAGATCAACTCAACCGCAACCTCGGCCCCGACATCGTGCGATTCGCTATTTCAGGAATCAAACGTCCATGGCAAACTAAGCTCGAAATGCGCCCGTCGAGATACACGACGGCTTAGAGTGACGTGCTGGCAATTTAATGTATGATTGCATTCAACTCAGACCGAGGGTTCAGAGAAGGTGCTCAATAGATTTGGCACGATCATAGAGTATGAAGGCAAAAGTTTGATCTGAACCTACTTGGAACATTCCTTAACTCAAGGCGGCTATCCAGAGAGAAGAAAGCATGAAATTCACTAACGTCCATATAGAGAATTGGCGCAATTTCTTAAACGTTGATTTCACTCTACAGAGGCGCGCCTTCATCGTCGGGCCTAATGCATCTGGCAAGTCGAACCTGTTAGACGTATTTCGCTTTCTACGCGATGTGGCTGCGGAGGTGCAGGGTGGATTTCAGCAGGCTGTTAATTCACGCGGAGGGGTTTCTCAGCTCAGATCATTACATGCTCGCAGATACCCCAATGTGGTTATAGACGTGCAAGTGCAACTTAATTCAGACCCTATTTGGGGCTACCGATTAGAATTCAGCCAAGATAATTTACGCCGCCCTTTCGTCAAGCGCGAAGTGGTTAAAAGTGGCGACGAAATCATACTAGAGAGGCCTGATGAGGATGACAAAGATGACATCAATAGACTCACCCAAACACACCTTGAGCAGGTGAATGCTAATAAGAAGTTCCGCTCCCTTGCCGAGTTCTTCGGACAGGTTCGCTACCTTCACATCGTGCCGCAATTAATTCGAGAGCCTGAACGATCAGTCGGCAAAGTTAGCGATCCGTTCGGCGGGGATTTCTTAGAGCAACTTGCGAGAACACAACGGCTCAATAAGCTTGTTTTCGATTCTCGCATTGGCCGTATCCAAGAGGCATTACGGGTTGCTGTCCCACAACTCAAGAAACTCGTACTTGAGAGGGATGACCGCGGCGTCCCTCACCTGAAAGGGCATTACGAACACTGGCGGCCTAACGCGGGATGGCAAAATGAAGATCAATTCTCCGATGGTACATTACGCCTACTAGGTCTCCTGTGGTCATTCCTGGACGGGACAGCTCCCCTACTCCTTGAGGAGCCGGAATTGTCGCTCCATGCTGGAGTGATCCGTCATATACCTCAGATGATGGCGAGGATCGGACGCAAAGTTGGAAGGCAAATCTTGGTTAGCACTCACTCAAGTGAGCTTCTTTCAGATGAGGGTATTGCGCCAGAAGAAGTACTCATGCTCGTCCCTTCAAAAGAGGGTACTGAGGTAAAGGTAGCTGTTAACGATCAGCAGATACAAGCACTGCTTGAGGGCGGAACCACCATCGGCGAGGCAGTGCTACCTCGCACTGCACCTAGGCGATCTGAACAGTTATCAATGTTTGGAGACTGAAGGGAGTGCCGCTAACTTACGTTACCATAGCTGCCGAGGGCGACGTGGATGTTCAGGTATGCCAACGGGTGCTTGAGTTTGTCGGCCTCGGAGCTGGCACGGCCTACGTGCGCTTCGGCAAAGGCAATATAGATAAGAAAATACATGCTTATAACAACGCAGCACGGTTTGCTCCTTGGCTTGTGCTAAGAGACCTTGATCATGACGCTGAATGTGCGGCCGAATTGGTGCAGACACTTCTCCCAAGTCTCGCCGAATTTATGAAACTACGGATTGCTGTACGTAGCGTCGAAGCTTGGTTAATGGCTGACCGAGAGCGCATAGGTAGGTACTTGAGCATCTCACAAGAGATTGTGCCGCGGGATCCCGATAGTGAAGCCCACCCCAAAACTACTCTGGTAAATCTCGCACGTAAATCAAGTAAGAAGAGCATACGTGAAGACATGGTTCCGGATGTTGGGCATTCACGAACAGTAGGGCCGGGATATACAGCAAGGGTAACCGAATTTGCCACTAGTTACTGGCGTCCGGAGATAGCGGCCAGTAATAGTGATAGCTTAGCGCGCTGCCTGCGCGCACTAAGACATTGGACGTAAATACATTCGCCTCTTATCCGTGATTGTACTTCAGTCGAGTTCGATGCCGAGGCGGTCGGCGGATTTGAAGAGGGAGAGGCCGAGGACGCAGGCGATGACGAGGCTCGTGTAGAAGGTGACGAGGCCGCCGATGAAGCGCGCGGGGACGTTGCCGACGAAGGGCATGTTGAAGGGAGAGGTGACGATGCCGACGACCGCCTCAATCATGAAGCCGGCGACCTGCACGGCCAGATACATCGCGAACGCCTTGAAGTAGTTCGCGCCCATGTGGCGCATCGTGTCGAGAC
>JBJMGR010000177.1:0-26134 GCA_045807805.1 Pyrinomonadaceae bacterium | reverse complement strand
TTTGACGAGGAAACCGACATCAATGCCGCCGATATCGCTGCCCTCGGAGAGGTATGCGACGTAGTTCGGGTTGGGCAGTCCGTCAATCGTCTGCGCGTCGGAGTTTATCTTTGCGGCCACGGCCTGCAAGGTCGAGAGATTCTCCATCTCCTCGACGCCAATCACGTCCGGGTAGCGCTGAATGTTGCGCACGATGAGCGAAGCCTTGTTGAGCCGCTTGTCGAAGGCCGCCTGCGTCAGCGTGGGCGAGCCGCCCGGCTCGCCGTCGGCGACGGTGTCGAAGAAGCGCTCCATGTTGAAGGATGCGACTGTGAACTCGTTGGCGGTCGGCGTGGGCGCGGGCGTAGGGCCGACGCCCGTCCCCGTCAGAGTCGTGTCGGGGAGAATGGTGTAGGTGCGGAAGCCGTAGTCGAGCGGCCCCGTGACGTTCGTTAGCACAGCGCCCGCCGAGATGTTGAGCGCGGTCGTGCCGGGCTGTCCGTCGCTGTCTATGCGTATGCGCTCGGGGTTCTCGTCGAAGCGCGGGACGTTCGCGCCCGAGCCAGCCGGGAGCGGGTTGCTGATGCTGACGCCCGGCTCACGGAAGGGTCGCGCCACACCCGTGACGACGCCGTAGAAGACGCCGTTTGACGAGACGGTGGCGCTCGGCTCCGTGATGGTGCCTTGCGTCGGCGCGACGACCGTCAGAGACGGGACTGTGACGCGCATGCCCTCGTAGCGTTCGAGGTTGTTGAGGTTGTTGACGAGCGTGTCGGCGGCCGTGATGGTGGCGGGCGTGGGGAGCGGATTGCCCGTCGAAAGCAGCGAAGCGGTCACCGTCCCGCCCAGCTCTGTCTCGGGCTTCTGGTTCAGGTCGGCTGACGGGATGAACTCCTGCACCGTGCCCGAGACCTGAACGTTGTTGCCGACGACGGCCGCCGCGGGGACGCTCGCGCCCGTGAAGACGAAGACGCCCTCGGACGTGTTGGGGTCTGCGTCAACGGTCGCGTCCGGCTCCTGTATGAAGAAGCCGCCCGAAGAGCCCGACTTGATGGCTGTGACGATACCGCGAGTCGTCACGCTCTGGCCCGCGAAGGGCGAGGTCGTGCCATTGCCCTGTATGTCGTGAATCGGCGTGAGCGTCACGTCGTCGTTCGTGATGGTGCCGAGCCCTTGCGCGTCGGTGACGCCCGCGCCCGTGACGCCCGTGATGTTGACGAAGAAGGTCTCGTTCGGCTCGACCGTCGTGTCGCCGTTGACCTGCACTGTGACCTGCGTCGAGCTGCTGCCCTCGGGGATGCTGCCCGCGCCGCCGACGATTGCCGTGTAGTCGCTCGGCGCGGTCGCGGGGTTGGTCGTGCCGTTGGCGGTGTTGACGGTGAAGGAGACGCCGCCCGTCTGCGCGGGTGAAGAGAGCGAGACGGTGAAGTTGAAGTTCGTCGTGCCCGCGTCGCCCTCTGCCTGCGTCACGTCGTTGATGGAGAGCGAAGGCGTGGGCGTCGGCGTCGGCGTCGCGGCCGCACCGTGCGGCGTGACGGAGAAGTCGTCTATGGCGAGGCCGTCGTCGGCGCCTGTGGCATCAACGTCATTCAAGCGGATGAAGAAGGTCGCGCCTGCGGGGATGCTCAGGCCCGTGATAGTCGAAGAGATGGCCGTGCGGTTGGCGGCGGCGTTGCCGTCGAGCGCACCGGCAGTGCCCGCCGTCACGGGCGGATTGAAGTCGAGGGCGTTTGCGTCTAGGTACGTCCCCGTCGATAAGTCCGTCGCATTAAGGCTGTACTGAAAGTCCAGGCGGTCGGCGACGGTGGAGTGAACCCCGCCGAAACGCCACTGCTCGCCGGTGTAGGAAACGTCGAGCGAGGTGATTGTCGCGCCCGTGTTGTTTGTGAACTTCGCGCCGAAGAGGGGGATGAGCGTGCCGCTCCGCAGCTCGCCGAGGGCGCGGTCGGTCGAGGCCGCAGCGCCGTAGCTGTAGATGTCGCCCGTCGTGCTGCCGCCCGTGTCAACGGCGTACTGCTCGTTGTCGCGCGCGCCGCCGCCCGTCTCCGTGATGAACCAGCCCGTCGGGAGCGCGGTGTTCGTCGTGCTGCCAGCGGTGTTCGAGAGCGTGTTGAAAGTCTCGGTCGTCGTCGGCGCGTCGAGCGTCGTCAGCGAGACGCTGCCCGTGCCCGTGTCGGCTATGACGCGCGAGACGATTAAGGCGCAGGGGACGAGTACGAAGGCTGCGATGATAAGGGGGAGCAGTAGGCGGCGCACAGACGTAGTGCGCCTCTTGGTAAAGGGCAAAGTGGACACGGGGCTTCAGTTCCTTTCTCGGGCTGAATCTTTTTTGTTCGGGCCAGCGCTCTACGCTTCGGCGAGACGCGCGAGGACAAAGTTGCGGCGTTAGGGTTTTATCGGATATGCGTGCGCAGGTCAAGCTCGGAAGCTTGTCGCGGCCCACAAAAAGGGACGTTAAAGGCGCGCGTTTGCGCGGCCGTTAACGTCCCTTTAAATCGGCGTTAAATCTTGGGCCGAAGAGGGGAGTCGGGCCCGGCCCGCGTCCGTATCGCTCAGGCTCAAGGGAGCGGCGCATTGAAGCGCGCGCGGTACTCGTCGGACGAGATGAATGCCTTCACCATCTCGGCGCGTCGGTAGTCGCCGCCGAACTGTTCAAGCTTCGAGAGCCAGAAGTCGAAGCCCGCGAAGTCCGTGTCGGGCGGGTCGTTCGGCGCGCGGCGCAGATAGCCGAAGTACTGCATCAGCACGAAGGCGGAGTTCGTCTCGCGCCGCGTAAACTCGCCGCTCTCCGCGACCTTGCGAAGCACCTCCGCGCGCGTCTCAAGACCCGCATTCATTAGGCTCACGTGAAAGTTGCGCTCGGACTGCGAGAGAGCGCCGCCCGCCTGCGCGTTCAGCTTGTCAACGTACTCGGCCGGGCTGAGCGACGCGGGATACGCGGCCTTGAAGTCGGCGCGCTGGACGAACTCGTCTATGAAGACGACCGTGTTCGCTTCGAGCTGCTGCTCCCATCCCGCCTGATTGACCACGACGCCGCGGCCTATCTCCTGCGTGTCGCGCACGAACTCGGCGTAGCGCGGCATAGAGCGCGTGCGACCCGGAATGGCCGGCAGCGAAGCGCGGTAGAGTCTGTAGACGAGGAAGCCCGTCCGCTGGAACTCAATCGAGAGGAAGAATGCGGCCGAAGTGTCTACGCGCTTCGTCTCGCGGCAGGCCGTGTCCGCGCCGCACGACTCGATGTTGTTAGCCCAGAAGTTGAGCCCCGAGGCGTCCGGCTCGCGGTTGAGGAAGTCGTGGTAGTGCTGACGGACGAAGAAGGACGAATTCTCAATCGGGTTCGACGACGACGTGCCGAAGTCGTTGTCGTGTATGACGAGCGTCGCCTTATCGCGGAAGCCTACGGACGCGCTCGCGCCCTCGGGCTTCCAAAGGAGCAGCTCGACGGTCTCGTTCTGCTCCTGCGTCGCGTCGTCGGTGAGGAGTATGTCGAAGCTCTTCTGCGTCTCGCCGGGCGCGAAGCGAAGGCGGCCCGAGGTCGTCGTGTAGTCGCTGCGCTCGGACGCCGTCCCGCCCGTTATCGCGTACTCGACCGACGCCGCCTCAGAGGTGTCGCCCGTGCGCGTGACTAAAATCTGCGCGTGATCCTCGAACTCGGCCACGTCGAACTGCGGGACGGCGAAGTTGAAGAAGCTCGGCGGCGGTGGCGTCGTGGCGCACAGCCCCGGACTCCAAGCGGAGTTGCGCGGGAGCGGCGGGCCGAGGTGAAAGTCGAGCGCGTTGACGTTGTTGTCCGCGCAGCCTCCCAACTCGCGCTGCGCTGCCTGTGTGAGCGTGGGCAGCGGCGCGGGGCCCGCGGGCCCTTCGTAACAGATGGAGCCGCCGTAGCCTACGAAGTCCACGACGCCCGTCGCCTGCGCGGAGTTTGGGCACCCTTGAGAAGACCCGTCGGGCGCGAGCAGGACGATTGTGCCGGACGTGGGATGCAGGTTCAAAGGCACGGGGCCGGGAACTATGTTGAGGTCGAAGTCGGGCGTGGGGAGCGGCTGGCCGTCTCCGGCGGCGTCGCCCTTGAATCGCATCAGGAAGTAGTGGCCGGGCTGTATGACGAAGCCGTTCGAGGAGAAGATTTTCAGTGAGAGGCCCGTGGGGATTGAGCCGTTGTCGAGCGTCGCCTGAATCGTGTAGTTGTTCAGGTTCACGGCCGTCGTGCCGCGGTTGAAAAGCTCCACGAAGTCGTTCCGGTACGACGCGCCCGACTCGCCGCCGCGCGTGTAGATTTGGCTGATGACGAGGTTTGGCGAGCCCGTGACCGTCTGCGCGCGCGCCGAAGAGTGGAGCGAGGCGAAGAGGCAGAGGAGGAGCGACGCGAAGGCCGTCACACGCGCCGCAACCTTGCGACAGTTGGAGCGGTGAATTTCCGCGCCGCTGGGGGAATTGAACATAAGACTTCTCCGATTAGGCAGTAATTCTTGATGGCCGCTCCGTCGGGAAGTTGAGACGGCAATACTCGTGCCCGAAGGTTAAGGTGGAAGGATGAAGGATGAAAGGAAGGCTTTCATCATCCCTACGCCTTCATCTATGACGTTATCTATGACGTTCAATTTTCATCCTTCATCCCTTCACCTTGCGGCCTTCGTCCTCTCCCTCACTGGCCGAAGCGGTGTCGGTACTCGTCCGAGGAGATGAAGCCCTTGACCATCTCGGCCTGTATGAAGTCGCCGCCGAACTGGTTGAGCTTCGAGAGCCAGAAGTCGTAGCCGTCGAAGCTGCGCGTCGCCTCGGGCGAGTCGGTCGGGTTCCTTCTCAGATAACCGAAATATTGCATCAGGACGAAGGCGCGGTTCTTCTCGGAGCGCACGAAGTCCGCGTCGTCGAGGATGTGCTTGAGGACTAGGGCACGGCCGCCGTCGCCGTTGCCGGTGGAGGTCAGGTCGTCAATCTCCCTCTGCCGCTCCGACGCCGAGAGCGCCCCGCCCGTGTTCGCGTTGATGGCGTCGATGAACTGCGCCGGTGTCATCGAGAGCGGGTAGCGGAGTCGGAACTCGGGGCGCCTGACGAACTCATCCGTGAAGGAGACCTTGCCGCCTTCGAGCCGCTGCTGCCAGTTGTCCTGGCCTACGACCACGCCGCCCGCTATCTCCTGCGCGGAGACGGCGGACGCGGCGAAGGCACAGGCCGCGAAGAGCGCCAATGCCAGAAGCCTTCGGGGCAGGGGCGTGCGCGCCCTTCTTTCAAAGGTTGCGTGGGGCACTGCGAGGTTCCTCTCTATCGAATGGCGAAGGGCGGGTCGGCGTCTGCTATTCGGGGAGGCGGGCGACGACTGGCTTGCTTATAAAAGAAGATGAAGGCGGGCGCGCATGACTTCAACGGCGCGCCCGCCTTTGAATTAAATCGAGCGAATCTTACACGCGCTCGAAGATGATGGCGATGCCCTGACCGCCGCCGATGCATGCGGAGGCGAGGCCGTAGCGTCCGCCGCGTCGGCGGAGTTCGTTGAGAGCCGTAAGGACGAGCCGCGTGCCCGATGCGCCGAGCGGGTGGCCCAGGGCTATCGCGCCGCCGTTGACGTTCGTCTTCGAGCGGTCGAGGCCGAGTTCCTTCTCGACCGAGAGGTACTGGCACGCGAAGGCTTCGTTGACTTCGACGAGGTCAATATCTTCGAGCTTCAGATTCGCCTTCTCAAGCGCCTTGCGTATCGCGGGCACGGGGCCGATGCCCATGAACTCGGGCTCGACGCCGGCGTAGGCCCAACTGACTATGCGCCCGGCGGGCGAAAGGTTCTTCTCCTTCACGTACTCTTCGCCCGCGATGACGAGAGCGGCCGCGCCGTCAACTATCCCTGATGCGTTACCCGCCGTGACGAAGCCGTCCTTGCTGAAAGCGGTCGGGAGTTTCGCGAGCACTTCGAGCGTCGTCTCGGGGCGCAGGTGGTCGTCCGTGTCAACGACCTTCAAGCCCTTGCGCGTCTTCACCTCGACGGGGACTATCTCTTCCGCGAAGACTCCGGCGTCCTGCGCACGCTTCGCCTCCTGCTGCGAGCGCAAGGCGTAAGCGTCCTGCTCCTCGCGCGAGACTTCGTAGCGGCGCGCGAGGTTCTCGGCCGTGCCCGCCATCGTCGTATTGCAGTATGTATCGAGGAGCGCGACCATTAGGGAATCTTCGAGCTTGCCCTGTCCCAAGCCGAAGCCGCTGCGCGCGCCGTAGATGACGTGCGGGGCCATCGACATCGACTCCATGCCGCCGACCAGGGCGTTTCGCGCCTCGCCCAAGAGAATCATGTGCGCGCCCGAGACTATAGATTGAATGCCGCTGCCGCAGAGGCGGTTGACGGTGAGCGCGGGGCGGTCGGCAGGCACGCCCGCCTTGAGCGCGACGTGGCGCGCGCCGTAGATGGCGTCGCCCGACGTTTGAAGCGCGTTGCCTATGACGGTGTGGTCAATCTCTTCGGCCGCGACGTTCGAGGCGGCGAGCGCGCCGCGAGCGGCCGTCGCGCCGAGGTCAATCGCCTTCACGTCCTTGAGCGCGCCGACGTACTGTGTCATCGGCGTGCGCTTGCCGCCGAGTATGAAAATCTCTTTAGCCATGGCTTCTCTTAGATGTGCCTCTCTGTGAAAAAACTGCCTGATAAAATAACCGGGAAGTGTAGCGGATGCCACGCTGGCGCGTCAATTTTGACCGCATTTCGGCTTTACCGCGCTGCCGCGCGATGCTAATCTCTCGATCTCGACCGCGCCGCACGCGGTACACGGCCACGACCCACGATGTCCGGCTTTCGCCTTTCACCATCAACTTCAGAGTAACGCCATACATGAGACAGAAAACTTTCTTGATTCGCGTCGTCTGCACGCTCCTCCTGCTGTCGGTCGCCCCGGCTACAGGCGCGGCTCAGACATACAAGCAGAGCATCGGCGATAGCCGCAGAGAAGGGCTCAGGATGCTCAAGGATATCAACGACGCCCTTAAAGAGAACTATTACGACCCGACCTTCCACGGCCTCGACATCGACGCGCGCTTCCGGCTCGCCGCGGAGAAGATAGGCGAGGCCACGACGGGCGGGCAGGTCTTCGGCATCGTCGCGCAGGCCGTGCTCGACCTGAACGACTCGCACACGATGTTCGTCCCGCCCGCGCGCGGCGAGGTCGCGGTCTACGGCTGGCGGATGCTGATGTTCGGCGACGCCTGTTACGTCACGGCCGTCGCGCCGGGCAGCGACGCGGAGGCAAAGGGCTTGAAGGCGGGCGACCGGGTGCTGTCGGTGGACGGCTACGAGCCGACGCGCGACACGCTCTGGAAGATGTACTACTACTACTACCTGCTCCGCCCGAAGTCGCGCGTCAACGTCTCTGTGCTCACGCCCGCCGGTGAGACGCGCGAGGCCGAGGTGGTGACGAAGGTGAAGAAGGTGAACATCTACTTCAACTCCGGCTGGATTAACATAGACGAGCATAGCCCCGACGTGGAGGACGGGCTCGGGCCGGGGCCGCACTACGCCGAGTTCGGACAGGACTTGATCGTCTGCCGCCTGCCTTCGTTTGAACTGGACTCTTCCGACGTGGACAAGATGTTGAAGAAGGTCGCCGGGCATAAGGCCCTCGTCCTCGACCTGCGCGGCAACCCCGGCGGCCTGGTCTCCGCGCTCGAACGGTTCGCCGGTTACTTCTTCGACCGTGAGGTGAAGATAGCGGTCGTCAAGGGGCGCAAAGAGACGACGGAGTCGAAGGCCAAGCCGAGGGGCACGGGCGGCTTCGGCGGAAAGCTGTTCGTGCTGGTAGACAGCCGCTCGGCTTCGGCGTCGGAGATCTTCGCGCGGCTCGTGCAGATCGAGAATCGCGGCGTCGTAATCGGCGACCACACGCTCGGCAGGGTGATGCAGAGCAGCATGTACGACCTGGCCGCGACGGGCGAGCCGCAGGGGGCACCCTACTATGCCGTGAGCATCACCAGCGCAGACCTACTCATGTCCGACGGGCAGAGGCTTGAGGGGCGCGGAGTCGCCCCCGACGAGCTTCTGCTGCCGACGGTGGACGACATACGCCTCGGGCGCGACCCAGTCCTCGCGCGCGCCGCCGCGCTCGCCGATGTTCAACTCACGCCCGAGAAGGCGGGCGAGCTTTTCACGAGCAAGGCGAAGAAGTGACGTAAAGGCGCCCGCACTAATCCGTGAAGCGATGCGTGGCGCGGTAGCGGTGGAGGAGTTCTTCGAGGAAGCCTTCGTATGTGAACTGCGCGGGGTCGAAGTCGGGGCGAAGCTTTTGAAGCAGGGGCGTGGCGACGCGCCAGGCCATCCACTGCCGCGCGGACTCTTCCATCTCCCATCGGCGGCGTAGGAAAGCCTCGACGACCTCTATCTCGCCTTCGGCAAGCTCGCGCAGGTCTGCCGTGAAGGGGACGGGGCGGAAGGAGCGTCGCAGCGCGGCGTCCGACGTAGGCGCGGAGAAGACCTGCTCGAACGTCGGAGCCTGAGCCTCGCGCTCGCGCACCACGACCGTGCCCGCGACGAAGTCGCCGATCCTCTGGTCGCGTCGGCTCACGAAGACCGAGATGAGCCCGATTGAGTAGAAGGGGATGATGACCCACGGCATCATGTCGAAGACGCGCACGACGTTGCGCGCCGCCGCCTCCCAGAAGGTGACGGGCCGTCCGTCCTCGCGTATGACGCGCAGCTTGAGCCATCGCTTGCCGGGAGTCTGCCCGGCCCACGCCCACTCGAAGACGGCGAAGTAGCCCGACCAGACGGCCGACACCAATACGATGAGCAGCGCCAGAACCCACTTCGGCGCGCTCGTCAGGCGGTCGTACAACTGTGCCGCGTTGCCGAGCCAGATGAGCAGGAGGGCGATGACGAGCATCGCGAAGATTTGGATGAAGTGGTCGAGCGCGCACGCGAGGAAGCGGTTGCCGATTGACGCGAGCGCGAAGTGAAGCGGCACGCGCTCGGGCGTCTCGATGATGAGCGTCTCGTCCGATGTGACGGCTGACATAAATCGAAGGATGAAGGCGGAAGGATAAAGGATGAAGTTAAGACGAAAGACGAAGGACGAAAGACGAAGGACGAAGGATGAAGGATGAAGTTAAGGCTTACCTTTATCTTTCATCCTTCATCCTTCGTTCTTCATCCTTCACTCTTCATGCTCAGTGCGCCGAGTTGCCGGAACATCGCCATGAAGTCGAAGTTGTTCCAAGCCTCGACTATCTTGCCGTCCGAGATGCGCACGATGCAGATGCCCGTGAACTCGACGGGCAGGTTCGTCGCCGCGAGCCCGAGCGTGTCGCCGCGGTGCGCGCCGCGAACGGTGCAGCGCGCCGCCACGCGGTCGCCCTCCGAGACAGTCTCCTCGACCGTCACCTCGATCTCGGGGAACGCCTCGCGGAAGCTACGGAAGAAGGGCTTGAAGCCCGCGACCCCGCGCAGAGGCTCGCCCGTCTCGTCGGCCAGCCCGTGCGCCACGCCCTTCTCGTCGAACAACTCGTCAATCGACTCCTCGCGCCCCCTATTCCAGACCTCCTCGAACCATCGGCGTATGATAGACGCGTTCTCTGAAGTCTCGTAACCTTCTTTCATTTCACTCCCCCTCAATTAGCCGGGCGCGCCGGGCGCTGCTTCAACATCTGCGCCTCCCACTTCCGATATTCGCTCTTCAGGCGCTCGAAGAGTTCGGGTTGCGCGGCGCGGTAGTCGGCCTGCTCGCGCTCGTCCGTGAGCAGGTCGAAGAGGTGCTCGGTCTTGTCGTCAACCTTTAGATACTTCCAGCGGCCTTCGCGCGCCGCGGCTTGAACGTCGTTGCGCCAGAAGAGCGTGCGCTCGAATGCGGCGCGCTCGCCGCGCATGACGGGCAGAAGATCCGTACCGTCGAGCGGGTAGTCAGGGTGCGGGCGCGCGCCCGCCGCCGCGAGGATGGTCGCAGTCCAGTCCATCGTGATTGCGGCCTGCTCGGTCGTGCGCCCCGAGGGGATACGACCGGGCCAGCGCGCGAAGGCGGGCACGCGTATGCCGCCCTCGTAGAGTTCAAACTTCTTACCCGTGAAGGGCCAGTTGTAGGAGAAGCGCTCGCCGCCGTTGTCGCTCGTGAAGATGACGAGCGTCGTGCGCGCGTGCCCCGCCTCTTCGAGAGCGCGCAGCACGCGGCCAACGCCCGCGTCCAAGCTCTTCATCATCTCCGCGTAGACCTTGAGCGAGCCGCCCGAGGTGAAGCCGTCGTAGCCCGCCGCAATCCCGCGGCTGACGGCCTCGTCATTCGGCCCCTCCCAGGGCCAGTGCGGGGCCGTGTAGTTGAGGCTCAGGAAGAAGGGCGCGTCGCGTCGTCGCTTTAGGAACTCGACGGCGCGCTCCGTCAGAAGGTCTGTCGTGTAGCCGACGCGCTCGACGGGAACCTCCGCCTCGAAGAGGTCGCCCTCGCCGTTCGCGTCCTTGTGCGTGAAGTGGTCGGCCCCGCCGCTCATGATGCCGAAGAACTCTTCAAAGCCGCTCTTGATGGGGCTGTACTTCGGAAGGTATCCGAGGTGCCACTTGCCCACGAGCGCAGTGCCGTAGCCCGCCGACTTCAGGAGTGACGCGACGGTCGGGTGCTCGGGCGCGAGCCCGACATCGCGCTTCTGCTCAACGAGGTTCTTCCTCCACGACAGAGGCTCTTCGAGCCCGACGGGCGTGCGCGCGGGGTAGCGGCCCGTGACGAAGCCGCAGCGCGTCGGCGTGCAGACGGGCGAGGCCGAGTATGCGTGATTGAAGCGCGTGCCTTCGGAGGCGAGACGGTCGAGGTTCGGCGTGCGGTAGTCCGGACGGCCGTAGCAACTCAGATCGCCCCACCCGAGATCGTCCGCCATGATGTAGAGCACGTTCGGCCTCTGCGCGGGCGGCTGCGCGTCAACGGACTTCGCCGAGACGCCCGCGACAAGCGCCGACGCGGCCACGGCCGAGCCTACGAACTCGCGTCGAGTGAGCTTTTTTCTCATCGCGTTTCCTGAGCGGGCGTTTGAGTGGAGACGTGTGGGCGTCGGCTTGCCGCGCCGCACAGAGTTATAAACGTCGGACGTTAAGCGCCGCGTACACGCAGTGTATGTCGGGCGCGGTCGGGTCTGCGCCGAGCTTGACGCGCAAGGGCCTGCCCGTCTTCGCGCTCCGCTCCAACTTCGCGCGCAAATCCTCCTCGCGGATTATCTCGACCGCGCCCTTCCGCAAAAAGGCCAACTGCTCGTCAATCGTCATGGCCGTAAGTTTAAAGTTCTAATGTTCAAAGTTACAAGTTACAAGTTAAGAACCTTCCTTCTAACTTTGAACTTGCAACTTTGAACTTGCAACTTACTTTCCGACCCGGCCTGATAGTTTTCCGACTCGTTCGGTGCGTTAGCGGGTAGGTGCGGCGATCCACGCCGTTAACCGGCAGTCCGAGCGGCCGCCGCTAAGCCGCGATAACTCACGACCGAACCCCTTAGGAAGAGAGGTGTCTACATGAGCGTCGTAGACGATTTGAAGGCGCAGATAAACGCGGGGAGGATTATCTTCGACCCTCCCACGACTAAATCGCAGAGGCTCAGGAGAGAGCTGCTCGGCCAGAACGACGGGACGAAGGTTACCGGGTCGCTGCAAGAGCTTGTGCTGGAGCTTTCCCGTCGCGCCAAGATTCGCATCAGCGACCTCGTGCGCGACGGCGCGGGAAGTTTTCACACGAAGGGGCGCGCGGTGGACGTGGGCAACGAGGATATAGCCGCGTCGTTGCTGCCGGGCATCGCGACCGACGAGATGGTCGAGGAGTTGAACATAGACGAGCTTATCTTCGACGCGAGCGTGGCGGGGAAGGCCAACCGCAACGAGTGGAACTTCGATCAGGGGGAGAAGCACAATTTCAACGCCGTGACTCTCAACCAGCACAAGAACCACATACACTTCGCCGTGAAGGCCGACTAGAGCCGCGTGCGTGTGTCCGCGCCGACGCAACGCACGCGGCGAAAGCCGCAAAGGAGTAACCGATGAAGCGCCTGATCGTTGTCGCCTTGATGCTCTCCGCACTCTACGCAGCGCCGCGCGCCGCGCGCACGCCGGTCTACACGCCGCCGCCCACGTCCGCCGACGCCGTGCGCGACGTGGACTTCGCGGCCGCCCTGCCGCTCGACGAAGACTACCGCGCGCAGTTCGAGCGTTGCGACAAAGAGAACATATTCCGGGACGTGGTGATGAAGAACTCCCGCCGTTGCAAAAACGACCCGAATCGCGTGCGAGCGCTGCTGAAGTTCCCGAACGGCGCGGTCTTCTTCGAGTCCAAGATGGGACTCGACCTTGACGGCTCGCAGAAGGCTTGCAATAACGCCGGGACGACCGACCAATGCCCGACGTGGTTCACGTGGCCGGGGCTGGCGGGCAACGCACGCTTCGTCGACTCCGACGTGTTCCCTTACGTCGTGATACCCATCGCGGGCATAAACGGGCAGGGCAGTGCGGAGTTTCGCAACAAGACGCACGTGGACAGCGGCGACCTCGGCGTCGTCGTCTTCCGCGGCAAGGTCGTGCCCGTCTTCGTCGCCGACGGCGGCCCGCACAACAAGCTCGGCGAGGGCTCAGCCGCGCTCTTCAGGGAACTCGGTCAGGACAGATGCCTCACGTTCGGGCAGGGCGTGCATTGTAAGAAGTATCGCGACGTGAGCATTGACGGCGGCGTGCTCTTCTTCCTCTTCCCCGGCTCGAAGATTGCGGGCCTCACCCCCGAGAACGCGCTTGAGAAGGTCAAGCAAGAGGCGCTCAGGCGTTTCGCCGAGTTATAGTTCCAAGGTCAAGGTTGCAAGGTCAAAGTCCAAAGTTCAAAGTTAAGAGCACGTCTGCTGCCTTTAACTTTGAACTTTGAACTTTGACCTTGCAACTTACTTCCTGATCACTCGCCGGCCGGCGACTTCATACTTGCCGGAGCAGACGAGGGCGAGCGCTTCGGGGTAGGCTTTGTGCTCTTCGTGGAGTATGCGCGCGGCGAGCGTATCGTGCGTGTCGGAGTCGAGGACGGGCACGACGCGCTGCGTGACGATTGGGCCGCCGTCTAAAGTCTCGTCAACGAAGTGGACGGTGCAGCCCGTGTATTTGACTCCGTGCGCGATTGCCTGCCGCTGTGCGTCGAGGCCGGGGAAGGCCGGGAGCAGTGAAGGGTGAATGTTCAGAATCCGCCCGCTGTACTCTTCGATGAAGCACGGCGAGAGCAGGCGCATGTAGCCCGCGAGGCAGACCAACTCGACGCCCTGTGCTCTTAACGCCTTGATTATCTCGCGCTCATGCTCCTCGCGCGTGCGGCCTTTGCGCTCGACGAGTGCCGTCTTGATGCCGCGGTCGCGCGCGCGCATGCGGCCCGCGGCCGAAGGCTTGTCGCTCACGACTAAAGCGATCTCCGCGTCGAGCACGAGCCCGTCGCGCACCGCGTCGAGCAGCGCGACCATGTTCGACCCGCGCCCCGAGATGAGGATGCCGATTCGCATAAAGACAGAGTTACAAGTTCCAAGTTGCAGGTTCAAAGTTGCAGGTTCAAAGTTGCAGGTTCAAAGTTGAAGGCGCGTGCTCTTAACTTTGAACCTGCGACTTGGAACCTGCAACTTAGACGAGTGTGACTTCGCGTTCGCCTTCGACGACACGGCCTATCGTGTGGCACTGGCCGGGGCTGTCGAGGTGATAACGGACGGTGTCCGCGTCCGACTCCGAGCAGATAACGACCATGCCGACGCCCATGTTGAAGGTGCGGTGCATCTCGGCTTCGGAGACGTTGCCTATCTCCTGCATGACGCTGAAGACGGGAGGCACGGGCCAAGAGCCGCGCACAACTTCGACGGCCGTGCCTTCGGGCAGCACGCGCGGGATGTTCTCGACGAGCCCCCCGCCCGTTATGTGCGCGAGCGCCTTGATGACTCCCGTGTCGAGCAGTCCTTCGAGCGGGCGCAGGTAGCTCAGGTGCGGCCGCAGGAGCGCCTCGCCGACGGTCATGCCGAGCGCGTCGAGACGCGTGTCAACTTCATAACCGGCCACCTCGAAGAAGAGCTTGCGCGCGAGCGAGTAGCCGTTCGTATGAAGGCCCGCCGAAGGTAGCGCGAGCAGCAGGTCGCCCGCCGAGACCCGGCGGCCGTCGATGACCTTCGCGCGGTCAACTACGCCGACGATGAAGCCCGCAACGTCGTACTCGCCTTCGGGGTAGAAGCCGGGCATCTCCGCTGTCTCGCCGCCTAAGAGCACGCACCCGTTCTCCTGACAGCCGCGCGAGACTCCGTCCACGACCGAGACGATAACGTCGGGCGAGAGGACGCCGGTCGCGACGTAGTCGAGGAAGAAGAGAGGGCGCGCGCCCTGCACGAGTATGTCGTTCGTGCAGTGGTTGACGAGGTCGCGGCCCACTGTGTCGTGTACGCCGGTCATGAAGGCGATCTTGAGTTTCGTCCCGACGCCGTCGGCCGAGGCGACGAGCACGGGCTCAAGCATGCCGGGGAACGCGCCGTCGAACATGCCGCCGAAGCTTCCTATCTCGGAGAGCGTGCGCGTGTTGAAGGTCTTGCGCGCGAGCCTCTTTATCTTCTCGACGGCGGCGTTCGCGGCGTCAATCGAGACGCCCGCGTCTGAGTAGGTGATTGATTTCGTCATCTCTTCTTGTTGCGCGGGACGGGGCGGGGCGCGGGCAGGCCGACGATCTGGTGTCGGCCGCAGCCCGCGTCGCCGAAGACTTGGAGGCGTTCGGGCTCGGCCTTGCGCGCGTCCACCTCGTACTGCAAGAGGCAGCGATTGTTTATCAGAACCTGCACGTAATAGAGGCCCGGCCTGAGCCCCTTGAACTCGAAGTAGCCGCCGTCGTCCGCAGTCCGCTTCGCGGCCACGCGCTTGAACTTCGAGTTGAACAGCTCGACCGGGAACTCGTAAACGTCGGGCGAGTTGTTCGTGAAGTAGACCATGCCGCTGACGGTGTGCGTGCGCGACTTACTTTCGCCCTCGCCCTCCGCGCTCGCCGCGCCGCACAGCGCGACCGTCAAAAGGACGGACGACAGAAAAATTCTCTTCACGCGCCGGAGCCTTTCGTCACTCACTTCGTTCCCCTCGCGTTTTGGTTCGAGTTTGAATTCGCGTTCGAGTTCGCCTTCTGCGGCGTGGCCTTCGGCGCGGGCGGGAGGTCGCCGAAGTTTATGAAGCCGCGCTTGGACGAGTCGTCGCGAAGCGCCGGGAGTCCGGCCCACACATCCTGACCCGTTTTGGGTTCGCGCGCGGCCGTAATCTTCACGTCGTTCTCCTGCCCGCGCGTGGTGACGGTTATCTCGCCCTGCAAGTCCGTGCGGTAGAGTCGAACGCCCGCGGCCTTCAGACGGTCGAGCGTCTCCTGCGCTGGCAGGCCGTAGCGGTTGTCCGCGCCGGTCGAGACAATTGCAAACTTGAAATTTCCGCGCTTGAGGAAGTCCGCCGATGTCGCGTACTTCGACCCGTGGTGCGAGACCTTCAGGACGCGCGCCGCGAAGTCCGCGCCCTTCTCCATCATGCGCCGCTCGGTCTGCTCCTCGGCGTCGCCCGCGAGCAGCATCGAGAAGTCGCCGTAGTCGAGACGCATGACGACCGAGTTCGCATTCGGCTCGTTGCCGCCCGCGCTCAAGTCCTTCGCCGCGAAGAAGGGCTCCGTGGGCGCGAGCACGCGCAGGAGCACGCCGTCTCCGAGATCGAGCGCGGGCGTGTCGGGCGTGGCCCGCTCTAACGGGACGTTCTTCTGCTCGACGGCCTTCAGGAAATCGTCATACTCGCGCGTGCCCTTGATTGGAAAGCCGCTGTAGTAGACGCGCCCGACGTTCAGAGCCTTGAAGATTTCCGGCGCGCCGCCGACGTGATCCGCGTGCGCGTGCGTCGCGACGAAGTAGTCGAGGTGGTCAACGCCGTCTTTCTTTAAGGCTTCGACGACCTTCTTGCCCGAGGCGGTCGGCCCCGCGTCCACGAGCACTGTCTTCCCCGAAGGCGCGACGATGAGAATTGAGTCGCCCAGTCCAACGTCGAGCACGTGAACCTGCAACTCCTTCCCGGAAGGAGTTGGAACCTGCCGCGTCTGCCGCGCGTCCCACCACGGCTTCAAATACCGCACGCCCGCGAACCCGCCCGCCGCGAGCACGACCGCCAACACCGCCAACAAACACCCGCACCCGCGTCTACCTTGCGCCACTTAACCTCTGCCTCCAATACGAACAGATATGTTTCTTACAGACTCCGAGACGCGTACAAAAGAGCAGCCTTCAGGTCGTCAGCTTCGAGGTCGGGCATCTCTTCGAGTATCTGCTCAGCGTTCAGACCGGCGGCGAAGAGGTCGAGCACGTCATTGACGCGTATGCGCATGCCGCGTATGCAGGGGCGTCCGCCGCACTGCTCCGGGTTGACGGTGATTCGTTCCAGCAGGTCAGACATTCGGTTCTCCGTTCAGTCCGACGGCACGGGCTCGCGCTCGCGCGCGTATTGGGTCTCGGCCGAGGAGTTGATGCGCGTCGGGTAGTTGCCCGTCCAGCATGCGACGCAGGAGGTCTCGGCGGGCAGGCCGCTGGCTTCGAGCATGCCTTCGAGCGAGAGGTAGCCGAGCGAGTCGGCCTCTATGAAGCTGCACACTTCCGCTACGCTCATGTGCGCCGCGATGAGTTCCGTCTTGCTCGGCGTGTCGACGCCGTAGTAGCAGGGGCTCACCGTCGGCGGGCAGCTTATACGCACGTGGACTTCGCGCGCGCCCGCCTCGCGCACGAGCCGCACGATCTTCTTCGAGGTCGTGCCGCGCACAATCGAGTCGTCTATGAGCACGACGCGGCGGCCCCTTATGAGGTCGCGCACGGGGTTGAGCTTGAGCCGCACGCCGAAGGATCGGATGGACTGCTTGGGCTCGATGAAGGTTCGGCCTATGTAGTGGTTGCGCACCAGCCCGAAGCGGAAGGAGAGTCCCGACTCCGCCGCGTACCCGATTGCGGCAGCGACGCCCGAGTCGGGCACGGGCACGACGATGTCGGCTTCCGCGGGCTGCTCGACGGCGAGGCGCTTCCCCATCTTGTGGCGCGACTCGTTGACCGAGCGGCCGTAGATGAGAGAGTCGGGGCGCGAGAAGTACACGTGCTCGAAGACGCAGAAGGAGTGGCGTTGACGCGGGAGCGGGAAGCTTGAGCGCAGGCCCGCCTCCGTTATCACGACCATCTCGCCGGGCTCAACGTCGCGCACGTAGGTAGCGTCGATCAAATCAAAGGCGCACGTCTCGGAGGCGACGACCCAGGCATCTCCGAGGCGTCCGAGCGCGAGCGGACGAAAGCCTCGCGGGTCTCGCACGGCTATGAGCGCGTCGGGCGTGAGGAAGAGCATCGAGAACGCGCCCTCGGTCTCGCACAAGACCTCGGGGATAGCCCCCTCGACCGACTCCGCGAGCGAGCGAGCGATGCGGTGGAGCACCACTTCCGTGTCCGACGTTGAGCTGAATATCGCGCCGTCGCGTTCGAGACGCTTGCGCTCTTCGGTGGCGAAGGGGAGGTTGCCGTTGTGGCAGACGGCGACCTGTCCGTGCTTGCACGCGATGAGAAAGGGCTGCGCCTCTCGCACGGAGACTTCGCCCGCCGTCGAGTAGCGCGTGTGGCCGATGGCGGCCGAGCCGGGCAGGCGGTTCAGGCGCTCCTCGACGAAGACCTCGCTGACGAGGCCCATCGCGCGCTCGGAGCGCAAGTTCACGCCGTCGCTTGCTACGATGCCGCACGACTCCTGCCCGCGGTGCTGTAGCTGATAGAGCCCGAGGTATGCGAGGCGCGCGGCCTCGGCGTGGCGGTAGATGCCGAAGACGCCGCACTCGTCGTGGAATCCGTCCTTGAGTATCTCGCTCACGTCAGTTCAGGCTCGCGCTTCAGTACCCGTTGGGTTTGAGAAGTTTTATTGTAACACCTCGAAACGAGGAACTGATAAGTTGCAAGTTCCAGGTTGCAGGTTCAAAGTTAAGAGCAGTCGCCTTCAACTTTGAACCTGCAACTTGGAACTTGCAACTCTGAACTTTCAGCCTTCATAGTTCCGCGTTCATCGTTTCGAGGTGTTATTATGTCTCCCTAAATCGACCGGGAGGAGGGCGAGCAGCCGTGTTCGGAGTGAAGGTCTATGGCGCGGACTGGTGCGAGGACACGCGGCATGCGCGCGCGTTCCTCGACGGGCTCGGCGTGCAGTACGTGTACGTGAACGTCGAGCAGGACGAGAGCGCGGCCCAATGGGTGCGCGAGCAGAACGGCGGCAAAGAGCGCAAGCCGACCGTGGACGTGGCCGGGCAGATACTCTGCATGCCGACCGACCACGAGTTGACGAGCGCGCTACGCGAGCGCGGGCTGATGGCATGAAGCGCGCGCGCCGCCGCTACGGTACGGGCGGAGGTTTCTCCATGAGAAGATTTTTGAGCGCGGCGTCTCTCGCGATAGCGCTCGCGTGCGTCGGCGTCGCCGCCGCGAAGGCCACTCGCAAGCAGGGACACGGGCGAACGCAGACGGCCATCAATCCGGCCGTCACATACTCGAAGAACTGCGCGACGTGCCACGGCAAGGACGGGAGCGCCGACACGTTCAAGTCGAGACACCACCACCACGCGCGCGACCTGACCGACGCGCGCTGGCAGTCGGAAGTCTCCGACGAGCGCATACTCGACTCGATACGAAACGGGCGCGGCCACATGCCCGCCTTCGGCGAGAAGCTCACAAACGAGCAGATAACTTCGTTGCTCTCCTACGTGCGCGGGCTCAAGAAGTGAGAGGCGAACAGGGAAACCTCAAAAGATTGGTCGCGGCGGTCGCTGGTCTGGCGCTCATCGCATCGCTCGTCGCGGCCGTGTGGGGCGTCTACGCGCGACTGCCGCACGACGGGCGCGAGGTCGTCGGCGCGTCCGAGGCCAGCGCGGGCGCGACGCTCCTACGCATACGCCTGCGCCGCGACGAGATAGGCTTCAACGTCTCGGCCGAGAAGGTCTCGGTTCTGCTCTACCCGATAAACATGGCCGCGGCGCGCAACGAGTTCGACTCGGAGCACAGGCCCGGCCAGCGCTTCGAGGAGTTCGCGAACAGGATGATGGGCGACCGCCAGCCGCTCAGCGCAGACCTCGACGCGCGCGGCGAAGCGTCGCTCGCGGTGCCGCCCGGCCGCTGGTGGATTCACGCGACGGTCAACGGCGAGCGCGAACTCACCTGGCGTCTGCCCGTCAACGTCTCCGGCCGCGAGAGGTCGGTCGAACTCACGCCCGACAACGCCTACACGCGCGCGAAAAAGTTTTGAGAAAGCATTCAGCCTTCAGCACTCGGCTTTCAACTTTGCGTCCTTCGCCTATCCTTCGAGTCCTTTGCGGTTAAAGATTCAGGGCCTTAAACGCAAAGGTCGCAGAGAAGTCGCAAAGACCGCGAAGAGGGTCTGGCTGAGTGCTCAGTGCTGACAGCTATCCTATGCAAGCTCTCAGATTCGATGAGATGGGTTTGCGCGTGGCGGAGACGGCCGAGCCTTCGCGCGCGGGCGAGGCGACGGTGCGCGTGTCGCTCGCGGGCGTGTGCAACACAGACCTTGAGATAGCGCGCGGCTACGCGGGCTTTCGCGGCACGCTCGGTCACGAGTTCGTCGGCGTGGTCGAGCGAGCGCCGGGCGCGCCGGAGTTGGTCGGGCGTCGCGTCGTCGGAGAGATAAACGCCGGGTGCGGCGCGTGCGAACTGTGTCTCGCGGGCGACGCGCGCCACTGCAAGGCGCGCACCGTGCTCGGCATCGTCGGGCGCGACGGCGCGTTCGCCGAACTGCTTCAACTGCCCGCCGCAAACCTTCTGCCCGTGCCGGACAACGTGCCGGACGAGCGCGCGGTCTTCACGGAGCCGCTCGCCGCCGCGTGCGGGATAACGGAGCGCGTGCGCGTGGAGGCGGGCGCGCGCGTCGCAGTCATAGGCGACGGCAAACTCGGGCTGCTCTGCGCTCAGGCTTTGAAGGTTCTGACGGGCGCGAGCGTCACACTCGTCGGCCGTCATCAGTCGAAGCTCGACATCGCGAGGCGGCGGGGAGTCGAGACGTTGAAGACGGACGAGCTGTCCTCGTCCTTCGCGCGCGCCTTCGACGTAACAATCGAGGCTTCTGGCTCGCCCGCGGGCTTCGAGACGGCGCTGAAACTTCTGCGGCCGCGCGGCACACTCGTCTTGAAGTCAACGTTCCACGGCACGACCGAGTTCAACGCCGCGCCCGTCGTCGTCGACGAGATAAGCATCGTCGGCTCGCGCTGCGGCCGTTTCGCGCCCGCCCTCGAACTGCTCGCTCGCGACGCCGTCGAGACGTGCGCGCTCGTCCACGAAGAGTTCCCACTCTCCGAAGGCGTGCGCGCGTTGGAGCGCGCCGCCGCGCCCGGCGTGCTCAAAGTTCTGATAAGACCTTGAAGCGTTCAGCGTTCAGCAATCAGCTTTCAGCCAAACCCTCTTCGCGACTTTCGCGTCTACTTCGCGCTCTTTGCGGTTGAAGAGTTGGCTTAAACGCAAAGGTCGCGAAGTAGGCGCAAAGGGCGCAAAGGGTTGTAAGCTGAAAGCTGATTGCTGAACGCTGAACGCTCTATGAAGTTAAAATCGAACCTCGGCGCGGACGCGGCAATACTTTTGACGACGCTCATCTGGGGCTCGACGTTCGCCGTCTCGCGCGACATACTCGACTACTGGCCGCCGTTCTCGTATCTCGCCTTGCGCCTGCCGCTGGCGGCGCTTCTCTTCTTATCGTTCTTCCCGCGACAACTCTTCGGCGCGGGCCGCGAGGCTTGGCGCGCGGGCGCGGCGCTCGGCCTCCTCATGGGAGTCGGCTTCATAGGGCAGACCGTCGGGCTTCTCTGGACGACGCCCGCCAAGTCCGCCTTCATCACAGGGCTCACGACGCCGCTCGTGCCCGTCGTCGCATACGCACTCTGGCGCGCTCGCCCGAGCCGCGAGAACTTCGCCGGGATAGTGCTCGCCTCAATCGGCGGCGTGCTCATACTCGCGCCCACGGGGGCGAGCGCCGCAGTCAACACGGGCGACCTCATTACGCTCGGAACGACGCTCCTCTTCGCCGCGCACATAACCCTGATGGGACTCTACGCGCGCCGCTTCGACGTGCGGCAGTTGAGCGCGCTACAGGTAACCGTCGCCGCCGCGCTCACGCTCACGACGTGGCTCGCCATTCAAACGTGGGGCGCGCTCGCGGGCGGGCTCCCCACGGGCCTCGCGCGCGAAGCGGAGCCGCTCGTCTGGAACGCCGCGACGACGACGCAGCTCGTCTACATGGCGCTCGTCGCGACCGTCGCGACCTTCCTCCTCTGGACTTGGGGACAGGCGCGCATGCCCGCCACGCACGCCGCCGTCATCTTCAGCCTCGAACCCGTCTTCGCAACCCTCTTCGCCGTGCTACTGCGAGGCTCGGCCGAATGGGCGGGCGGCCGCTCCACGCTCGGCGCGTTCCTCGTCGTCGCGGGCGTCCTAGTCTCCGAACTTCGCTGGGGCCGCAGGCAGGTCGAAGCAGAGGCCGGGGAGAACGACCCCGAATGGGAGGGGCGCGAAGCGGTTGAGGACTGACGTTAT
This sequence comes from Pyrinomonadaceae bacterium, assembly GCA_045807805.1. Taxonomy (GTDB): domain Bacteria; phylum Acidobacteriota; class Blastocatellia; order Pyrinomonadales; family Pyrinomonadaceae; genus QHXN01. The sequence goes on along the minus strand of JBJMGR010000177.1, from coordinate 4,627 downwards.
AAAGATGCGAAATGACTTCCGCCGTCACGTCTGTTCTGCCGTTGTGTGAAGCGCTTTGCGGCGGGTGGCGGCATTGGTTATACTCAGGGCTCGCCCCTGTGCTGTAAAGTTTCCTCGTTTCGGCGCACAGAAGAAGGCGGCATTAAGGCCCGAGCGTTTGGGCCTCGGCCGCGCGACCTTTTCGGATCCTTTGAAGTTTAGAAGGTGAGTTCCATGTTGCAAATCCCGAAGGGCCAGACCACGGACGCCGAGCGCGCCATACTTCGTAGCCTGCGCGTGTGGATAGCCGCGCTCGCCGTCGCATGTCTCGTCGTCGGCGTCGGCATAGGCGCTATGCTCACGCGCCAGCACGCCTTCGCGCTGGACGAGCAACCCAATGGTGCGAGCGCCGCCGCAATCGCGCGCGCGCCCGAGGCGCTCTCGGCCTCGTTCGCCGAGATCGCGCGCCGCGTCGAGCCCGCGGTCGTCAACATCGACACGGTCGCCGCGGCACCGCCGCAGGTCTCCGACAAGAAAGACGACGACGACGACAGCGCCGACGACAACAGCGAGAGCCCGCTCTTCGACCTCTGGCGGAGGCGCGCGCGCCGCCCTTCGCGCGGCGTGGGGAGCGGCTTCATCGTTGACCCGAAGGGCATCATCCTCACGAACTACCACGTCGTGCAGGGCATGAGCGGCATCATGGTTAAGCTACAGTCAGGCGAGCAACTGCGCGGGACTGTCGTCGGCACGGACGTGGAGACCGACGTGGCCGTCATCAAGGTCAGCCCCGCCAAAGACCTCCCCGCCGTCACCCTCGGCAACTCCGACGACGCGCAGGTCGGTGACTGGGTGCTCGCCATCGGCTCGCCGTTCGGGTTAGAGCAGACGGTCACGGCCGGTATCATCTCGACCAAGGAGCGACAGACAGACCCCGGCGCGAGCTTCCGCCGCTTCATCCAAACCGACGCCGCGATTAACCGCGGCAACTCCGGCGGCCCGCTCGTAAACATGCGCGGCGAGGTCATCGGCATCAACTCGCAGATAGCCACCTCGACCGGCGACTACAACGGCATAGGCTTCGCGCTTCCCAGTAACATAGCCGACTCGGTCTTCAAGCAGTTGATGACTTCGGGCAAGGTTCGCCGAGGCTACCTCGGCGTCTTCCTCGACTCGGTCAGGCCCGAGTTCGCGCGCGTCTACGAGTTGCCCGCGGCGAAGGGCGCAATCATCAAGGACGTGGCCGACGCGCAGGGGCCGGCCGGGCGCGCAGGGATTGAGACCAACGACGTGGTCGTCGAGTTCAACGGGCAGTCGGTCGAGAGCGCGCAAGACCTTATCAACAAGGTCGCGGGCACGCCCGTCGGGCAGGCCGTCCAGCTCACGTACCTTCGCGAGGTCAACAACAAACTCGAACGCCACACGGCGAGCGTCACCGTCGGCGAGCGCCCCGCCCCTCGAAACATTTCCGACTCGGACGACGACGGCGAGAAGGATGCCGAGGCCAAGCCGAAGCAGACGGGCGCGGAGAAGAGCATGCGCCCGACCATCGGGCTGACCTTGAGCGAGTTGACGCCGCAGATAGCCAACGAGCGAAACCTGAAGGGCGTGCGCGGCCTCTTCGTCAAGGACGTTGACCAGGCGGGCCTCGCCTTCGACGCGGGCGTGCAGAAGTTCATGGTCATACAGCGCGTCAACCGCCAGCCCATCAGCACCATCGAGGACTTCGAGCGCATCGTCAACTCGCTGAAGACCGGCGACCCGATTGTCATGCACGTCGCCGCCTACAACGGCGAGCGCGTCACGCAGTCCATAGTTCAGTTCACGTATCAATAAGTGATGAGTGATAAGTGATGGGTGATAAGAGGCAGGCTCTTTCTCATCACTTATCACTTATCACTTATCACTCATCACTTCTCTTATGTCACAGGCAAAGAAGGCTCTCACGAAGGGCTCGAAGAAGGGCGCGCGCGCGGCCGCCGCCGTATCGCGGACGCGCGCGGGCGTGAAGTCATACCCCAACTACATCGGCGGCGAGTGGGTCTCGGCAGGCTCGGGCGAGTGGTTCGAGAACGCGAACCCGGCCGACACGCGCGATGTCGTGGGCCGCTTCCCCGTGTCGGACGCCTCGGACGTTGAGCGCGCGGTCGCATCGGCGCGCGACGCGGCAGACCGCTGGCGCAGACTGCCCGCGCCTCGACGCGCAGAGATGCTCTTCCGACTCGGCGAGATTCTCATACGCAACAAGGACGCGTTCGCGCGCGAGATGACGCGCGAGATGGGCAAGGTCTTGAAGGAGACCGGCGGCGACGTGCAGGAGGCGATTGACTGCACCTACTACACCGCGGGCGAGGGCCGGAGACTCCACGGCTTCACGACGCCCGCCGAGATGCCCGACAAGTTCGCGATGTGCGTGCGCCAGCCCGTGGGCTTGTGCGGGCTCATCACGCCTTGGAACTTCCCGATGGCTATCCCTTCGTGGAAGCTCATACCCGCCTTGGTGTGCGGCAACACGGTCGTCATTAAGCCCGCCGAAGACACTCCGCTCTCGACATATAATTTAGTCAAGGCTTGCGAGGAGGCCGGGATTCCGCCGGGCGTCGTAAACCTCGTCGCGGGCTACGGCGAGACGGCGGGCGCGGCGCTCGTCGAACATCCTTCCGTCAGACTCATCTCGTTCACGGGCTCGACGGAAGTCGGCCGCATCGTCGCGGGCGCGTGCGCCGAGCGCAACGCCATCTGTTCGCTTGAGATGGGCGGCAAGAACGTCATCATGGTGATGGAGGATGCAGACCTCGAACTCGCCGTCGAGGGCGCGGTCTGGGGCGCGTTCGGAACTTCGGGCCAGCGCTGCACAGCCTCTTCGCGCATAGTCGTCCACAAGAAGGTCTACAAGAAGTTCACGCAGATGCTCGTCGAGCGCGCGAAGAACTTGAAGGTCGGCGACGGTCAGGACGCGCGCACGGACGTTGGCCCCGTCATCAACGGGGACGCGCTGAACAGGATTCTCGGCTACATCGAGATAGGACAGAAGGAAGACCGCGCGAAGCTTGCAACGGGCGGCAAGCGTCTGGAAGGCGGCGCACACTCGAACGGTTACTTCATAGAGCCGACGGTCTTCACGGACGCCGCGCCGCAGATGCGTATATCTCAGGAGGAGATTTTCGGCCCCGTCACGACCGTCATCCCCGCAGGTTCTCTGGAAGAGGCTGTCGAGATCGGCAACGGAGTGCGCTACGGACTCTCCGCCTCCATCTACACGGCGGACGTTAACCGCGCCTTCCACGCGATGAACGAGATGTACACGGGCATCTTCTACGTCAACTCCTCGACCATCGGCGCGGAAGTCCACCTCCCCTTCGGCGGCACGAAGGCCACGGGCAACGGCCACCGCGAGGCGGGCACGCAAGTCCTCGACATCTTCACCGAGTGGAAGAGCATCTACGTTGACTACAGCGGCAAGCTGCAACGCGCACAGATTGACGAAGTGAATTTCGAGTAAGATGAATGTAGGCGCTTCTCCGGATGACTGAGCGCACACCTCACGGCGAAGAACGTCACGAAGGCGGGGAGAGGCCGACGGCAGAGGCCGCACAGGATAAAGGGTCGGCTAACGAAATATATCTTGACGTGGAGAGCGGTCTCTACGTTTTTGTCGGGCCACGTGGCCGCACGCACATCTTCACGGAGGACGGCGAGCACCACACCAGTTTCAGGACTACGAAGGCGAATAGGGAAGGCAGGGTTGACGAAGGCAAGTGGGAGCGGGTCGGGCGCGACGATTTGCCCGAAGGGCTGAAGTAACATGGAAGCATTACGGAAAGAGATCGTTGCGTCAGTCGAATTAGTGGATGTGAGAGCTTCCGAGGACGAACTCGCGGTCATCGAAGCGGCATTGAGTTACTTACTACTCGCTCTCCGAAAGAGCTTCAGTCAAAAGCTCGGTGCGGAGCCGGATGAGGTTGAAGGTATCCGCGACGACTTGCGCAGAATACTAAGCAGCGAGAAAGAGCCCGAGCCAACGATGGAGTTCGCGGAAAAATCCTAACGAACGGAGAAGAGAAAAGTGATCGTCGGACTGCCGAAGGAGATTAAGGACAACGAGTACCGTGTGGGCTTGACGCCCGCGGGCGTGCGCGCTTTGACGGACGCGGGACATAGGGTCGTCGCGGAGAAGAGCGCGGGCGAGGGCTCGGGCTTCGAGGACGAGCTGTACGAGCGCGCGGGCGCTGAGATCATCCCTTCGGCCGACGATGTTTGGGCCGAGGCCGAGATGGTCGTCAAGGTCAAGGAGCCTATCGAGCCCGAGTACCCGCGCATGAAGGAGGGGCTCCTGCTCTTCACCTACCTTCACCTCGCGCCCGACCCGAAGCAGACGCAGGCGCTCCTTGAACGCAAGGTGACGGGCATCGCCTACGAGACTATCACCGACAAGCGCGGCACGCTGCCGCTCTTGACGCCGATGTCGGAGGTCGCCGGACGCATGGCCGTGCAGGTCGGCGCGCAGTACCTTGAGAAGATGAACGGCGGGCGCGGCGTGCTCGTGGGCGGAGTGCCCGGAGTGCCAGCCGCGCGCGTCGTCATACTCGGCGGCGGCGTCGTCGGCACGAACGCGGCGAAGATAGCCGTCGGCATGGGCGCGCAGGTC
>JBJMGR010000176.1:0-7814 GCA_045807805.1 Pyrinomonadaceae bacterium | reverse complement strand
TGGCCCGCGCCGTTGTCCGTGTTGAGCGCCGCGATGCAAGTCTTCATCTCCGACTCGTGCGCGCGCGCGTAAGCGGCCGAGCCGAGTAGCCCCTGCTCCTCGCCGCCCCAGAGCGCGAAGCGTATCGAGCGGCGCGGCGGCCGCGGCATCGAGGCTATCGCGCGCGCCGCTTCCAAGACCTGCGCGACGCCCGCGCCGTTGTCCTGCGCGCCCGTACCGAAGTCCCAGGAGTCTAAGTGCGCGCCGACGATGACCCACTCGTCGGGGCGTTCGCGCCCGCGTATCTCGGCGACGACGTTGTGCGTCACGGTGCGCGCGGCCGTGCGGTTCTCGTAATTGAACTCGACGGTGACGGGGCGCGCGGGCTGCTCCTGAAGAAGTCGCTTGATGAGCTTCCCGTCCTCCATGCCGAACTCCGCCTCGGGCAGAGGCGCGAGCGTCGAGCCCCAGTTGAGGCTGAGCGCGCTGTGCGCGTTGTTGGCGGTTGACTCGGGGAAGATGAGCGCGACCGCGCCCGCCTCTTTAAAGAGTGGCTGCGAGGCGATGGCTAGTTGGAACGCCTTCCAGACGTTCTGCGCGAAGAGCCGCCGGATGTCGAGCATGACGACGCGGCCTTTAATGCGCGCGGCCTGCGAGCGTATGCCTTCGGGCGTGATGTCCGAGACCAGAATGACCTCGCCGCGCACGCCGCCCGAGGGCGTAGAGGGCGACCAGCCGAGCGACTCGACGTTGAGCCTGCGCTCGACGGGCGCGGTGATGCGGCCGTGCGCCTCCGTGCCGCGCTGCCATGTGTTGTCGAGCGACCACTCTTCGAGCCGCACGTCCTTAACGCCCGCGGCGCGGAACTGCTGCGCGGCCCACTCGGCGGAGCGTTCGTATGCGGGCGAGCCCGAGAGCCTCCCGCCGAAGCCGTCGGCGAGCCCCCTCAGATAGTCCATCGAGCGCCCGCCGACGAGCACAGTGCCCGCGAGCGACGCGGCCTCGCGGCGGACTTCGTCGGAAGGCTTATGCGCCGTCTGTGCCGACGCAGTCTGCGCCGACGCCTGCGCGCACAGCGCGACCAGAAGGAGGAGCGAGAGAAGCTGACTCCGCTCTTGAATGTGCTTCGACTTCATTCGAGTATTCTCCGTGTCAGTGGAAGGGATGAGGGATGAAGTAATAAGTTCCAAGTTGTAAGTTCCAAGTTCAAAGTTGTAAGTTCAAAGTTGATGGCGAGCGCCTTATAACTTTGAACTTACAACCTGGAACTTTGAGCTTGAGAAGGCAAGCCTTCCTTTCATCCTTCCGCCTTCATCCTTTCCGTCCGCGCCTCCTCTTCGGCGCGTTTGCGTTCGAGACCTTTGCGGCCGTCGTAGCGTATAAGCTCGGGCAGTATGAACGAGAGCAGCGCCGTGCCCGCGACGCAGAGTAACCCGCCCGAGACGATGGAGGCACGCATGCCGAAGAGCCGCGCGGCCAGCCCCGACTCGGCGTTTCCGAGCAGCGGCCCGGTAGTGTAGCTCACCACCTCGATTCCGGCGAGCCTGCCGCGAAGGTGATCCGGGATGGTCTGATTCCACATCGTCATGCGGAAGAGAGCCGAGACCATGTCGGCCCCGCCCGCAAGCGCGAGGAAGAGTAACGCGGCCCAGATGTTCGGCGCGAACCCGAAGCCGACTATCGCCAAGCCCCACACCCCGGCCGAGAGCACGACGCAGAGGCCATGACGGTTGACGCGCTTCGCCCACCCCGAAGTCAGAGTAACGAACAGCGCGCCCGCCGCCGGTGCCGCGTAGAGCAGCCCGACCGAAGAGCCGCCGAGTCTCTCGCCTATCGCGGGGAAGAGCGCCATCGGCATACCGAAGAACATCGCGTTGATGTCAACGAGATAGGTGCCGAGGAGTTCCGGCCGACTGCGCGCGTAGCGCAGGCCCTCGACGATTGAGCGAAAGCTCGGGCGGTCAGCGCCCGCTGGCGGAGGCACAGCGCGCATCATCCAGAGCACCGCGAGAGAGGCGGCGAAGCTCACGAAGTCGAAGGCGTACGTGGGCGCGGGGCCGAAGGTCGTCACCATCAGGCCGCCGAGCGCGGGGCCGCCGATCATGCCGATTGTTCCGCTCAGAGAGCGCAGGGCCATCGCCGCGGGCACAAGCTCAGGCCCGACGAGTCGCGGCATCAACGCGTCGAGCGAAGGGCGTTGCAATCCATTCAGCGCCGCGAACAGGGCCGCGCAGAAGAATAGAACCCACGCGCGCGGCTCTGGCAGAAGAGAGTTGACGAGGAGCACGAGCGTGCCCAACGCGAGCAGCGCTTCGGTGAGGCGCATCATCCGCCGCCGGTCTACCGCGTCGGCGAGCGCGCCGCCGACGAAGGCCATGAGGAATATGGGTACGAACTCCGCGACGCCGAGCAGGCCCACCGCGAGCGTCGAGCCGGTCAGTCGGTACATCTGCCACGGCAGCGCCACGAACGTCATCATCGAGCCGAAGAACGACACGGCATGACCCGCGAACAGCAGCCGGAACTCTCTCGACGCGCGCAGCGGCGTCAGGTCAATCGCGAGCGCGCGCAAGCCCCCACGCGCGCCTTCAGCTTCGAGCGGCACGGCCTCTTCGTGGCGCGTGCCCGCCTCCGAAGCCTCGACGGGGTCGGGCGTGAGGTGAGTCGTGGTCTGTGTCGGCTGCTCTTTCAAAGCAAGGGGAATGAGAAGGGAAGCCCCACGCGGCGAGTGTGCCGCGTGGGACTTGACTGCACGTGAGCAGTCTTCCGTGGGTTAGGGCGCGGCTTAGGTGTTGGGCTCTTGAGCCGCGGCTTCGGTGTTGGGCTCCTGCTCGGCCGAGGCCGTGTTCGGCTCCTGCGCCGCTGATGCCGCGCCGGTGTTGGGCTCCTGCGGTTCGACGACGTTGTTGGGTTCCTGCTCTTCCGCCATGACTGTTCTCCTTAAAGTAGCGCGAGGCGTGCCGTATAAGGCTCAGTGCGCGGCAAGCTTCGGCCGTGGGTGCCGTTTAAGTGCTGCGAGGTTGGCGCGCAAACCGCGACCGGCGCGCGCTGTTGGGGGGAGCGGTAGGATATGGAGTCGCGCCCCGACTGTCAAACCCGCGCGCCGCTCACTTGTGCAGGAAGAAGACGAGCGGGATGTCTACGCGCTTGCGCCAGGACTTCTCGGAGTGCTCCTCGCCCTCGAACTTGCGCGTCACCCAATCGAAGCCCTCCGTGTAGCCCGCGCGCAGCAACACCTCGTCGGCGCGCATCTGGTAAGGCGCGTAGGCCGAGTCGAGCGTCTCCGTGCCGAAGTCGAAGTAGAACTTGTGCGTGCGCGGCCGTGGCAAGTGCGTCTTCAGGTAGTCAATCACAGCGCCGTCGCCCGCCGGCCAGTGCGTCGAGACGCAAGCAGCGCCGCCGTATACGCGTGGGTACTCGCACACGGCGTAGGCCGAGATGAGCCCGCCCATGCTCGACCCCATGATGAAGGTGTCGGCGCGCCCGCGCAGAGTTCGGTAGCGCGAGTCTATGAAGGGCTTCAACTCGTAGACCAAAAACTTCAGGTACTCGTCCGAGACTATCTCGTCGTCAGAAGCCGCGGGCACGCCCTTCAACTCCTTCGTGTTCGAGAAGGGCACGGCCTTGCGCGGCATGTACTCGGCGACGCGGCGCGCGGTGTTCCAGACGCCGACGACTATCGCCTCGCGTAGCACGCCCTGACTGATGAGCCGCGTCATGGTCTCGTCAACGCCCCAGTCAACTCCGCCGTACGACGTGCGCGGGTCGAAGAGGTTCTGGCCGTCGTGCATGTAGAGCACTGGAAAGCGCGCGCGGCGCGCGCTCGCGTAGCCGGGCGGCAGCCACACGTCCACGTTGCGCGGCAGCACGTGCTTCGAGCCGAAGAGCGCGTATCTTTCGAGTGTGCCCGTCACGCCCTCGCCCGTCACGCGCTTCGCCTCCGCGCCCCTCACCTCCGCGCGCGGCGCGCGGCGCTGCGCCGTCGTAGAGTGCGCCGCCGAGAGGAGTAAAAAGGATGAGAGGATAGCTTTCAGCATCTTGTCCATGAAACCTGTGTCGGCGCGGGCGGCGGCCCGATCAGTGCGACTCCTTCAACGCCCTCTTCGCCTCCTTCGCCTCCTTCGCCTCCCTCTTCTTCGCCCTGTTCGCGGCCTCCGTGCGGTGTATCGCGTCCTCGACCACATGGCCCGTGCGCGAGAAACGAATGTAGAGCAGATATGCGACGACGAGCGCGTTCAGTATCAGAATCCCGGCGCGCACGAGCGTAGGCTTCTCTATCAACTCGTACAACTCGATTGGCAGGTATACGCAGCCCGAGATTATCGCGAACCACTCGGCCCACGCGCGCATCTTCCAGAGGCCGTACGCCTCGACGAATCGCACCGTCGAGTAGACGAAGGCGAGCGCGGCGAGCGTACGCAGTCGCGCGTCACTCGTGCGCGCCGCGGCCTCTATGAAGATGCGCGGGTAGTGGCTCGCGGGGTTGAGGTGCGAGTGCATTACGAGCCGCTCCGCCAAATCTTCCAGGTCGCGGTGTACGAGCGCGAGCAGCCCGAAGCCCGCGACCAGAACGAGCGCCCCCTTCACGGCCTCGAAGAACGCGATGGCGCGCACGCCCGCCGCAATCTCCTTGACGACTCGCTGCGGGATTTCCGTCGTATGCGTTTGGGCTTCAGCCATCTTCACCCATCGCCTGCTTTAGCTCTGTTCGTATGCCTTCATGAATTCCTCTCGCGGGATGTTAGCCTGCGAGCAGATTGTGCGTAAGGTTGAGCCTTTGATGTGTGGATGATTCGGCATCGTCAGCGGCGTACGCGTGCCGTCGGCGTTCTCGCGCACCATCGCGATGTGCTCCCGTTCGCGCACGACCCTGAAACCGAGAAGGCCCAGACCTTCACGACTCGGCCCTTCGGCGCGTCAACCGGGAACTTAGCCACTACACCGCCACCCCCATCTCCTCGATGAGCGCTTCGAGCACGGGCGGGTCGTCGTCGAAGACTTCAGGGCCGAAGGTCTCAACGTGAAAGCATATCGCCGACTCCACGTCGGCCCGCGCCTCTTCACGACTCTCGCCCTCGCCGACCACGACGCCCTTCAGCCCGAGCGGGTAAGCGACGTAGCCGTCCGGGTGTTTCTCGATGATGATCTTTATTCTTCTCATTTCTTAACCCAATCCTATCTCACTCGTCGCCGCCGCGCAGCATGGGAATCTTCAGGCCCTTCGTGCGCGCCGTCTGTTCGGCCTCTTCGTAGCCCGCATCGACGTGGCGCGCGACGCCGAGGCCGGGGTCGTTCGTGAGCACGCGGTCGAGGCGCTTCGCTGCTTCCGGCGTGCCGTCGGCGACAGAGACCTGCCCCGCGTGCAGAGAGTAGCCGATGCCTACGCCGCCGCCGTGGTGGAACGAGACCCAAGACGCGCCGCTCGCGGTGTTGAGTAGCGCGTTCAAGATAGGCCAGTCCGCGACGGCGTCCGTGCCGTCGCGCATCGCCTCGGTCTCGCGGTAGGGCGAGGCGACCGAGCCCGTGTCGAGGTGGTCGCGCCCTATCGCGACGGGAGCCTTCAGGTCGCCGCGCTTAACTAACTCGTTCATGGCCTCGCCCATCTCTGCGCGCTCGCCTAGCCCGAGCCAGCAGATGCGCGCGGGCAGTCCTTGAAACTGCACGCGGTCTCGCGCGAGTCGCATCCAGCGTTCGAGCGTACGGTCTTCGGGGAAGAGTTCGAGCGCGAGGTCGTCCGTGCGGCGTATGTCTTCGGGGTCGCCGGAGAGTGCGACCCATCGGAAGGGGCCTTTGCCTTCGCAGAAGAGCGGGCGTATGTACTCGGGCACGAAGCCCGGAATCTCGAAGGCATCTTCGACACCGGCGTCGAACGCCTGCTTGCGTATGTTGTTGCCGTAGTCGAAGGCGACCGCGCCCGCGCGCTTTAGCGCGAGCATCGCCTCGACGTGCCGCGCCATCGACTCCATCGAACGTTTGACGTAAGCCTTCGGCTCAACGCGTCGTAGCTCTTCCGCCTCTTCGAGCGAGAGGCCCGCAGGGATATAGCCGTTCAAGGGGTCGTGCGCGCTCGTCTGGTCCGTGACCGCGTCAACCTTCACGCCGCGCCGCACTATCTCGGGCAGGACTTCGGCGCAGTTGCCGACCAGGCCGACAGAGACCGCGCGCCTCTGCTCGACCGCGTCCTCGCAGATGCGAAGCGCCTCGTCTAAATCCAGAGCGAGGCGGTCGCAGTAGCCGTTACGCACGCGCCGCTCAATCCTCTCGCGCTCGACCTCTACGCCGAGGAAGACCGCGCCGTTCAGGGTCGCCGCCAGAGGCTGCGCGCCGCCCATCCCACCCATCCCGCCCGAGAGGACGAGACGACCGGCGAGCGTCCCGCCGAAATGCTTATCGGCCATCGCGGCGAAGGTCTCGAACGTGCCCTGCACTATCCCTTGCGTGCCGATGTAGATCCAAGACCCGGCGGTCATCTGCCCGTACATCATCAAGCCTCTGCGCTCAAGCTCGTGGAAGTGCTCCCAGTTGGCCCACGCGCCGACGAGGTTCGAGTTGGCGATGAGGACGCGCGGGGCCATGTCGTGCGTGCGAAAGACCGCGACGGGCTTGCCCGACTGCACGAGCAGAGTCTCGTCGTTCTCAAGCGCCGTAAGCTCGCGCACAATCGCCTCGAACGAGCGCCAGTCGCGCGCGGCCTTGCCCGTCCCGCCGTAGACGACGAGGTCTTCAGGCCGCTCGGCCACATCAGGGTCGAGGTTGTTCATGAGGCATCGCAGCGCGGCCTCCTGATGCCAACCCTTACAGTTCAACTGCGCGCCGCGCGGCGCTCTTACAACTCTCGGCTGTGTCATATCGCCTTTGACTGAAAGCACGCACCGCGCGTCGAGCGAGCCTCTTCGCGCGCACGAGGCTTCCCATTTCAGTGCGCTTGTAATATCAATAGGAGACGGCCGCGCGCTCTCCGTCGAGCACGGGACGCGGCGCACCCCCCGATGAAAAAGCTTAAAGTTCTCATCACTAACCACTCGCTGCGCGAGCGCACGGGGACTGAGATGTACGCGTTGGAGCTTGCGCGCGGCCTCCTCGCGCTCGGCCACTCGCCCATGCTCTACAGCCCACGGCCCGGCCCGCTCGCCGAGTCGATTCGCAGAGAGACCGTGCCCGTCGTCTCAGACCTCGACAATCTCGGCTCGCCGCCCGACATCATACACGGGCAGCACGCCGACGAGACAGTGACGGCGCTCCTGCGCTTCCCCAACGTGCCCGCCGTCTACGTCTGCCACGACTGGTACCTCTCGATTGACGCGCCGCCGCGCTTCCCACGTGTACTGCGCTACGTCGCCGTTGACTCGCCGTGCCGCGACAAGATGCTCTTCGAGCACGGCGTGCCCGAGGAGCGCGTGAGCGTGCTCTTGCAGTTCGTAGACCTCGAAAGGTTTCGCCCGCGCGCGCCGCTCCCCTCGAAGCCGCGCCGCGCCCTGATACTCTGCAATCAGACGAAGGAGAACGAGTACCTCCGTGCGGCGCGCGCGGCGTGCGTGCGCGCGGGCGTCTCGCTCGACGTTTACGGGCTCGGCGTCGGCCGTCCTCACGCGCGGCCCGAAGAGTTGCTCGCCGCGTATGATGTCGTCTTCGCGAAGGGGCGCACGGCGCTCGAAGCGCTGGCGGTGGGCGCGTCCGTGGTCGTCTACTGGTGGCGCAGGCTCGGCCCCGTAGTGACGGCGGACGGGCTTGAACGCCTACGTCTCGACAACTTCGGCATGCGCTCGATGGGGCCGAGGAGTACGCCGGAAGAGTTCGGGCGCGCGGTCGAAGAGGCGCTCGCGCGCTACGACGCG
>JBJMGR010000175.1:0-7881 GCA_045807805.1 Pyrinomonadaceae bacterium | reverse complement strand
CAGAAGGTCTAAGGTCTGCGGCGTGATCGTTATGTCGAGCCGCCCGAACTTCGCGGAGTAGTGGTTGACGTAGTAGTTGACGATTGCGGGTATCTCGCTCCTGCGCTCCCTAAGCGGCGGCACGCGAAGGCGTATCACATTGAGGCGGTAGTACAAGTCTTCGCGGAACCTCCCGTCGGCCACCATCGCTTCGAGGTCTGTGTTCGTCGCCGCGATGATTCTCACGTCCACCTTCTGTGGCTTCTGCTCGCCGAGGGGCTGAATCTCTCCTTCCTGCAAGAACCTCAAGAGCTTGGGCTGAACGTCTAAGGGCAGGTCTCCTATCTCGTCCAGGAAGAGCGTGCCGCCCGCGGCCGTGCGTATCACGCCGGGAGAGTCCGAGACCGCGCCCGTGAACGAGCCGCGTCGATAGCCGAAGAGGTAGCCTTCGGACAACTCCTTCGGTACGGCCGTGCAGTTGAACGGGACGAAGACCTTGACGCGGCGTGAAGATAGCGCGTGTATCGCGCGCGCGACGAGTTCCTTGCCCGTGCCCGATTCGCCCGTGACGAGCACCGTCACGTCGGACGAGCGTATCTTATGAACCTCGTCTACGAGCCGCGTCATCGCGGGGCTTGAATGTATGAAGCCCGGCATGAGGCTCGCGCCCGCGAGCGAGTCCTGCGTCTGCGTGCCCTTGCCTGTGCGCGCGCGCGCGCGCAGAGCGCAAACGTCCATCCCCAACTCGACCACGCGCAAAAGAGGTTCGAGCGGGCTTCCGCCGGGCAGGCAGCAGAGCGCGCTCGGCGAGACGAAGAGCGTCGCGGGCGGTGCGTTAGAGGGGCGCAGACTGATGAGACGCGCGTCCTCCGTCTCCGCGAAGCGCTCCCGCTCCTCTTCGGACTTCAAAGCTTCGAGCGACTCCGCGAGCCGCGCGGCCTCCCGTGTCTCGCACCCGTGCGAGACGACCGCCTTCGCGTGGCCGTCCTCGTCCTTCTCCACGAGAAGGACGCGCACGGCGCGCGTCTCCTGATGCACGACCGCCGCAAGCTCTCTCAGAAGAAGCTCGCGCGAGGTGACCGCCTCGGCCAGACGCAGCGTTAGAAGCTGCGCGGGCACGGGCGGCTCCGCGTGCTCCGTGGGAGCGCTCTCCTCGAACTCTTCGATGAAATCATCTGCGAGCTTCAGGTCGAGCTTCGCGCCGAGTTCCCGGAAGGTGTGCGCGGCGAGGCCGAGGTGTTCGCCCGCGTGGTCGCGCTGCGACGTGGACGCGTAGGCGCGCCCGAGCAGGAAGTGCGCGCGCGCCGTACGGTAGCGGTCGCCGAGCATCTCGAAGATCGAGAGGCTCCGGCCGAAGTGATGCACGGCGCGCGGCGCGTCCTGCTGCGCGAGCGCAAGCAACCCTTGAAGGCGCTGCGCCTCGCCGGAGATTGCGAGGTCGTCGGTCGTCGCGTCCGTGTCTTCGGAGACGCGCGCGAGGAGCGTCGCGCACTCCTCCGTCTCGCCGCGAAGCAGCCGCGCCTCCGCGAGTAGAAGGGATGCGTCGCAGATCGCGCGGTGGTCGCCTATGCGACCCGCGAGCGCGAGCACTTCGTCGCCGAGCGCGAGCGCCTCGTCCGTGAGCCCGAGGAGGATGTAACAGCGCGTGAGCGTGCGCATCGTCTGGGCCGCGTACCAGCGCTTCCCGCTCTTCTTTCCGTTATCGACGGCCTTCTCTAAGTATTCGCGCGCCTCCCCCAGATCGCCGCGCAGCGTGCGAAGCTCGCCGAGTGAGTCGAAGATTATGGCGGCGATGCCCGCGTGCTCGTCCATCTCCATGACGAGTTCGAGCGCGCGCGTGAGCGCGGCCTGCGCGCGATCCCATTCGCCCACGAGCGTGAGGTGTACGCCGAGGTTGTTGTAGGCGGAGGCCGCGCTCTCCTTGTGCTCCGTGTGCTCGTTGTAGGCGATGGCCTTCTCAAGCGCGCGTATGCCTTCGTGCGAGCGCTTGAGCCACCAGTAGGCGGCGGCCGCGTTGCTGTAAATCCTCGACAGTACGAACGGCGCGGGGCGGTCGCCTATGAGTTGTATCGCCTGCTCGAAGTTCTCAAGCGTCTTCTCGTAGAGCCCCTCGTGCGCGTCGGCCATGCCGAGGCCGAAGTAGCAGTCGGCCATGCCGCGCCAGTCGCCCGCGCGTCGGAAGTAGTCGAGCGCCTTGTTGTTGTGGTCGCGCGCGATGGAGTATTCGTTGATCGAGCGGTAGACGCGCGCGAGGGAGGTGTAGATGTTACCGAGGAGTTCGTCCGAGCCGCCGCGCTCGGTCACGGCACGCAACTCCGCCTGAAGCAGCGCGTTGGCCTTCGGCTGGTCGCCGACGTAGTTGTAGGCCATCGCGAGCTGCACGCGCACAGCCGCGAAGGTCTCGGAGTCGAGCGACTTGCCCGACTCTGGCGCTTCATACGCGCGCACGGCTTCGAGCGAATCGCGGGAGCGGCCGAGGGCTTCGAGGGTGATTGAGTGAAGGCGGCGCGCGCGCGCGAGGACGCTCGGCTCGCGCTTGGCCTGCGTGATGACGTGTCGCAGGCGCGTCTCGGCCGCGCTCGGCAGGCCGCGGTCGAGTAGCTCCTGAACATCTGCGAGCTGCTGTTCGAGGGGGGCGGGGTATGAGACGCCACGGCTCGCCGCGGCGCGGCGAGCGTCTCCGATGGGAATGACCTGCGACGAGCCCGTCTGTTCGGGCGTGCGTTCGCCATGGTCTGCCTCCCCTTTGTGCAGGCGCGAAATCATAGCGGCTCGGTCTCGTTACGGCTAAGAGACGTGTCGGCGCTCTTTGCTTTTAATGTTATCGGCGGCTGGGATAAGAGTGCTCGCTTTCAGGAACTTGCACCCTTCAGAACAATGCCAAAGGCTTAGCGATTCCAGACTTTAGCACATGAACGTATAAAACAGAAGTAATAGGTTATGAGGCCGGGGACTAGAGGCCAGAGGCTGATTGTTAGGGGCTGAAGGTCGGAAAGATTTTTGAATTGCCTACAGCTTTAGCCGGATTAAGTTGCCTACAGCTTTAGCGGGAGGATAGAGGGTACAGAAGGAGGTCGGCTTTAGCCGAAAGATAAGTTTCGGCTAAAGCCAACCTCCTTTTTGCCAACCTCTCCCACTAGCTAAAGCTGTAGGCAACTTACTAATCCCTGGTCTCTAGCCCCTAACCTGCGGGCACGGAGTTTGACATCTCTAGTTTGAGGTTGTCAGGCGCGAGTCGGTTTGGTACAAATTCTCGGGTAAAGCATCCGGGACGTACTAACAAGGTACAAGGGGGCCGTGCGGCGAGTGCGGTCGCGGTCGGTCGCGCGCGGCGGCCCGGCTCACAGGAGAAGCAGATGGCCGAGACTTTGATCCGGCGTGTGGAGAAGGCGGAGCGCGGAAGGTTCAAGCGCTGGTTGCTCAAGGGTCACTCCGAGGAGATGGAGGGGCCGCACGAGCGGGAGGGGCAGCACCACCAGCACCCCTGGTGGAAGGTCATGTGCCTGACGGGCGTCGACTACTTCTCGACGCTCGGCTATCAGCCCGGCATCGCGTTCCTCGCAGCGGGCGTGCTCTCGCCCATCGCCACGCTCATACTCGTACTGCTCACGCTCTTCGGCGCGCTCCCCATATACAACCGCGTCGCCTCGGAGAGCCCGCACGGCGAGGGCTCCATCTCGATGCTCGAACACCTGCTCTCGCGCTGGAAGGGCAAGCTCTTCGTGCTCGTGCTGCTCGGGTTCGTCGCCACGGACTTCGTCATCACCATCACTCTCTCGGCGGCCGACGCCACCGCGCACGTCATCGAGAATCCGTTCGTGCAGGCGTACGCGCCCTTCCTCGCACACCGCATCGTCGTCACGCTCGTACTCGTCACACTGCTCGGCGCGATCTTCCTCAAGGGCTTCAAGGAGGCGATAGGCATCGCCGTCGGGCTCGTCGGCACGTACCTCGCCCTTAACGTCATAGTCGTCGGGCGCGGGCTCTACGAGCTTTTCATAGTGCACCCGGACGCGCTGCCGCGCTGGTACAACGCCGTTCTCCATACGACCGTCAACGGGATAACGGTCAACGGAAACTTCTTCCTCGTCATAGGCATCGCGCTGCTGCTCTTCCCGAAGCTCGCCCTCGGCCTCTCCGGCTTCGAGACGGGCGTGGCCGTGATGCCGCTCGTCAAGGGCGAACGCGGCGAAGGGCACGCAGACCCGAAGGGCCGCATTCACAACACGCGCAAGCTGCTTTTGACGGCCGCGCTCATCATGAGCGTAATGCTCATAACGAGCAGCCTCGTCACCTCGACGCTCATCCCGCGCGAAGAGTTCCGCGCGCCCGACCCCGGCTCGCTCGTAGCGGGCAAGGCTTACGGCCGCGCGCTCGCATACCTCGCATACAACTTCTTCGGGAACGGCTTTGGTACCGTCTACGACCTGAGCACCGTCTCGATACTCTGGTTCGCGGGCGCGTCGGCGATGGCCGGGCTCCTCAACATCGTGCCGCGATACCTGCCGCGCTACGGCATGGCACCCGACTGGGCGCTCGCGCAGCGCCCACTCGTGCTCATATACATGCTCGTCGCCTTCGCCGTCACGATCATCTTCGAGGCCGACGTGGAGAAGCAGGGCGGCGCGTACGCGACGGGCGTGCTCGTCCTTATGAGTTCGGCGGCAATCGCCGTGACGCTCTCCGTCAGAAGCAAGCGCAAGCGTTGGGTGCCTTTCCTTCTCATCGCGCTCGTCTTCATATACACGACCATTCAGAACGTCCACGAGCGGCCCGAGGGCATAAAGATAGCCTCGCTCTTCATACTGACAATCGTCGCCACGTCGTTCCTCTCGCGGGTCTGGCGCACGACCGAGCTTCGCGTCGAGAAGATTGAGCTGGACGAGGTGGCGCGCGAGTACATCGAAGAGTTGATACGGCAGGGCTCCGAGATTCGCATCGTCGCCAACCGGCGTGACACGGGCGACGCGACCGAGTACCGAATGAAGGAGCGCGAGAAGCGCGCGGACAACCACATTCCGACGCGCGACCCCGTGCTCTTCTTCGAGGTCACGCCGTCGGACGCCTCGGAGTTCTCGGGCGTGCTGAGAGTGCGAGGCGTAGACGTTGACGGCTATCGCGTCATGCGCTCGGAGAGCCCCGCGGTGCCGAACGCGATTGCGGCCTTCCTCCTACACCTGCGCGACATGACGGGCAAGCTTCCGCACGTCTACTTCGGTTGGAGCGAGGGCAACCCCCTCAAGTACCTGCTCAAGTACATAGCCTTCGGCGAGGGCGACACAGCGCCCATCACGCACGAAGTCCTGCGACAGGTCGAAGACAACCCGGAGCGCCGCCCCGCCGTCCACGTCGGGGGCTAAAAGCTTTCAGCACTCAGCAGTCAGCGGTCAGCTTTCAGCTAAAGCTTTTGCGCCCTTCGCTGTTAAGAATCTGCGCTTAACAGCGAAGGGCGCGAAGTGTTTAAAGCTGAGTGCTGACTGCTGACCGCTGAACGCTCTTTTGAACAGAGATGTACCGCCGGGGCGCGCTCTGGGGGAGGGCGCGGCGGGGGGAGAGTCGGGGGTTGTGGGATGCTTCGGGGACGCGGCCTAGTCTTCGTGGCCGTCCGCGCCGCGGCTTCCGAGGAAGCATGCGCGGCAGAAAACGGGCCGCCCCTGCGATGGGTAGAACGGTACTGTCGTCTGCTGTCCGCACTGAGCGCACTGCACCGTGACTTCGATGCGCTGACGGACGCCGGTCGTCTGCGCGGCGGCGATGGCCGCGAGCCTCTCGTTCTTAGCCTGCTTACATGGCTTGCAGCGTTTCGGCTCGTTCTTCAGCCCCTTGTCGTGGAAGAAGAGTTGCTCGCCCGCAGTCCAGATGAACTCCTGGCCGCAGTCTACGCAGAATATGGGGCGATCCTGAAATTCAGACTCAGCCACGTCCCATTCTCCGTTGGCCTGCGCCGTCGTAATCTCCGCTGTGTGAACCTGTGACATTGTTGCCCATCCTTGTCAAACGCCCTCCGGCCTCTTGCGCGGGTGAGAGCAGTCGGGGTCGTATAGTCTTAAAGGCTTTCGCGAGGGAACTGCTGTCGAGCCAGAAGTCGAGTCAGAAGCCCGCAAACGTGTGCGGCGGAAAACGCGAGGTGTCGGGGGCGGTCGCCTTTCGGGCCACACGACCCTCGGGCGTTAAATGCCCGGTCTGCGACTAAGCACGGTATACATATCACAAATATGTGTCAAGGGCTAAGGGAAATTTTCACCGGCTCGCGCTCCGAAAAACTTCTTGACAGCCCTACCGACGCGTGACAGCATCGCCGCTCGGTCTCTTACTTCCACTGACAAACGAAGCTTCGGAGAATCCCTGAAAGAGATGAATGTGCTCGTCATAGGTTCGGGCGGGCGCGAGCACGCGCTCTGCCGAACTCTCAGGCTCAACGCCTCGGGCGGCGCGCTCCCGCGCGTCTTCTGCGCGCCCGGCAACGCGGGGATTGCGTCGGACGCCGAGTGCGTCCCCGTAGGCGCGACGGACGTTACGGCGCTCGCCGACTTCGCCGAAAGCCTTCACGTTGACTTGACGATTCCAGGCGGCGAAGCGCCACTCGCCGCCGGGCTCGCGGACGAGTTTAGGCGACGCGGTCTGTCCGTAGCAGGCCCGACGCGCGAGGCCGCGCAACTCGAATCGAGCAAAGCCTTCGCGAAAGATTTCATGCTCAGGCACGAAGTCCCGACCGCGCGCCACCGCGTCGCCTCAACAGTAGAGGAGGCGCGCGGGGTCTTGCGCGGCGGCGAGTTTGGAGGCGAGGACTCGCCCGTCGTCGTCAAAGCAGACGGGCTCGCGGCGGGCAAGGGCGTCGTCGTCGCACGGAGCCGCGCGGAGGCAGAAGAGTCGGTCGTCGCGTTGATGGAGGGCGGGCGCGTCGGCTCGAACGCGGCCGAGCGCGTCGTGATAGAAGAGGCGCTCGCCGGTCGTGAAGCTTCGCTCCTGCTCTGGACGGACGGGCGCGACTACAGGCTCATGCCGCCCGCGCGCGACCACAAGCGCGTGGGCGAGGGCGACACGGGGCCGAACACGGGCGGCATGGGCGCGATAACTTCGCACGACGTTCTCGACGAAGAGACGCTCGCGCGCGCCGTCCGAGAGATAGTCGAGCCGACGCTCGCGGGCGTAGAGGCCGACGGTCTGGACTTCCGGGGCATCATCTTCATCGGGCTGATGCTCACCGACGAAGGCCCGCGCGTGCTCGAATACAACGTGCGCTTCGGCGACCCGGAGACGCAGGCGATACTCGTACGCCTCCGCACCGACCCCTTCGAGATTTTCGACGCGGTCGCGCGCGGCCGCGTGGGCGAGCTTAAAGTCGAATGGAGCGAAGAGGCGTCGGCCTGCGTCGTGCTCGCGGCGCGCGGCTACCCCGAAAAGCCGGAGACAGGCGCGCGCATCAGCGGACTGGAAGAGGGCGCGCGCGTCCCCGGAGTTCAAATCTTCCATGCCGGAACCGCGCGCGCCCCGGACGGCTCGCTCGTCACCGCGGGCGGACGCGTCCTCGGCGTCACGGCGACGGGCACCACGCTCGACTACGCGCTCGCGCACTGCTACGAATCCGCCTCGCGCATCGCTTGGGACGGCTGCCACTACCGGCGCGACATCGGAAAGTTTAAGTAGGCAGAAGGCAGAAAGCAGAAGGCAGTAGGCAGTCAAAAACGGAAGGACGCACGCCGGGTGTCGAATTGAGAAGAAGACTGCGAAGGACAAGGGCGTCTTCGGCTGCCTACTGCTTTCTGCCTTCTTCTTCCCGCTCTAGCGAGCGGCGCGGAAGTCCTGTTATACTCAGGCCACGGGAAGGGTTTCGGCCTTCGGAGGGTGTGTGAACCCGGCGGCGCGGACTTACGTACAATGTTCCGGCCCGTCGGACGCTGT
>JBJMGR010000174.1:0-25554 GCA_045807805.1 Pyrinomonadaceae bacterium | reverse complement strand
GTCGAGCGCGAGCGCCGCGTTGGCGAAGAAGTAGTTGCAGGAGTTTGCGAGCGCCTGCGCGGGGCCGAAGGGCGTTGCGTAGCGCGGGTGCGAGCAAGTTATCTTGAAGCCGTCCTGCTTGTAGCGGCGGCGGCACATAATGCGCTTGCCTTCGTCGAGCGAGCCTGTGCGCAGGGCCGCGAGCATCGTGAAGGGCTTGACGGCCGAGCCGGGCGGCGTCGCCTCCTCGAATGCCGCGCGCTGATTGACGGCGGCGCGCACTCGGCCCGTCTGCGCGTCCAGGACGAGCACGACGCCGTCGCGCCCGCCGAGCGCAGACTGAGCCGCGCGCTGCAAGACCTCGTCAACCCCGTCCTCGCCGAGAGGCGCTGCGACGCGCGCGCGCTCGCCCGACGCGAAGAGAAGACAGAAGGCGAGAGGGAGAAGGCAGAAGGTAAAAGGCAGGAGGCAGAAGGCAACAGTGGGAGTCGGAAGACGAGAGCCGCGCTGTCCGCCGTCCACACTCCTGCCCTCGCCCTTAGTGTTCACTCGTTCCCACTTCTTTCTGCTCACTGCTCACCGCTTACCGCTCACTGTCTTCGATGACTTTAACGTCGGAGCGGAAGCGCTTGTAGTCGGAAAAGCGTATCGTCCCGCGCATGCGCGGGCGGCTCGCGCCTTCGATGATTGTGACCCACTCGGCCGAGTCGGGCACGAGTCGCGTCTCGTCTGGGTCTTTGAGTTGCACGCGCCGGAAGCTCACCGTGTAGTCCTGTCTCTCGTACCTGATTTTGCGCGTCTTGCCGAAGCGGCCGAGCGAGCCGAAGACGCGCGGGCTCTCGAACTCGAAAGGCGCTTCGAGCCGCGACTCGACGCGCAGCACGTCGAAGCTCTCAGCGTCCACCCAGAACCTCCAGCGCATGGGCGTGTGTACGCGGAAGGAGTGGCCCTGCCATTCAACGCTCGGCTCGCGCTCGTCGGGGTGTCGCAGCATCACGACGCGGAAGGCCGCGCGGCCCGCGAGAGATTCCTCGCCGTCGAGCGAGAACTCGTAGAGCCTCTGCTCGCCGGGCAGAAGGAAGTTGAGCACGTCGCCGTAAGCCTTGAGCGTGTCGCGCTCGGCCTCGTCGCCCTTCTTCGGCGCGCGGCCGTCAACAGACTTGAGCCGCCTGACAACGTCCGCGTAGTAGTCGCCCTCCATCCGCGACAGAGCCTCGCGCAGAACGACGCTCTCGAAGACGTACTCGCGAGACTTCTTCGGCGTCATGTCCTCGCGCAGCTCTTCGAGTCGGAGCGCTTCGACGAAGGCGAGGCCGAAGAGGCCCGTGTGGTATCGCTCGACGCTCCGGCCCACGCGCGTGAGTATGTCCTTAAGTCGCTCGTCAACGCGCGCCGCTTCGGACTGACGCGCGCTCGCCGAGACGTGCGCGCACAACAGCAGGGCCGACAGCGCGAAGACGATAGCGATGTGCCGGATGACGCCCCTCATGCCTCACCTTCAGGCAGCCTCTTCGACGACCGTCGAAGGCGGCGCGGGTGGCGCTTCGGCCGGAGACGGCGCATCGGGGGCGGGCGCGACTTCGGCCGCGGGCGCTTCGGGTGGAGTCACGCGCGCGAGCGCGCCGAGCGTTATCGTCCAACCCCAGAGCGTGAGCACGAACGCGAACGCCAGCCGCAGGCCGAAGATGAATAGCTCCGTCCAGCCGTTCGTGACGGATGTGCGCGTATAGAGGACGAAGTAGGGGACAAGCGCGAAGACGAAGAAGCCGACCACGTAGACGAGCACCGAGCGCGCGGCGAAGGCACGCGCGACGACGCGGTGAATGCGCTTGAGCGTCGGCAAAAGGCCGTCGCGCGCGACCGCGAGCCACAGGTGCCCGGCGACGAGCGGCAGCACGATGCCGAAGAGGAGCACCCACAGGCCGGACGTGAGCGCCTCCTGCCAGTGGAGCGGCACGGGCCTCGACTCGGCGGTCGCGGAGACGACGGCGCGCGGCCCTTCCACAATCTTCGGCAGATGCTCCGGCAGCTTGCCGAGCAGGTAGAAGACGAGCCACCCGAGCGCGGCGACGGGCACTGTGAGCAGCAAGACCTTCACGAAGTCGCGCAAGCTCCGGCGCGCGAGCGCGCCCGTCGTCTTCGAGTCGTCGGGCAACGCGAAGTGCGCCGTCGCCGAGAGCAGCGCGAAGAGTAGAAGCGGCGCCGCGACCGCCGCCGCGCCCGACACGATTAGCTGCCACGCACTGCCTACGCCCACCGAGAAGAATTCGTAGACGCACGCGAGCAGCAGGAGATAGAGCGCCGAGAGCAGAAGCAGGCCGCGCCATCCGCGAAAGGCGTTGCGCGCCGAGTCGGCAAGTGCGTTGAGCGAGTCTTTAATCATCTCTGACCGTCCTTCAAGAGTCGCGGCGTCTTTTACAGAACCGCGAGCGGTAGCGAGCGGGTACGTGTTACGGCGCGCGGGCCGCTGTCGAAGCTTGATACCCGGTCGCTACCGCTCCCGGTTCTGTAAAGCGCGTGTCATTTGTCGAGTATCGTCAAAGCCGCCGAGGCGGAGTTGGCGCGTACGTCCGGCTCGTACATGCGTTCGACACGCGCGGGCGCGACGCGGAACTGCCCCGGCACCTCGACGCGCATCGCGTACTGGTACTGCGCGCGGCCGTCGAAGTAGTTGACGAAGAAGACCGCGCGGTTGTCTCGGAACTCACGGCCGCTGTACCAGTCGCTCCAGTCCTTATCGTTGGCGTTGTAGGCGAGGTCTATGCCGCTCACCTGCTCGACCTGCTCGCAGCCCGCGGGTATCGGGTCTTCAATCATCATGTACGACGCCCGCTCGCCTTCGAGACGGAGGCGCGAGACGATGATGTCGCCCGAGTGTATGTCGCCCGTCAGAGGCTCGACCGCCCACCCCAGACCGTCGTCGCCCTTATCGATGACCTTCAGCCGCATGTACTCGCGGTGAAGTTTCAACTGCGGCACGCCCGCTTCGGCCGTCTGCTCGTCGTTCGTGTAGTGCGTGAGCGACGAGGAGAGGTAGAGCACGCCGCGCCCGTGCTTGACGACGCGCACCTCGTTCGACTGCCCGACCTCGCCGCCCTTTCGCGCGAGCGTGAAGACCTGCGACGAGGCCGCGTCACTTGAGGTCATCTGCTTCTGCAAGACCTGCTGGCCGTTGACGTAGACTTCAAGCGAATAGTCCGCGTCAAGCTCCTTGCTCGCCTTCAGGTAGTCGATGAGCGCGTAGACGGCGAAGGCTGTCTCGCGCGTCGAGAGCCAGTAGTAGCCGAAGCGTCGGTGCGAGACGAGCCAGCGCGCGGCGCGCGGCAGCACCTCGCTCTGCGGGAGCAGTTGCGCGAGAGCCTTGACGGAGAGCGCCGTCGCCTCCGTCGTCTCCCAGAACGCGTCCGCGCCGCCGCCGCCCTTCGCCGAGCGCTCTATCTCGGAGGCGACCGCCTTCGCGCGCCCCTCGTCGCCGCGCTCCTTCAATCCGAGCGCGAGGAAGGCGCGTCCGTACGCGCCGAGGCTCGCGCGGTTCGAGAAGAGGTCGTTTAAGTAACGCATCTCTCCGTCGCCGCTCTCCGCGAGCGAGTAGGCCATGTATGCGCGCGTCTCCACCGTCCAGCGGGCCGCGCCGGAGTAGTTAACCTCCTCGTCGAGCATCTTCCGAAGCGACTTGCGCGCGTTATCCATGCGCGTGTCGTCAACCTCGTAGCCGGCGCGCCGCGCCTGCACGAGCCCGTCAACGACGTAGGCCGTCATCCACGGCTCGGTCGTGTCGTCCTTCCACCAGCCCCACCCGCCGTCGTCGTGCTGGAAGGCGTAGAGCCGCCGCATACCTTTGCGAACCTTCTTCGAGAGGGCGTCCGCGTTCTTCACGTTCGCCGTCTGCACGTTCTGCAAAGCCTGCGTGACGATGACGTTCGGCAGGAACGAAGACATCGTCTGCTCCGTGCAGCCGTACGGGTAGCTCGTGAGATAGTCGAGCGCGCCGAAGAGCGTGCCCGCAATCGAGGGCGAAGCCTCCACGCGAAGCGTGCGCGCATTCGGGTCTGCGTTCGCGGGCAGCGTGTAGGTGATCGTCTTGTCGGCCTCTTCGTCGGCGAAGACGAAGGAGTCCGCGCGCGTGTTCTTCAGGCCGCGCGGGACGATGGGTATGCCCATCTGAAGCGCGTCGGACTCAGTATCGGTGAGAGCCTGCGCGATGATGTTGAGGTCGCCCGTCGCGGGCGCGCTCACGCGCCAGTCAACGCGGTACTCGCCCTGGCTCGGGATGGTGACGGTCTGGACGGGCGCGTCCAAGAGCTTCGCGCCCGCGACCTCAATCGTTATCTTCGTCACCTTGTCGGCCTTCAGATAGTTGTGGACGATGCCTGAGAGCGTGACGGTGTCGCCAGCAGTGAGAAAGCGCGGCATCGCCATGCGTATTATCACGTCCTTGCGCTCGACGACCTTCGAGACGGCTACGCCGACCTTCGTGTCGGCGGTGACGGCGCGCGCCGTTGCGCGCCACGTCGTAAGGTTGTCGGGCAGGTCGAACTTCGCCGTCGCCTTGCCGTCCGGCCCCGTGACGATGGCGGGCTGCCAGAAGGCCGTGTCCTTGAAAATTTTCCGGACGAGCGGGTTAACCGTCGCGTCGTTCTTGAAGTCGGCGAGCTGTCGCGGGCGCTTCCTCTGCGCGAGGTCGATCTTCTTGTCGCCCGCGTAGCCGGAGAAGTAGTAGTTGAATGAGGAGTAGGTCTGGACGCTGTTGCCGCGCCGGCCGTAGAACTGTCGGCGTATGTCCGGTAAGGACTCGGAGGCTATCTGGTAGATGGATTCGTCCACGACTCCGAGACTCACCTCCGCGCCTGCGGCGGGCGAGCCGTCCGAGTTGCGTGCGAGCACCGTATACGAGGCCGACTCGCGCGGCTTGAACTCCTTCTTGTTCGGGATGATTTCGAGATTCAAAAGCTTGTCGCGCGCGGGCACGACGATCTCGACCGGCTGCGTGTACACGTCGCTTCCGCGCACGTATGTGACGTTGAGGAAGACGTTCGGGGCGAAGCGCGGCTCTATGGGCAGCGAGATGACGGCCATGCGCCCTTCAACGTCCATCTGCCGTACGTCGAGGATGGTGTCAAGCTCGGTCGTGACGAGCAGGTGCGCCTTCTCCTTCGGGAGTATGGCGAGTATCTTCGCGGTCTCGCCCGGCCGGTAAGACTTCTTGTCGGTGACGAGCTTTATCTCGCCCTCGCCCTCGTACGACACGTCAGTCCAGCGCCCCGTGTCGTCGGCGACCCAGAGGTAGCCCGCCTCCATGACGACGGGCTTGCCCTGCTCCTCGACGGTCGTCTTGATGAGAATGCTTCCCGGTGCGGGCGGCACGTAGTCCGTCGCGCCCTGCCCTTCGGCGTTCGTGTCCACGATGGCCGACGAAAGCTCACGCTCCTTCACCTCGTAGTCCGGATACTCGTAGCCCTCCTCAGTCCTCTTGACGACCTTCTGCCAGCGCCGCTCTATGTAGCTTAACTTGACGCGCGTCTGCACGGGTCGGCCCTCGCGGTCGCGCGCCGTGACGTTGATGCGCGCGGTCTCGCCCGTCGAGTAGACGTAGCGCTCGGGCGAGGCGTATGCGACCGTGTTGCTGCGAACGCCCGTGAAGCTCCCGCTCGCGTCGAGCGTACGGCGCGAGGCGTCGGTTATCTCGGCCTGTAGACGGTAGCTGTAGTCGTACGTATCCTTCGGGTCTGCCTGCGGGACTGTGTAGTCAACGTCGAGATGACCCTGCGCGTCCAGTTTACCGTCGCCTTCCAGGACCATCTCGTCGTTGTAGCTTCCGGATTCGTCGCCGCCCTCCTCGGCCGTCGGGTCTGCGCCGAACTCGTCCTCTTCGTCGCCTTCGCCCTCGCGCCACCAGCCGTAATAGCGCGAGCGGTAGACGTAGTATTTGACGCTGGCGTGCGTAACGGGCGCGCCGAAGTAGTAGTTGGCCGCGACGGTGAACTTCGTCTTCTGGCCCGCCATAACGAAGGGCTGCGGCGTCTTGACGCTCACCTTGTATTCGGGCTTCTTGTATTCGGCGACCTGAAAGTAGCCCGTCGAAGAGGCGTCGCCGACCGAGGCGTTGATGTTGTAGCTTCCGAGCGGAGTCTCTTCGGGGAGATCGAGATCGCCCGCGAAGGTGCCGCGCGTGGAGAGCGGTAAGTCCTTCTCGAAGATGGTCGCGCCGTCGTTGTCTGTGACCGTGACGGCGACGGTCTTCGCGGCGGGTACGCGATAGCCCGCGTCGGTGCGCTTGCGAAGGATGCCCTTGAAGTAGACCTTCTGCTCAGGCCGGTAGACGGGCCGCTCCGTGTATATGTAGCTCGTGAGAGTCTCGTCGCCGCCGCCCCCCTCGCCTCCCTCCTCGTCGCCGTAGCCGCCGAAGTAGTAGGACTGCAAGTCGGAGATGGCGAAGTTATCGCCCTCGCTCGCCATGACGAGGTACGAATCGGTGTAAGGATTCTCTTCGGTCGGCTCCGTGTCGGTCGGCTCCGCGTCGGCGTCGGCGTCCTCTTCGCTCGCGGGAGGCTTGCTCTTATCAACGACCTTCAGCTTGAGTAGACCCTGCTTGTCGGTCGTGCCCTTCGTCACGTCGTTCTTGCCTTTGACGACGAGGACGTTGACGCCGGGGCGCGGCGCGCCCGAGTTTCGCTCGACGGCGTAGACGAGCATCGAGCCGTCCCCCGAAGTCTTCTGCACGGTCGCGATGTCGGTGACGACGACGATGCCGTAGGCTTTCAGGTCTCCGTTGACAGCCTCGACCAGGTAGACGCCGGGCTCGCGCCTGCCGAGACTTATCATGCGCCGGTCGTAAACGTCTTCGAGCGGCGGCAGCTTCTCGCGGAAGTAGCTGACCATCTGGTCGGGATTGAGGAAGGGCACGCGCGCGATATCTTTCGACACGTCGAGGCGCGTCTGGTTGGTCGTGTCGTCCTCTTCGGGGCGGAACTTCTGGTTGAAGCCCTTGCGCGATTGGTTCTGTAGCTGCTGCCGAACGTAGGTCTTGATTATCCCGAAGCCCCAACTCTTGAACGCTCTCAGCTTTTCGAGAAAGGTCGGCTTCTTCTCGACGGCCTTACCGACCTCTGCCTCTTCGTCCTCGCCGACCTGATGCGGGTTGTCGAGCTGCCGGAAGAACTTCACGGGGTCTTTGACCTTGTAGACGCGGAAGTCCAAAGACTCCACGCCGCGGTAGTTGACCCAGACGCGCGCGCGGTCTGCCGTCGCGTAGGTGTGGTTCGTATGTAGCGAGAAGAAGGGCTTCGCGTGCGGGTCGGGCGGCTGCGGCGTGCGCCCCTCGTAAGGCAGAGAGTCGGGCGCGGCCTGCGCCTCGAAGACGTATCGCGCCTTGACGCGCAGCGCAACGAAGCCTAAGACGAGCACGATTGCCGACAGATAGACGGCTGCGGAAACCAGAAGCGAACGACGGGACATAAGCCCTCCAGAGTCAGTAAGCAGTAAGCGGTAAGCAGTGAGCAGTTGAAAATCCCGCCGCCGGGGACTCGGATTTCATCTTTCGACCTACGTGACGCTGAGCGACTGCTCATCGCTCACCGCTCACCGCTCACTCTCTTCTCATTCGAGAATCTTCAACCTGTAGAAGCCGAGAAAATTCTTGTTGCCGACGACGGGACGCCAGCGCGGGTCCGGGTGGCGCGCGAGCACGGAGAGGCGCGCGAGCCTGACCTCGCCCGCGTCCCGTGCGGATGAGCCTGTGTGGTATACGACCCAGTCCGCGCCCGCGTCGGCGCGCGAGCGTCCGATGAAGAGCATGACGTGATACGGATACTTCTGAACCCACGGCTGATGGAAGAACAGCAGGTCGCCCGGCTCGGCGGCGTCTCGGTCGCGGCCGACGAAGCGCGCGTTGTAGTCCTTGAGCGTGCGCGCGTCGGCGAACTCGGAGAAGGTTCCGTCCGAGAGGTTCGACGCGTCGAATGAGCCCGCCGACGTGCGGAAGAGCTTTTCGCCGACCGGGCTTCGTTCGAGCGTGTATGCGCGCACGTCAGAGGCGACGGGTTCGTAAGCTTCGCCCATGCGTAGAAACCAAGCGCGGTCGTGCGCGCGCAGGGCCTCGCGCCAGGCGAAGCGCACGAGGCCCGCGCAGTCGCGTTGGTCAGCGTTCCACTCCTTGCTCGCGTCGTAGAACTGCTCCTCGGCAATCGTCGTGAACCACTTGCGGAAGCTCTCGCGGTCAACGTACGAGCGAAGCTCCTCGCGGTCGGGTATGCCGTCGGAGTCCGAGTCGTCCCAGCGCAAAGCTTCTGGCACGGAGGCTGCGCGCGCCTCTACGGAAGCGGCGGGCGCGTGAGCTTCGGGGCGCGCGTCCGTGCGTGTGCATGCGGAGAATAGTGGGAGCGCGGCGGCGAAGGCGATGCCGAGGGTTAGACGCAGAGGGGGTCGCATCTTTAAGGTGTGCACGGGACGGAAACAGGTATCAGGCGAACGGCGCGCTTAAACTATCACGACCGAGCGCCGGTTGTCTCGCCTTTTCTCTCGCGGCCGCCGCCGACACGCTCCGACGCATGCGGCCCACGCGCCACGGATTCTCGCCCGCACTCCTCCGCAAAGCGACGCGCATACGAACACCGGCGTGCTGTGGGTAACCACATCGGAAGGATGAAGGCGGAAGGCGGAAGGATGAATCGAAGGCTGTTGAGCCATTCCTTCCGCCTTCATCCTTCCGCCTTCATCCTTCCGCCTTAGCGGTTCTTGTTGTGCTCGCCGTTGCCGCCCCAAGCGTACCAGCCGTCCGCGTCCGTCGAGCCCGTCTTGAGGCAGATGAGGAGTCCGTTGGAGGTGCCGACGTAGACAGAGCCTTCGGCGAGCGCGGGCTGGAAGACCATCGGCTCGGGGAACTGGTACATGAAGCCGACGCGGCCGTCCGTCTGCGCGACCGAAAGCAGGTGCCCAAGCGAGCTACTCAAGTAGAGGAACTGCTCTCCGAGCGCGGGCGGCGAGAAGACCTGCGAGTCGGCCGTGAGGCCGCCGCCCGAGACTTCCGCGCGCCACTTGAAGCGTCCGTCCTCCGCGCCGATTGAGTTGAGGTAGCGACCCTGCGCGTTGAGCATCTGCCCCTTGCTGTATGCGGCGCGCGAGCCCTGATAGGCCCAGCCGCCCACGACCGTCTTCACGCCGACGTTCGAGTTGGCCTTGCCCAACTCGGCGGACGCGGGCGCGTTACCGAAGCCGACCGAAGAGTCGAGCGAAGCCTGCGCCTGCTGGTTGATGGCGACGCCGCCGCCCCTGTCCTCTCCGAGATACGCGGCTTCGTCGCGCGCGCGCAGGCGGTCGTCCTTCGCCGTCCCGGCCTTCACGTCGAGACGCTGCAAGCCCTCGTAAGCCTTGCCCTCACGCTCCTCCTTCTGCGTGACGACGACGTTTCCGGCGACGACGAGTGGCGCGCTCGTCCCCGCGTTCTCCTTCTTCCAGACGAGCGCGCCGTCCGAGGCGTCGAGGCTGTAAGAGTTGCCGTCGAACGTGGTGAAATAGACTCTGCCGTCCGAGACGACGGGCGCGGAGATTACGTCAGAAGAGATTGCGCGCTCCCAGATATGCTTGCCTGTCTTCAGGTCGGCGCAGAGCAGGCGGTGACTGCCCGCCTCTTCATTCGCGTTCTGCTCGGCGGGTTTATGAGGCGAGTTCTGCAAAGGCTTAGCGGTGATGTTCGCGGCGGCCGACTGCTGATTCATGTGCGGTATCGCGTTCTGGTTCTGCGCGTGGCCGCGCTGTCCCGCGGGATAGGCCATGTAGAGGCGGCCCTTCGAGACTGCGGGCTGGCTCATCAAGGGGTCGCCGAGCCACTCCTGCCAGACAAGCTTGCCTGTCTTCTCATCAACGACGACGAGCGTGCAACTCTCCGTGTTGAATGCGACGAGGCCGTCTTCGACCACCGCGGCGGTCGGCCCGTCGTCGCCCGAATTTATCTTCCACACGAGTCTACCGTTGCGCGCGTCGAAGGCGTAGAACTCGTTCGAGCCGTAGCCGCCGCCGACGAAGAGCATGCCGTTCGAGTAGGCGGGCGTCGCGAGCGGGCGGCCTCCGGGGACGCGCACGACCCAACCCTCTTTGCCGTCGGAGGTCTTGAAGGCCGCGGGTCGAAGGTCTTGCATCCCTGAAGGAATCGGAACTTTGACGGCCGCGGCTAAGTCAATCTTCACGGGCTTCGGCGCTTCCGGCGTCGCCGACGGCGCGGGCGTCGCCGACGCGACCTGTGCCCTCTCTTGCCCCTGCGCATGCGCGGCGCGCGGCGTACGAACGACGAGCGACGTGACAACGGCCGCCGCCAACAGCGCCGACGCCGCATAGAGTTCCCAATTCCTTGCAAAGCTTCTCTGCGTCTTCATCACACACCTCCGGCTGCGAAGCTGAAACGGATGAGTCATCGAAGGGAGACTCTGTTTCGTTACCGATAGAATGTCGGCCGCCGTCGGAACTTGCATTCCAAATCAGAACCGGGAGCGGTAGCGACCGGGTGGGTCTACCACCGCAGACACAGAGACACAGCTAAAATTCAACTTCACTGTGCCTCTGTCTCTGTGGTTAATATTCCCGCTACCCGGTCGCTACCGCTCCCGGTTCTGACTCATCGCTTGCCTTCCTCTTCCCTTGCCGCTATCTTTCAGGTCAAACAAAAACTTCTATCCAACAAGGAAGGGCTTTGAGACTGATGACCGAGAGGGGCAGGCTCCGCGACGACCCGCTGTGGTTCAAGGATGCGGTCTTTTACGAGGTCTACGTGCGCGGCTTCTACGACTCGAACGGCGACGGCGTCGGCGACTTTCGAGGCTTGACGGAGAAGCTCGACTACCTGGAATGGCTCGGCGTGGACTGCCTCTGGCTGCTGCCGATGTACGAGAGCCCTCTGCGCGACGGCGGCTACGACATCGCCGACTACTACAAGATTCTTCCAGAGTACGGCACGCTCGAAGAGTTCAGAGAGTTCCTCGACTCTGCGCACCGCCGCGGCATACGCGTCATCACAGACCTCGTCATCAACCACACGTCCGACCAGCACCCGTGGTTCAAGGAAGCCTCCTCCTCGCCCGACTCGCCCAAACGCGACTGGTACGTCTGGAGCGACACGGCCGAGCTATACAAGGAGGCGCGCATCATCTTCACCGACACGGAGAGGTCGAACTGGACCTGGTGCGAGGGCGCGCAAGGGTTCTACTGGCACCGCTTCTTCTCGCACCAGCCCGACCTCAACTACGACAACCCCGAAGTGCAGCAGGCGATGCTCGACGCCGTGGACTACTGGCTCGACTTCGGCATTGACGGCTTCCGCGCCGACGCCGTGCCCTACCTCTACGAGCGCGAGGGCACGAACTGCGAGAACCTGCCGGAGACGCACGCCTTCCTCAAACGCTTGCGCGCGCACATAGAGACGAAGCACCCGAACGCGCTCCTGCTCGCCGAGGCGAACCAGTGGCCCGAGGACGTGGTCGCGTACTTCGGCGACGGCGACGAGTTCCACATGGGCTACCACTTCCCCATCATGCCGCGCCTCTTCATGGCCTTGAGGCAGGAGGACAGGCATCCCATCGTCGAGATACTCGAACGCACGCCCGACATCCCGCCGAACTGTCAGTGGGGGATGTTCCTGCGCAACCACGACGAGCTTACTCTGGAGATGGTGACGGACGAGGAGCGCGACTACCTCTATAACGAGTACGCGAAGGACAGGCGCATGCGCTTGAACCTAGGCATACGCCGGAGGCTCGCGCCGCTCTTGGACAACAGCCAACGCCGCATACAGCTTCTCCACGCGCTTCTCTTCTCTCTGCCCGGCTCGCCCTTCCTCTACTACGGCGACGAGATAGGCATGGGCGACAACATATACCTCGGCGACCGCGACGGCGTGCGAACGCCGATGCAGTGGTCTTCCGACCGCAACGCGGGCTTCTCGCGCTGCGACTTCGAGCGGCTATACTTCCCCGCCATCAACAACCCCGTCTACGGCTATCAGTCGGTGAACGTCGAGTCGCAGACGCGCTACGACACTTCGCTCCTCAACTGGATGCGGCAGATAATTCTGCTGCGCAAGGAGCACCAGGTCTTCGGGCGCGGCACGATGCGATTCGTCAAGCCCGAGAACAGAAAAATCTTTGCCTTCGTGCGCGAGTACGAGGGCGACACAGTGCTCTGCGTCTTCAACCTCTCGCAGTTCGCGCAGCCCGTCGAGCTTGACCTGACGGAGTTCGAGGGGCGCACGCCCGTCGAGATGCTCGGCAAGACGCGCTTCCCCGTAATCACTTCGCAGCCCTACCAGCTTTCGTTCGGCCCGTGGGGCTTCCTCTGGTTTAGTCTGGAAGACAGGTGAGACGCGCGCGCGAAGATTCGACGCGCGCGTTGACAATTCCGCAACATTAAACGGGTAAGAAGAGGCGAGCTCGATTCAAACGACGACGGGAGACGAAGCAGAATGCTAAAGGCTCTGGGCAGCGGCTTGGTGGGCGCGTTCACGCTCACGCTCATACACGAGACGGCGCGGCGCTTCATCGACGACGCGCCGCGCATGGACGTGGTAGGCATGCGCGCCATCACGAAGACATTGGAGGCGGCGGGCGCTGAAGCTCCAGTCCCTCTGCACGAAGCCGCGCTCGTCGGCGACATCGTGACCAACTCGCTCTTCTACGGGCTCGTCGGTCTCGGCAGCAGCGAAGACGCGCTCCGCAACGGCGCGCTGCTCGGACTCGCCGCCGGACTCGGCGCGGTCTTCCTCCCCGAACCGCTCGGCCTCGGCCGCCAGCCCACCGAAGACTCGCCGCAGACGGAACTGATGACCGTCGCGTGGTATCTGCTCGGCGGCATCGCGGCGGGCGCGGCATACAACGCGCTCGCCTCCGACGACGAATGAGAGCGAGCCTGTCCTAACTCTTCCGCAGTGTGAAGTCGAGGACTATCGGGTCGTGGTCGGAGAGAACTTCGCCCGAGGGGCCGCGAAGGCGGCCGACGACGCGCGGCGGGTGCGTCGCGTCGGGCACTACGTCGCGGCCCGCGAACCAGTCGAGCTTGAGCGAGCAGCGACCGCCCTGGTCTTTGAGCGCCCACTCTATCCACCAGAAGCACCAGCGCGGAACCCATTCGCCCATGTTCGTATTCGCGGCGAGGTCGCGCACGTCGTAGTGGAGCGTGCCCGCGCCCGGCTCGTTCAACTCGCGGAAGTCGTAGCCGCGCGCGTCCAGTTCTCGAAAGAGTGCGCGCTCGAACCAGCTATCGGGCCTGAGGTAGTGATTCTCTATCACGTTGCCGACACCCATCAGCACGCGCCGGAAGAAGCCGACGATTGCATAGAGCGCGCGGCTCGAATCATACGTCGAAGTGTTCCAGTCGCCGCCGACGACGACTGGCGCGCCGGGGGCTAAGGTTTCGAGGAAGTCCAGCACGACCTTCATCTGTCCCTGACGGTGGCGCTGGCTCGAATGCGCGTCGAGGTGAAGGCTCACCGCGCGCAGCAGCCCCGAAGGATGCTCAAGGTCGCATACGACCGCGCGCTGGCTACCCAAACGCTTCTCCCGCCCCTTCATCTTGTCCTTGCCGTTCGGGAGCGCGACAGACCACGCGCGCAAGATGGGCCAGCGCGACAGCAAGGCGTTGCCGTGAAGCGCCAGAGCGTTCTCGCCCTCCGCGCCGCTCTCAAGCCCGCTCCCCTTACTAAGGTTTATGTAGCAGGGCGCGAACGCGTAGGCCATGCCGAGCGAGCGCGCAAGCTCGCGCGTCACGTGCAGGTTGCCCGAGCGCGCCATGCCGTAGTCCAACTCCGTAAGAAGCAGCACGTCGCTCTGAGAGATCAGCGGGTGTTCGCCGAGCACACGCACCACGCCTTCGAGCCGCGTCCCGCGCTCGATGTTCCAAGCGGTCGCGCGTATCGCGCCCGCCGCGCGTGTTCCTTCGGACGCGCGTTCGCGCGTGAAGTCGCCGCACTCGACGCCGTTTAAGACGCGCTCGACCTCCGCGCGCAGACGCGCGTAGAGCGGCGAGGCTTCGAGCGTCTTCGTCGAGTCGAAGCGCGCGAGTTCGGGGAAGTGCGCGCCGAGGTCGTGTTCGAGCGGCGACGCGTGCTCGGTCTCTTGGAGTGTGGAGGTGTTCATCTGCGAGGCGTCGATGTTACAGTCTGTGCCCGCCGCTTTTCAATCGGACTGCTTCTCTTTGGAGAGGTTCGCTTGAAGGCGAGTCTGTCGGGTTGACTTCCGAGGGCGCGCGTCACTCTTCGGGCAGCTTGAAGACGCGCTTCATCACGTCGAGGAGCGCGGTCGGCGCGCCGGGCTTCGACATCTCGTCGCGGAGCAGACGTTTCTGCTCGGGCGTGAGCAGAGCCACGACCTCTCTTATCAACTCAAGCCGCAACTCGGCGAGGCCCGCGAGCGAATCCAGAAGTCCCTTCGTGGCCTTCGCGTCCGCCTCCGCGCCGGGCGTCTCCGAAAGGACGTTCTCGTCGAACTCCTTCGCGGCCTGCGCGCCCGCGAGCCCGAGCACCGCGCCCTCCGCCTTGCCCTTCGCGAGAATGGATTGAATCGCGCGCTTCTGCTCGTCGCTCAGAGGGTATTTCGGCGCGACGGCGGGTTCGGCCCGAGACGCGGCGGCCGTCTTAACGCGCGCGCGCGCTTTGGTCTTGCGCGTCTGCGCCGAAGCGCCGCACGCCGCGACGGCGAGCGCGAACAGGAGCGCGAACAGGAGCGCGACAAGCCTTGTCTTCATCCGCACTCTTTCCCTCACCTCCACTTCTTCATCTTGAGGAAGCGGCGCTTGACCATGTCGCGGCGGAGCGGCGAGAGGCGGTCTAGGAATAGGAAGCCGTCGCAGTGATCCGTCTCGTGTAGGAAGCAGCGCGCCGTGAGGCCCTCGGCCTCCCGCTCGAACCACTCGCCCCGAACGTCCTGCGCGCGAAGCCGCACGCGCGCGGCGCGCGGCAGGGGCGCGTGAATCTTCCCGACCGAGAGGCAGCCCTCCTCGCCCTCCTGCTCGCCCTCGGCCGAAAGAATCTCTGGATTGGCGGCGACGAGCTTGAGCCCCTCGCAGTCCATCACGAACAGGCGCAGACTCAAGCCCACTTGCGGCGCGGCGAGCCCGACGCCTTCGGCCGCGTACATCGTCTCGAACATGTCCGAGGCGAGACGCTCCAACTCAGCGCCGAACTCCTCGACGGGCGCGCCCGCCTGCTTCAGAACCTTCTCGGGAAACTCCGTTATCTCAAGAACCGACATGACCCAAGTGTAAAACAGAACCGCGAGCGGTAGCGAGCGGGTAGTTCCAACACCGCAGACAGAGAGGCACGGCCAATTGAGTCTTAGCCGTGCCCCTGTGTCTGCGGTGGTTAATCCCTGCCGCCACCCGCTCACTACCGTTCGCGGTTCTGTTCGCGCCCTATTTCGTCAGAACGCTCTTCAGGAATTCGACGGCCGCGGGGTCGTTGGTGCGGCCCAGAAGGATGAAGGCTTGCTTGCGGACTTCGGGCTTGGCGTGCGTGCGTGCGATGTTGATGAGGAGCGGGATGGACTCGCCCGCGGGGCGGCGCGCGATTGCGTTGACGGCCTGCTTCTGAAGCTCCGTCTCTGTGTCGCTGCTCGTGGCCGTCTGCCGAAGTATCCCGAGGGCCTGCTCGCCCGCTATCTCGCCGAGGCGCGCGACGGCCATCTTGCGAAGCTCCGCGTCGGAGTCCTGCGTCGCTATCTTTATGAGGAACGCGGACGCGGCCTGCTGGTTCTCGTTGCGAGAGATTTGCGCGAGCGCGCCGCGCCGGAGGTCTCTGCTCGTGAGCTGCGCGTAGAGCGTCTGTAGGAAGGAGAGCGCCTGCGCGTCGCGGCCGCGGCCGTATGCGGAGATGGCCGCGCGCCGCACCTCCGTGGATTCGCGCTCATCGCGCGCGAGCTGCGCGAGGTATTCGCGCAGAGCGTCCGTGACTGGCGGGAAGCCTAGAGAGCGTACGGCCTGCGCGCGCACGCCCTCGACGGTCGAAGTGCGCGCGACGTGTTGGAGCATCTCGGGCACGCGCCGGTCGTCGTGCAGCGTGAGCGCGCGCACGGCGTCAGAGGCGAGGTCTTCCGAGCGGCCCGCGTATGACGAACGTGAAGTCTCCGCGATGGCGCGCAGGAAGTTCAAACTCTCCTCGTTCGACGCGCGCCCGGCCCAGTAGACGGGATAGCCCGCGTACTCGTGGCGGCGCGCGAGGTTGAAGACCTCTATGCGCTCGATTGTGCCCGCGGAGTCGCGCAGCGCGAAGACGCCGAGGCTTCGCGTCTCAAGTCC
The DNA here is from genome assembly GCA_045807805.1 of Pyrinomonadaceae bacterium. Classification (GTDB taxonomy): domain Bacteria; phylum Acidobacteriota; class Blastocatellia; order Pyrinomonadales; family Pyrinomonadaceae; genus QHXN01. The sequence continues at coordinate 9,306 of JBJMGR010000174.1, read as the reverse complement.
GGGATAGTTCGCGACCGAGTTGCGGAAGTAAGAGCCCGAGTCAGACCAGTCCCAGTTGCCCTGCATGTGGAAGCTGCCGTCGTCGCTCACGAAGTCAACGTCAACGGCGACGCCGGGGCGCACGTCGAAGGCGTATGCAGTCCAGAAGCGCGCAAGGCGAGCGCCCGCGGCCTGCGCGAGGGCCGCGTCGAACTTGGCCTGAAGCGTCGCGCCCTGCACGGGCGTGAACGTCTGCTCGGCCTGTGGGAGCGCGTAGAGCGGCATGAACGCGAGCCATATGAACGTCAAGAGTGCGAGCATTTGTGTAACTCCTTCCCTTTCGACCCGGCGCGCCGACTCTTCAATCGGCCGGGGGCGCGCGTGCGGCTTCGTTCGCGCGCGCACGGCGACCGCCCGCCGCCGCTTATCGCACGCGCGAGATGGGCTTCGGCACACGCGCGCGCCCCCGAACTTCAGGCAACACTCGTCCGGCCCCGTCTCCGAAGTAAGACGGGCGGGCCGTGTCTCTCGCCTTTTGAAAAGAGCCAGGCGGGCGTGGGCGTGTGGACTTAAAGAGGACTTTCGGAAGCCTCGCTTTCATGAGCGGCCGTCGTCGATTCGGCGACGGCCGCTCATGAAAACGTACGTGGACGCGCTCTACTTCAGCATCCCCGCGAGGAACTCCAAGACCTTCGGGTCACGGCTTCGGCTGAGCATGCTGATGGCGGTCTTGCGCCGCTCGATGGACTCGGACTTGTTGAGTATGACCTGTTCGAGCTTCTGGTATGCGCGCTCGGTCTGATACTGGCCGATGGCCTGCAAGAGGCTGTCCTTCAACTTGTCGTCGCGCTCCGAGTCGTAGAGCGGGAGCAGAAGGTTCAGGTCTTCGGTCTCGCCGCGATTCGGGATGGCGCGTATGGCCTGCGCGCGGAGCTTAACGTCCGAGGCCGAGCGCGCGACCTCCGCGAGCTTGTTGACGGCGCGCGGGTCGCGGCGATTGCCGAGCGCGGCGAGGACGTACTGCTTGACCTCGACCTCGGGCACGGCGTCGTAGAGTCGTAGAAGCTCGTCCACGACGTTCTCGCCGCGGCGGCGGCTGAGCAGCTCAATCGAGTGCGTGCGCGCGCGCATGTTCTGGCCGCGCGTCGCGACCTCGCCGAGGATGGTCACGGCGCGCGGGCTGTCGTGCTCGGCGAGCGCGTGTATGGCGGAGTCGGTCGGGCTCTCGTCGGCGTAGGTGGCGCTCATGGCTATCTCGCGCAGAACGTCGAGCGCGCGCTCGTCGTTCGTGCTCCCAAGCGCGCGTATGGCGCGCATGCGTAACTTCTCGTTCGGCTCAGTGCGGGCCATCTGTATGAGCGAGGGCACGGCCTCCGTCCCGCCGTAGCGGCCGAGGAGAATGATGGCGGCCTCCTTGACGCGGGGCGAGTTGTTCGAGCGCAGCACCTCGCCGACGCGCGACGGGCAGGCGGGCTTATCGTTCTCGCAGAGGGCGCGCAGCGCGATGATTCTCAACTCGTCGTCGGCGTTCTCGGGCAGGTCGTCCACGCTTCCGGGGTTGAGCTTGGCGCGCACTTCGAGACGGAGCTTGCGCGCATCGTTCGACCAGTTAGAGCGCGGGTAGTTCTGTAGCAGTCGGTCGATGGTCGAGGCGGCCGCGGGGAGGTTGCCCTGCTTGCTGTGCGCGTATGCGAGCCAGTAGAGCGCCGCGTCTATGTTCTTGTCCGAAGGGTAGCGCGCGATGAAGCCGTCGAAGGTCGAGGCGGCCTGCTCCCACTTGCTGTCCTCTATGAAGCCTCGCCCTTGTGTGAAGGCGCGCGCGGCCGGGTCGTTCTGCCCCTGGGCCTGCACGAGGCGGTTGAGCATCTCCCGCGCCTGAGCCTCCGCGCGTGCGGGGGCGGCCGCGAGCGCGAGTGCCGCGAGGGCGAAGGCGAGCGCGAAGGACTTCGCGAGCCCGTTCGAGCGCGTGCTTTGATTAATACGTTCGGGGTGAATCATGGCTTTTCTCATCCTTGCTTATTCGATTTAGTGACTATCGTGTCCGCCGGCTTCACGAGTCGGCCGCCGCCGCCGCTTGCGGCCGCCCTCCTAGTAAACCTGCAACGCGGCGATTATCTCCTTGCGGTCTATGCGCTCCCTCATCGAGCGCACCTCTTCGCGCGACGCGTTGTCGTGCATGTTCGCGATGTCGAGCAGGTAGGGCTCTATGCGGTCGAGCACCTGCTTCGTGTCCTTGTCGCCGCGCGTCTCCGCGTCGAGCTGTAGCGTCGCGTTCTCGCTCAAGAGTCGGCGCGAGAGCCTCTTCTCGTACGCGACGTTGAAGGTGTCGCCGCCTTCGGCGCGCGCGTTCTTTATCGAGCGCAGGAGCATCTGCGCCTGCTCGACGTGGCGCGCGACCTCCTTCTCCTCCGGGTCGAGTAGCTGCGCGCTCGTCGTCACAACGTCGCGGTCTGTGCCGCCTATGTTCACAAACGCGGGCGAGTCTTCGGCCCTCGTCTCGTGCGGGTCGTACTTGATTGTGACCACGCCGGCCCCACTCTGCTGCGCCGCGCTCGGCGTGGAGAGCAGCGCGTTCAACTGCGCGTCGGTCATGGAATCGTCGTGCGTCGCGGGCGTCCGCTTCGGCTCGCGCAAGGTCGCGGCCTCGGTCTCACGCACATCCTCACGCCGTACGGGGCTGAACTCCGACGGACTCTCCGAAAGCGCGGCCGTCGAGCTATTTTCGTCGCCGTCCTTAGAAGGCGGCGTGTTGACGGCGGGCACGCCCGGCGTGGGCCGTGTGTTGTTCACGGCGACGCTGGCGGGCGCGGCGCGTCGCACGTACGCGAGCCAGAGCGAGCCTGCCGCGACGCCCAAGAGCATGAGGGCGAGGACGGACGCGAGCGCGGGGCGCGCGTTCAAAGTCGAGAGCGCCGCGGCAAGTCTTGCACGCACGCGGCTCGGAAAGGGGCGGTCTTCGATTCGATTCTCCGGGAGAGGCTCGCGCGCAATCTCCGCGCTCACACGCGCCCAGAGCGCCGGGCTAACTTCGATACCGCGGTCGTATCGGGCGTAGGTCTCCTGCTCGAACGAGAGCGCGTCGAGCGCCGCCGAGCAGTCGGCGCACGCCGAAAGGTGCGCGGACATCCGCGCGGCCACACTCTCCTCGACCTCGCCGTCGAAGTAGTCCTCTATGAGCGGGAGGCAATCAACACATCTCATCACTGCTCACCCCCAAGGTACGGGCCAATGCGCCTGCGCATCTCCGCGCGCGCGCGGTGCAGATCGGTCTTCAACTTGCCGACGGAGAAGCCCGTTATCTCCGCGATCTCCTCGTAGCTGCGCTGCTGCAAAACTTTCAAAGTGAAGACGAGACGCTTGTCCTCGTCTAAGCGCGAGAGCGCCGCCGTTATGACTCCGTTCAACTCCTTGTCGAGAAGCTGCCCGGCGGGCGTCCGAGCGTGGTCGTGAAGCTCGAACGCTTCCTCGCCGTCGATCTCAAGGTTGCCCGCGTCGCGCCGACGCGTGCGTAGGTGTTCGCGCGCGACGTTCTTCGCGATGGCGAAGAGCCACGTCGAGAGCTTCGTCTCTTCGCGCAGCGACCCAAGCCCGCGGAAGGCGCGAACGAAGGTCTCCTGAGCGAGGTCTTCCGCGAGCGCGCGGTCGCCGACCATGTCGTAGATGAACGAGAGCACCGGCCGCGAGTAGCGGTCGAAGATGAGGCGGAACGCCTCCTCGTCGCCGCGACGCACACGCGCCACAAGCTCCTCAGTGCTGTTCATCAAGGTTCCGGCGCGCGCGCCCGGCTGACCCAGTTCCAGACTCATTGTGTTGACCGTCAGCCGCTTCATCATCTAACACCGCTCTGTTAGTGGCGGACGGGTGCGGAAGGTTTCAGAAAAATTCGGGGTTGCGTGGCCGCACACTAAGCGACGCCGCCGGGGCCACTGAACGGCCGCCATTTTCGCTCATTTTGCGGGATTGTTCGAGGAAGGCGCTGGTCAGAACCGGGAGCGGTAGCGAGCGGGTCAGTGTTACGCAGTAAGCCTGTGCGACGTAACACTGACCCGGTCGCTACCGCTCCCGGTTCTGACTTACTTTTGACTTCCCTTGTAGCGTTCGACCATGAGGCTGTACTTGAGCGTCAGTTCACTCAGCGAGCGCGTGAGTCGTTCGCGCTCGCGCGGGTCTCGGCAGGCGTCGAGTCGTTCTTTGAGGCCGTTGATGTCGCCGCGCAGTTGCGCCTCTTCGGGCAGCACGCCCGCGTTCTTGAGCACGGCGTAGCCCGCGCGCAGATCCTCGGGCGTAGAGAAGTACGCGTCGAGGTTTATGGGGCGGCCCGCGCCTTCGAGGCGGTCGAACTCGCCCGCCCTCTGCGCCTCACGAATCTTCTGCTCCACGAGTTTGTCGAACAAGGCTCTCCTATTCCTTCCGCGTCCGAACGGTTCTACACACGGCGCGTCTTCCAGCGCCCGCGTCGGAAGATGAGCGCGCTCACGACCGCGAGCGTCGAGAAGGCAATGGTTACGGCGAGGAAGACGCCGCGCGGCCCCATCCCGAAGTGGAAGGCGAGCGCGTCGGCGAGCGGAATCTCCCAGAGCCAGAAGACGAAGAGATTGATGATGGTCGGCGTGCGCGTATCGCCCGCGCCGTTGAAGCTCTGCGTGATGACCATGCCGTACGCGTAGAAGAGGAAGCCGCAAGCGATGATGCGCAGGCAGTCTTTGCCGTAAGATTGAACCTCCGGCCCCGCGGCCGCGTGCGTGAAGAAGCCGACGATGGGGTCTGCGAAGACGACGAAGACCAGACCGATGGCCCCGAGGAAGATCATGTTGTAAAAGCTCGCGCGCCAAACGGCCTGCTCCGCGCGCTCGGGCTTGCCCGCGCCGAGCGACTGGCCCACGAGCGTCGCCGCCGCGTTCGACATGCCCCACGAAGGCAGCAGCGCGAACATGATGACGCGCAGGCCGATGGTGTTGCCCGCCACGGCCGCGCTCCCGAAGTAGGAGAGTATGCGCACCAGCCCGACCCAGCTCGCCATGCCTATGAAGACCTGAAAGGTCGCGTTCCCCGAGAGTCGCACGAGCCTCAACATGACCTTCGGGTCGAGACTCATGTGCCGCCGCTCTAACTGTATGCGCCCGCCCGGCCGCACGAGCTTCGAGAGGGCGAAGAGCACGCCCGTCCCTCGCCCGATGCTCGTCGCCACGGCCGCGCCCGTCACGCCCATCTCGGGGAACGGCCCGAGCCCGAAGATGAGACACGGCCCGAGCACGATGTTGATTGCGTTGGCGAGCCACAGCACTCGCATCGCGACGGCCGCGTCGCCGACGCCGCGGAAGATCGAGTTGATGAGGAAGAGCATCACGACCGACGCGTTACAACCGAGCATCACGCGCGTGAAGTTGCTGCCGCGCGCGACGACCGCGCCCTCGGCGCCCATCCCCGCGAGCAGGCGCGGCGCGAGCAGCACGCCCGCCGCGCCTATCACGAGCGAGATTAAAAGCCCAAGCACGAGCGTCTGCGCGGCCGTGTGCGCGGCTGCTTCGGGGTCGTGCTCGCCCGTGCGTCGCGCGACCATCGCGGTCGTGCCGATGCTCAGTCCGATTGCGAGCGTGTAGACGATGGTCATCATGGACTCGGTCAGGCCGACGGTCGCGACGGCCTCCTTGTCTATGTGCCCGACCATGTATATGTCCCACACGACGAAGACGCTCTCCATGAGCATCTCAAGAACCATCGGGACTGAGAGCAGCAGTATCGCGCGGCCGATTGAGCCCTCGGTGTAGTCGTACTTCGGGTGCGCGCCGCGTATCGCTTCGCGCACGGCCGCGAAGAGTCCGGGCTCTTCGCCCGGCCCTTGCGCCTCCGCCTTGTCTACAACCTCGACCGAGTCGGACATCAGTTTCGTCTTCTTTCTTCGGGAGTGAAGAGTGAGTTAAATCTTCTATACGACCGCGCGCGCGATTGGTTGCCGCAAATAACGCTCAGTTTGATGCGAGCGCGTCCTCGTAGACGGCGCGCGAGATGTCCGCGATGAGTTTGTGCGCGCGGGCCTCGTCCGCGATGCCGCGCACGAGCACGACGACGACGTAGGGCTTGCGGTTCGGCGGGTAGACGACGCCTGCGTCGTGCTCGATCTTCGTTATCGAGCCGGTCTTGTGCGCGACTCTAACACTCGCGGGCAGGCCCGCCGGAATCCCCTCGTTGAACTTCTGCGCCGCGAGCACGTCGGCCATCTCGCGCGAGGCTTCCGCAGAGACGGCCCGCCCTTCGGCCAGCGCGCGAAACAGAATGAGCAGGTCGCGCGCCGTCGTTGTATTGTTCATCCCGCGCTCGAAAGCCTTCCCGTCCTCGACGCCGCGAAGGACTTTCATGTCACGCGTGCCCATACCGCGAAGCAACGCCATGACGCGCGCGGGAGTGACGCGGTCGATGAGTATGTTCGTGGCGAGGTTGCTGCTCTCGGTTATCATCAGGCGCACAAGCTCGCGCACGGTCTCGGTGCCGCCGATTTTTTTGTAGAGCGTCTGCTCGGAGTCGTCCGCGGGCGAGACCGAAAAGGCGCTGCCGTCCGCGATTGACTTGAACTCGTTTTTGACAGCTATGCTCTCATCGAGCCTCAAAATCCCGGCGCGCGCCTCCCTGTAGACCTCGAACATCACTGGCACCTTCATCGTGCTCGCCGCGTGGAAGCTCACGCGCTCGTTAACAAACAACTCGCGGCCCGTCCGCAAGTCTCGGAAGGCGACGGCGACGGTCTCCGCGCCGCTCTCCGCGACGAGCCCGGCGATTCTCTTCTCCAACTCGCGCGTGCCCTTCACACGCGCGCCGGAGGCCGACGCGCAGAGCAATACGGCGCACGCGAGCGCGGCGGTGCGGAAGCATTTCGAGTACGTTTGACGCGGGCGCAAAGGCTTTACTCCGTCGAAAGATTTAGACCGGCGAGGGCTATAGACGAAGGCTTGACTGCTAAAAGTTCGGCTCACTTCGATTCTCTTTGAGCGGGCCGTTTTGCGCAAGGTTTTCAGGGTTAGACGCGAGAACAGAACCGCGAGCGGTAGCGAGCGGGTGTCTGAAACTATGAACGCGGAACGCGGAACGATAAACTGAAAGCCAGTTGACTTCAGTTCAGCGTTCAGCGTTCATCGTTCCGCGTTCCGCTGACCCGCTCGCTACCGCTCGCGGTTCTGTTTATACTCGCACGCGGAATAATTTTTCAGAGTCAGGGGATTCAGACGGCTATGAGCAAGGAACAGTCTAAAGAGTTGGCGACGCTCGCGGGCGGATGCTTCTGGTGTCTTGAGGCAGTCTACAAGGAGTTGCGCGGCGTCGAGCGCGTCGTGTCGGGCTACGCGGGCGGCCACGTCGAGCGCCCGAGCTACAGGGATGTCTGCGACGGCACGACGGGCCATGCGGAGGTCGTGCAGATAACCTTCGACCCTTCCCTCGTCTCCTACAAAGAGCTTCTCGAAGTCTTCTTTACGATACACGACCCGACGACCTTGAACCGTCAGGGCGCGGACGTGGGCACGCAGTATCGCTCGGCGGTCTTCTACCACACACCCGAGCAGCGCGAGACGGCCGAGCAGACAATCGCCGAGATGGAGGCCGCGCGCGTCTGGGACTCGACAATCGTTACGGAGGTCGTGCCGCTCGACAGATTCTACCCGGCCGAGGACTATCATCAGGACTACTTCGAGAATAATCCTTCACAGCCCTACTGCCGCGCCGTCGTCGCGCCGAAAGTCTCGAAGTTCCGAAAGCTCTTCCTCGAAAGGCTCAAGGCTTGATGCGCGCATCCTCTTGCTGATGGCGAGACGCGTTAAGGAATACCCGTGGACAAGAAGGCACTGCTGCGCGAGTACAAGGAGACGCCGCGCCCGATGGGCGTCTACCAGATTCGGAATACGGTCAACGGCAAGCTGCTGGTCGGGACGAGTGTCAACCTCCCTGCGATTCTCAACCGACACCGCGCGGCATTACGTATGGGCAGCCACCAGAACCGCGAGCTTCAGAAGGACTGGAACGAGTTCGGCGAGGAGGCTTTCGAGTTCGAGGTGCTCGACACGCTCACGCCGAACGAGCGGCCGGACTATAAACCTTCGGACGACCTCAAGGCACTCGAAGAGCTTTGGCTCGACAACCTCTCGCCGTTCGGAGAGCGCGGGTATAACCCCGAGCCGAAGCGTCCCGCCTAATCATCCGCCGGAGAAGTTGAAGTGGAATGCGCTCGACGCGTCGGGCGCGGCGTCGCCCTCGTAGAGCACGCGTTCGAGGAAGAGGCCCGACGGCGGCGCAGTCCACGCCGCTGGCTCGTTCGAGTATCTTTCGAGCAGCGCGCCCGTGCCTTCGACCGACAGATTCCCGCGCCCCACTTCGACGAGCGCGCCGACGAGGCGTCGAACCATCTTCCATAAAAAATGGCTCGCGCCGACGCGGAAGAGTATGAGCCCGTCGCGCGTGAAGACTTCAGCCGCTTCGACGCGCACGAGCGTCGAGCGCTGCGCCTCGGACGACTCGCAGAAGGAGCGGAAGTCGTGCGTGCCACGGAACAGCTCGCACGCGCGCGACATCCGTGCAACGTCCAAGCGGTCTCTCACCCACCAGACGAAGGGCTTCGCAAACGCCGTGCGGCGCGTCGAGATTTGGTATAGGTAGTAGCGCGCGAGCGCGTCGTGGCGCGCGTGGAAGTTCTGCGGGGCCGTCGAGACGCGAAGCACGTTTATGTCGTGCGCCAGCAGTTGATTCAGTCCCGCATGAATCTGCCGCGCCGAAGGCTGTCTCTCTCTACCCTTCGCCTTCCCCTTCGACCTCAGGTGCGCCACCTGCCTGAGCGCGTGGACGCCCGCGTCCGTGCGGCCCGAGCCGCCGACCTCCATCTCCGCGCCGAAAACTTCAGCCGCGGCCTTCGTCAACTCGCCCTGCACGGTTCGCGCGTGCGGCTGCCTCTGCCACCCGCCGTAGCGCGTCCCCTCGTACTCGACCTCAAGCCTCCAGACTTTCACGCCGAAGCCCTCACACTCTTAAAGGTTCTGTCTCATGTATATTCTCACACGTGGAGTCGAGACTGTGGCACATGAACGCGGACTTCGAGACGGAGCTTGACGCTTACGCCTTCGCGCCGGGCCGCCCTTACAGGCGTACGGCGTCGTTCGACGCGCTCAACCGCCGCCTCTCAGAGAAGTTTCTTTGGCTCGCGCGCGCGGGCGACGCGCTGCTCGCGGAAGAGCCTTGGAGCGACTCGCTTGTGACGGAGGCGAGCGAGCGCGGGGTCGAATTGATTTCGCACGCGCGTGCGCCGAGACAGTCGCACAGGCTCTTCACGCCTTGGGGCTGGACGCCGTC
>JBJMGR010000173.1:0-10061 GCA_045807805.1 Pyrinomonadaceae bacterium | reverse complement strand
GCTCGACTTTCAATCGTTCCTGGACGGCGGCGCATACGGCTCCTACGGCGTCGCCTCGACCTTCTACACGGGCGCGCTACAGACCGTCACCTACGATGTCCCGCGCTACCGCTTCCGGGGACTTCGCGCCTTCACGAACAAAGCGCCGTGCGGCCCCAAGCGCGGGCACGGCACCCCGCAGCCTCGCTTCGCGCTCGAAGTGCAGTTGGACAAGGTCGCGGAAGAGTTGAACCTCGACCCTGCGGAGTTGCGTCTGAATCACCTCGTCGAGCCGAACACGGTCACGGCCAACTACCTGCGCGTCGGCTCAATCGGTCTGCGCGAATGCATCGAGCGTGTCGTCGAAGGCTCCGGCTGGAAGGACAAGTTCCGAAAGTTCCCGGAGGGTCGCGGCGTCGGCCTCGCGTGCAGCTCTTACATCTGCGGCGCGGGCCTTCCCATCTACTGGAACAGCATGCCGCACTCGGGCGTGCAGTTGCGCCTCGACCGACAGGGCGGCGTCTGCGTCCAGTGCGGCTCGACCGACATAGGCCAGGGCTCTGACTCAGTGCTCGCATACGTCGTCGCCGAAGTTCTCGGCATAGACCCCTTCGACATACGCGTCGTCACGGCCGACACAGACCTGACGCCCGTTGACCTCGGCAGCTATTCGAGCCGCGTCACCTTGATGACCGGCAACGCGGCCATACAGGCGGCCGAGCGCGCGCGCGAACTTCTGACCACGGCCGTCGCCGAAAAACTTGGCGTGCCCTCGACGAATCTCTCCTTCGCGGAGCGCCGCGTCTTCGACGTTGAGAACCCGGATACGGGCGTCACGTTCGCAGAGGCGGTCGTGCTCGCGGAGTCGAAGTACGGCACCATCGGCACCGTCGGCTCATACGTTCCGCCGCGCTCGCCCGGCAAGTTCAAGGGCGCGGGCGTCGGCCCCTCGCCCGCGTATAGTTATTCGGCCGCGGTCGCCGAAGTTGACGTTGACATCGAGACGGGTTACGTAAACGTGCCACGCATCTGGGTCGCGCACGACATCGGCCGGAGCATCAACCCGATGCTCGTCATGGGACAGGTCGAAGGCTCAATCTACATGGGCTTGGGCGAGGCTCTCATGGAGGAGATGGTCTACCGTGGGAACCGAAACGTCGTACACAAATTCCCGTCGCTGCTTGAATACAAGAGCCCGACGACTTTGGAGATGTGCGACGTAATCACATACCTCGTCGAGGACGCAGACCCCAACGGCCCCTTCGGCGCGAAGGAGGTAGGACAGGGGCCGCTTCTCCCCGTCATGCCCGCGATAGCCAACGCCGTCTACGACGCCGTCGGCGTGCGTATAGACGAAGTCCCCATCACGCCCGAGAAGGTTCTCGCCGCGCTCCGCGCAAAGCGTCAGGGCAAGGAGGCGCGCTTCGGCCCGCTCGCAGTCCCCGAAGTCGCGTGGCCCGAACCGCTCAAGGTGCTCACGCCCGCCGAAGGCGGCGACGGCAAAGAGATGCCACGCGTGGCCGTGCATTCTTAGTAGGAGAAGTTATGAGTGACGAGACGCAAAAGCATATGGAGTTCATCGTCGAGCAGTTGGCCGATTTAACGGCGAAGCAGCAGCAGACTGACGCCAACCTCAACCGCCTCGCGAACGCGGCGCTCAGTCGAATCGAAAGAATCGAGGGCGTTCTCGGCGCGCTGGCCGAGGCGCAGGTGAGAACCGAAGGGCACGTCGCCGCCCTCGCTCAGGCGCAACTTCGCGCCGAGCAGAGGGGCGCGGAGACCGACGAACGCCTGAACAGCCTGATCAGCGTCTTCGAGCGCCACATCGGCGAAGGCCGCAACGGCGGGGCGCGAGAATAAAAGCTTATGATGAGACTTCCTAAATTCGCCTACCTCGCGCCGAAGACGTTGGGCGAGGCGGTGCGGTTGATGGGCGAGGCGGGGCCGTCGGGGCAGTTCGTGGCGGGCGGGACGGACTTGTATCCGAACATGAAGCGTCGGCAGCAGACGCCGCGCGTGGTCATATCGGTCGGGCGCGTGCCGGAGTTGCAGAGGATTGAGGGTGATGGAAAAGAGGGTTTGAGGATAGGCGCGGGCGTGAGCCTTACGGAGATAGTCGAGCACCCCGTCGTCAATCGCGACTACCCATCGGTTGCGCGCGCGGCGAGGCTCATCTCGACGCCGACGCTTCGGAACATGGGGACGATTGGCGGCAATCTTCTGCTCGACACGCGTTGCAACTACTACGACCAGAACTACGAGTGGCGTAAGGGCATAAACTTCTGCCTGAAGAAGGACGGCGACGTGTGCTGGGTCGCGCCGGGCAGCGCGAAGTGTTGGGCCGTGCAGTCTTCAGACCTCGTGCCGCTGATGGTGGCGATTGGCGCGCGGCTGCGTCTGGTCTCGACAGTGGGAGACCGCATGGTCGAGGCACGCGGCTTCTACAACGACGACGGCATAGACTTCCTGCACAAGCGCCCCGACGAACTGCTGGCCGAGATACACCTGCCGCCCGCCGCCGGATGGCGCGCGGTCTACAAGAAGCTTCGGCGACGCGGTGCGTTCGACTTCCCCGTGCTCGGCGTCGCGGCGCGGCTCGACGAGGATGAGGACGGGACTGTGCGCGAGGCTCGCGTCGTGCTCGGCGCCATATCGCCCGCGCCCCTCGAAGTGGAAGCGGCCGGGCGCGCACTCGCGGGCGGCCCTCTCGACGGCGAGCGCATGCGCGCGGCGGCCGAAGCCTGCTACCTACGCGCGCGCCCGCTCGACAACACAGACCATCTCATGAACTACCGCAAACAGATGGCGCGCCCCTTCGTCCTACGCGCGCTCGAAGAGCTGAGACAGTCCGCCTGAGAATCTTCGTCAATGGATAGACCCGACAGCGGCGTCGCGGCCGTGCTCCTCGCGGCGGGACAGTCGCGGCGCATGGGCGCGTTCAAGGCGCTGCTTCCGTTCGGCGGGCGGAGCGTCGTCGAGGCTTGCGTCGCGAATCTTCGAGAGGCGGGCGCGTGTGAAGTCGTCGTGGTCGTCGGACACCGGGGCGAGGAGGTTCGCGCGGCGCTCGCGGGATTGACGGGCGTGCGGTTCGCCGTCAACGACGACGCGGGGAGCGAGATGGGCGTCTCTGTCGCGCGCGGCGTCGAGGCGGTTTCAGTTGATACGAGGGCGGTGCTCGTCGCGCTCGTAGACCAACCGGCCGTGCCGCCGTGCGCAATCGAGAGTCTCATCGAAGCGCACGCGCGCAGGGGCGCGCGGCTCATCCTACCCGAGTGGCGCGGGCGCGGCGGCCACCCGGTTCTGATAGACCTCTCGCTGCGTGAAGAGCTTATGAGCGTCGTGCCCGCGAGTGGCCTTCGCGCGCTCTTCGACGCGCACGGCAAGGAGGTCTTGCGCCTGCCCGCCAACACGCCCTTCGTCGCGCGCGACATGGACACCTGGCACGACTACGTCGCGCTCCACATGGAAGCGTTCGGCGTACCGCCGAAGAAAGGATGAAGGCGGAAGGATGAAGGATGAAGTGAAAGCTGTTTAGACGTATACGATTTCTAACAACGACGCTTTCATCCTTCCGCCTTCATCCTTTCCCTTACTTCCCCGCTGCCTTCTGAGCGCGGTGCGTGCCTTCGGCGAACTCTTCGATCATCTTGTCGTTGAAGGCCGGGATGTCGTCGGGCTTGCGGCTGGTGACGAGGCCGTTGTCGGTGACTACCTCTTCGTCAACCCACTTCGCGCCAGCGTTAATGAGGTCGGTCTTGATTGAAGGCCACGAAGTCATCTTCCGGCCTTTGACCGCGCCCGCCTCGATGAGCGTCCAGGGGCCGTGGCATATGGACGCGACGGGCTTGCCCGCGTCGAAGAATGCCTTGACGAAGCGGACTGCCTCCGGGTTCATGCGTAGCTGGTCTGGGTTGGCGACGCCGCCCGGCAAGAGCAGCGCGTCGAACTCTGAGGCGTCGGCCTCCGCGAGCGGCACGTCAACAGGGAACAGGTCGCCCGCGTCGTAGTGATTCCAGCCCGCGACCTCCTCCTCGACCGGCGAGACAATCCGCGTCTCCGCGCCAGCAGCTTCCAAAGCCTCCTTCGGCCCCGTCAACTCCACCTGCTCGAAACCGTCGGCGACGAGTATCGCGACGCGCTTTCCTTCAAGCCTCTTCTCCATAGCTTTCTCCTCCGCGATTGAACCGCATTTATGACGGACACGATGTTACCGCCGTTGTTTCGCGCAGGGCGTGCGCGCGTGTGGCGAAACTTTCGCGCGGCAGCGGACGGTTGTGAAAAGCCGAAAACGTTATACAATCCGAGGCGCGCAAGGCATGTGGCGCGGCTGTGTTTTAAGTCCAACCATTCGATTTGACTGCACATCAAAGTGTCGGCCAATTTTCGCGGCCCTCGCAAACCGAAGCGGCGACGCGAAGAAGGCAGTGGCGGCAAGCCCGAACGTGAGTTTCGATAGACTTTCGCCACCTCGCTTAAGGAGATTCAAATGTCACTCAAAAGACGGCGGGCGCTGACTCTCGCGCTCGCCCTCGCGTCTGTGATGGCTCTCGCGGTCGCGGCCTCGGCGTTTCAGGGCGGGGCTTCGGGAAGGCTCGACTTCAAGCTGCGCTCCGCCGACGGCGGCGAGATAACTTCGGAGATGTTGAAGGGCGACGTGGTCGTGCTCGGCTTCGGCTCGACGTGGCTCGGTTCGCTCTCGAAGACGCAGGCGCAAGGGCTTCAGGAGTTGGCCGACCAGTTCAACGCACGCGACGTGCGTGTCTACTGGGTGAGCACCGATTCCGACTCGCCCAAGTCGAAGAACTACGCGACCGACGAACAGCTACGCGCGTTCGCGCGCAAGTCGGGCCTGAAGGTCGCGGTGCTTCGCGACCCGGACGGCGCGCTCTTCAAGCACACTGGCGCCGACCAACTTCCAGCGATAGTCATACTCGACCGCGGCGGCGAAATCTCCGGCGCTCCCATCGCGGGCTTCGACCCCGAACGCAAGCTCGTCGACGCGCTCTCCGACCGCCTCAACAAGCTCCTCGCCGCGAAATAGTCTTCAACTCAGACCACTGACGTGAAGAGGCCGCCCCGCAAGAAGTGGGGCGGCCTCTTCACGTCAGTGTAACGAAGAGTGACTGACGAAGAGAAGGCTTCTCTTCATCAGTTCAGCGTTCCGCATCCATCGTTTCATCGAACCCACGCGCGAGTTTATACAAGAGCCTAACGGGCAGGCCGACGACGTTCCAGTAGTCGCCCTCTATGCCTTCGATGAAGAGGGCGGCGCGTCCCTGTATGGCGTACGCGCCCGCCTTGTCGAGCACGTTGCCGGTCTCGACGTGCCATGCTATCTCCTCGTCTGTCATCGCGGCGAAGCGCACGCGCGTACGCTCTAGCCCGACGGCCGTGCGGCCCGACTCGGCGCTCACGAGCGCGACGCCCGTCAGGACTTCGTGCCAGCACTCGCTCATGAGCCGGAGCATTCGACGCGCGTCCTCCTCGTCGCGCGGCTTCTCAAGGATGTGGCTGTTGACGACGACGGTCGTGTCCGCGCCGAGCACGAGTCCGAAGAGGCGCGTGCTTGCGACCACTTCCGCCTTCTCGCGCGCGAGTCTCCGCACGAACTCCTCGGGCGCTTCCCCTTCGAGACGCGTCTCGTCTATGTGCGCGGCCTGCACCTCGAAGGGCCAGCCGACCGCCGTCAGAATCTCCGAACGGCGCGGGCTCGACGACGCCAGAATCAGCGGCGTCATCCCCTCCAAACCCCGCGCGCCCGCGCCGCCCCCCGCTTGTGACACCCGCTCGTTTTCCATTACACTCACCGTCGAATTTTAGATTTTTGATTTTAAGAGCATTCAGCACTCAGCACTCAGCCAAGACAGAGAGTTGAGTCGTGAGCACCTGAGCGCTGAATGCTAACAGCAACAAATCGCAAATCAAAAATCGGAAATCAGAATTTCCCATGGACGACCTTTTCAAAGCGCTGCCGCAGCTTCTACGCGCGGCGGGCGAGAGCGCGGAAGTCTCGGAGGCGGCGGCCTTCGCGGCATGGCGGCGCGCGGCGGGCGAGGCGATGCGCGGGTGCGCAGTCCCCTTCCGGCTCTACAACAAGACGCTCGTCGTCGCCGTGCCCGACGTGACGTGGCGCAAACAGCTCGAAAAGGTGAGCCCGCAACTCATCTTCCGGCTCAACTCCATGCTCGGGCATGCGCTCGTCACATACGTCGAGTTTCGCATTGACCCCGAGACCGTCGGCCGCGAACGCGCGCGCGCGCGACGCTCGCAGTACGACCGACTCGTCGAAGAGGAGAATGCGCTGCGCCGCGCCACGGAGCTTGACGACGCCGCCAGCGCCATACACGACCAAGACCTGCGCCGACGCTTCCTGCTCGCCGCCGGCAGTTGCATGAATCGTGTGAGCGGTGAGCCGTGAGCGGTGAGCCGTTTTAAGAACCGCCGCGCCGACCGCATTAATTCAACCACTGCTTACTGCTCACAGCTTACTTTCTTATGCCCATCACCGAAGCAGACATAGAGAAGATCGCCGCGCTCGCGCACCTCGAAATCACGGACGACGAGCTGCACACGCTCGCGCCGCAGATAGCGTCAATCGTCGCGTACGTCGAGCAGTTGAACGAGCTGGACACGAGCGCGGTCGAGCCCGCCATCGGCGGACTCACCCCCGAGGGCGAGCGCACCGAAAGCCCGCGCGAAGATGCCACGCGCCCCTCGCTCGGCCAGACGCTCGCGCTCGAACAAGCGCCCGACCCTTCGCACGGCCACTTCCGCGTGCCCAAAGTCATCGCAAGCTCGGAAGAGAAAGAGAATTTCTAAACGCTTCCCACGCTTCGCGCCTTTCATTCAGAGCTAACTTATGACCGTCCCCGGTAAGACAATCGAACTCATTACGTCGGAGCTTTCAAGCGACGCGTCGGACGCGCGCACAGTCGCCGCGCGCGCGCTCGACGCGGCCGAGCGCGTGAACGAATCGCTCAACGCCTTCCTGCAAATAGACCGCGCGGGCGCGCTCAGTCGCGCGGAAGAGATAGACGGCGGGCGGTCTTCGACTCAAGACTCTTCCGGCGGCGCACGTTTACGCGGCGTCCCGCTCGCAGTCAAGGACAACATCTGCGTGCGCGGCATGCAGGCGACCTGCGGCTCGCGCATACTCGCCGGTTATCACCCGCCTTACGACGCGACGGTGATTGAACGTCTGCGAGCGGCGGGCGCAATCATCATCGGCAAGACCAACTGCGACGAGTTCGCGATGGGCTCCTCGAACGAGAACTCAGCCTACGGCCCCGTGCGAAACCCCTGGGACACCGAGCGCGTGCCGGGCGGCTCTTCGGGCGGCTCGGCCGCGGCCGTCGCGTCGCGCGTGGTGCCCGCGGCGCTCGGCTCAGAGACGGGCGGCTCAGTGCGTCAACCGGCGGCGCTCTGCGGCATCGTCGGTCTCAAACCGACCTACGGACGCGTCTCTCGCTACGGGCTCGTGGCCTTCGGCTCTTCGCTCGACCAGGTGAGCATCTTCGGCCTGACGGTCAGAGACGCGGCCGTCGTCGCCGCTGTTATCGCCGGGCGCGACGAGCACGACTCGACGACGGCCGACGTGCCCGTGCCCGACTACGCCTCGGAGTTGTCGGATAACATTCAGGGCTCGCGCATAGGCGTGCCACGCGCACTGCTCGGCGAGGGCGTTGACGCGGACGTACGCGCGCGCGTCGAGGCGGCGATTGAAGCGTACCGCGAACTCGGCGCTGAAGTTGTTGACGTTGAGTTGCCGCACGCGCAGTACAGCATCGCCGTCTACTACATCATCGCGACGGCCGAAGCTTCGTCAAACCTCGCGCGCTACGACGGCGTGCGCTACGGCTACCGCGCGGAAGACCCGGAAGACCTGCGCGACATGTACCGCCGCACGCGCGAAGGGGGCTTTGGCGCGGAGGTCAAGCGCCGAATCATGCTCGGCACCTACGTACTCTCCTCGGGCTACTACGACGCCTACTATCTCAAGGCGCAGCAGGTACGCACGCTCATCAAGCGCGACTTCCTCGAAGCCTTCGAGCGATGCGACGCCGTGCTCACCCCGACCACGCCCACGCCCGCCTTCCGCTTAGGAGAGAAGACCGACGACCCGCTCTCGATGTACCTCTCGGACATATACACCTGCATGGCGAACCTCGCGGGCATCCCCGGCATAAGCGTGCCCTGCGGACTCTCTTCGCAGGGACTCCCCGTTGCGTTCCAACTCATGGGGCCGCACTGGGGCGAGTCAACAATCTTCCGACTCGCGCACGCATACGAGCAGGCTCACCCGCTCACCGAACGCCCGCGCGTCATCGCGGAATAACAGAACCGCGAGCGGTAGCGAGCGGGTTGCAACTTCCGACGGGCTCGCCTACATCGGAGCTTGAGAACCGCGAGGCTTCCGCTCGCGGTTCTGATTTTCGCCCGTATCTTTTTCTTACTTCCGGGTAATCATCTTTCAGCAAGGCGAGTCTACAAGGAGGGGGCGCAGTCTCACGGCCCCGTCGGATGACGGACGAGAAGCTTCTGCAAAGAGCAGGGCGCGGAGACGAGGCGGCGTTTCTCGCTCTCTACGAGCGCCATCGCGACACGGTCTTCCGCTTCGCGTACCGGATGCTCGGCTCGGCCGCGCTCGCGGAGGAGGTCGCGCACGACTGCTTCCTCTCGCTCGTGCGACGCCCCGACGCCTTCGACCCCTCGCGCGCATCGCTGCGCACTTACCTCTACGCGGCCGCGCGCAACCTCTCCTCGAAGCACCTTCGACGCCACGGCGGCGAGTCCTCCGTGGACGAACTCGAAGACGAGCCCGCCGCCGCCGAGTATGAGGGGCCGCTCAGGCGTCTGCTCGACGCCGAGTTGTCCGAGGAGGTTCGCAAGGCTGTCGCGGCTCTTCCCAGTTTGCAGCGCGAGGTGGTGGTGCTCGTGGAGTATGAAGAGCTAACGCTCGCGGAGGTCGCGGCGGTCGTGGGCGCGGACGTGGGCACTGTGAAGTCGCGCCTGCATCGCGCGCGTCGGGGTCTGCGGCGTGCGCTTTCGTTCTACTTTAAAAGTTCGCGCGGAGTAGAGCCCGCGCAGAAGGTCTGCAAATGAGCGACGAGAAGAGACCGACGAGGCTTCTGCCGTTCCGCTTGCGGCGCGCGGCTCACGCGCGCACGGCGGACTACGCTTGCGAGGCGCGAGAGCTTTCGGCCGACGCCGTAGAGTTTTCCGAGGACGCGGAGTTGAGCACGCTCCTTCGCGCGTGGGACGCGCCCGAGCCTTCCGCACGCTCGCGCGAGCGTCTGCTCGCGGAGTTTCGCGCGGGCGGCGTGCGAGCACCCTTCTGGCGTCGCGCGCTCTCGGCCGAACTTCGCGTGCCTCTGCCCGTCGCCGCTTGTGCCGCGCTCGCGCTGCTCGCATCGCTCTTCACGCTCGCCGCGCGCACGCAAGTACCCGCGCAGTCGGCGGCTACAATGTCCACAAAATCCACGGACGCATACGTTCGTACGACCGACGCGCCCCCCGTGAAGATTGTCGAGCTTCCCGTCGAACACGAGCGTGTAGTCACGCGCATTGTCTACGTCGAGCGGAACGCGCCGCGCGCGGAGGCGCAACGACTTGCGATGACTCAACAGACAGGAACGACTCAGCAGTCAGCGTCAACACGGCGAGGCGCGGCGGAGCGCGGCGTCGCACAGTCGGCCTCAAACAGTGAAGCCGCGCGCGGGGCCCGAACAGCAGTCGAACCCGGCGCGCAGTCAACGGGCGAGCCGACGAGCTACTTCACGCGCGTGGACATGGCCGACTTCCAGCCCGCGGACGAGATGAAGATTCGCATCGTCAAGAGAGGTAAGACGGATGAGAAGTAGGCTGTTCCCCATCCTTCTGGCCGCGCTCGCGTCTCTGCTCGCCGCCGCGCCGTCGCGCGCGAACACGACCGACGTGAAGGACGGCAAGGCTCAGGTCGTCGTCGCGTTGCAGAGCGGCGCGCACGTCTCGATACGCACAGAGTCCGACCCGCCCGGCGGCTGGGACGCGCCCTCGAACTTCGTCGAGGCCGAGGATAAGCCGAACCTCGTCCGGCGCGTCTT
>JBJMGR010000172.1:0-1875 GCA_045807805.1 Pyrinomonadaceae bacterium | reverse complement strand
TTCTTCTACCCGCCGCGAAACCGCGACTTCGACGCGCCCGAGGGCGAGCGCCCGCCGCTCCTCGTCAAGTGCCACGGCGGCCCGACCGCCGCGACGACGACGACGCTCCGCCTCGAAACTCAATACTGGACGAGCCGGGGCATCGCAGTCCTCGACGTGAACTACGGCGGAAGCACAGGCTACGGGCGCGAGTACAGGCAGCGCTTGAACGGCGAGTGGGGCGTCGTGGACGTTGACGACTGCGTGAACGGCGCGAAGTACCTTATAGAGCGCGGCGAGATTGACGGCGAGCGCTGCGTCATCACGGGCGGGAGCGCGGGCGGGTTCACGACCTTGAACGCACTGACCTTCCGCGACACGTTCAAGGCGGGCGCGAGCCACTTCGGCATAAGCGATTTGACGGTCTTCGTCGGCGACACGCACAAGTTCGAGTCGCGCTACCTCGAACGCCTCGTCGGCCCATACCCCGAGCGCGCGGAGGTCTACCGCGAGCGCTCGTCCATCAACTTCACAGACCGCCTCTCGTGCCCCGTCATCTTCTTCCAGGGGCTCGAAGACAAGATTGTGCCGCCGAACCAGGCGGAGCTTATGGTCGAAGCGCTCCGACGGAAGAAGCTGCCCGTCGCCTACGTCGCCTTCGAGGGCGAGCAGCACGGCTTCCGCAAGGCCGAGAACATCAAGCGCGCGCTCGAAGGCGAGCTATACTTCTACTCGCGCGTCTTCGGCTTCCCGCTCGCAGACGCGGTCGAGCCCGTCGAGATAGAGAACCTTTGAACTTGAAGAAGGCAAAAAGACAGAACCGTGAGCGGTAGCGAGCGGGTCGCAAGTCACGATGGCGGGCTGCATCGCGTACACTTACCTGCTCGCTACCGCTCGCGGTTCTGTTCGCGCACACAAAACGGCGCGGCCTTCATCCATCATGGATGAAGGCCGCGCCGTTTTAGTCTTAACTTTTGCCTTAACTGCGCGGGCGCATGGGGCGCTGCTTGCGCTTGTTGCGCTTGCGCGCGAGCGCCGACTTGAGTTTGGCCTTCTGGCCGCGCGACATGAAGAAGGCGTGCTTCTTGGCGTCCTTGATAATCTCCTCGGACATGACCTTGCGTTTGAAGCGGCGCAGCGCGCTCTCTATCGACTCGCCCTGATTGACTATGACGGTTGCCATTCTCTCAACTCTCCCTATCTGTGCATTACGACAAAACGGGCCGGGAACTCTCGCGCTCCCGGCGAACTCTTTCGACTGTTCGTGTGTATCTCTTAAACTCTACTCGGTAAAATCCGGCAACACCTGCCTCTCGGTCGCTAATAGCGAAGCAAAAACCAACAGCCATTGTGCCAAGCCCGGCGCGTTCTGGCAAGCGGCCGGGGCCGTTGCGGAATGCGGATTGATGAAGTCGTCGCTGTTTTGACTTCGCGACCTTTGCGCCTTCTTCGCGACCTTTGCGTGTAGAGAGTCCGAGCCTGAACGCAAAGGGCGCAAAGGGGTCGCAAAGAGCGCCAAGTCAATCCTCTGCAATCAGGGAGCGGGGTCTGTGAGGATTATGAAGTCGCCGAGCGCGGACATGCTCGCGGCGTCGAAGCCCGTGCGGTTCGCGTCCGTGACCATCGTGACGACGACTGCGCGCGCCCTCTTTCGGTAGTGCGCGAGCTGTTCGGGCACGCCCATGCGCTCCTCGCTGTGGAACGTGCCGTTGACCTGAACGACCAGAGGGTCGCGCCCGCGCTTCAGAAACTCCGAGATGGCGTAGGCCATAGAGGCGTCGCGCAACGTCTGTGCTTCGAGCAGGTGCGCGCCGCCGTGCGGGTTTGGCTGTGCGTGCGGATTCGCTGGCGCGGCCTGCGCGCCCGCGGGTGCTGGTGGCGGCGCGGCCATGCCGC
>JBJMGR010000171.1:0-41519 GCA_045807805.1 Pyrinomonadaceae bacterium | reverse complement strand
CGGCTCCTGCTTCTGGAAGATGCACGCCTTCATGCAGTCGTTGCAGATGCGGTGGCCCGTGCCCGGACACATCGGGTTGTCTATGATGACGACGGCGAGCGCCGCGAGCGGGTCGCCGTCGCGTTGGAGCACGTGCATCTCGGAAATCTTCTCGTCGAGCGGGCAGCCCGTCAGTCTTATTCCGAGCGGGTTCTTCCTGAGCGAGCCGTCGCGCTCGTGCAGCCCCTTCGAGCAGGAGTCCTTGTCGCGCTCGTGGCAGTAGAGACAGTAGTTGACCTCTTCGAGAACTTCGCGCGCGTTGTAACGCCTGTCCGTGAGCTTGAAGCCGTCGCGCCTCCGCAGATTCTTATCGAAGCCGCGCATCAACTCGGGCAACTCCGCCTCCGGCCTTTCGAGTTGAACCAGATGCTCGTAGTTGAGCGGGTGCGGGAAGCGGAAACTGACCCAGCCCTTCACGCGCTCGCGCGCGTCCGGCCTCAGCGCGTGCGCCGCCGCCCAAGCCTCGATCAGTCTCAAGGACGAACGCACGAACGCGCGACTCTCGTCCGTCTCGTTCTCAACAGCGACGCCTTCATCTTCCGTCCGCCACGCGGCGAGCGACTCTTCGGCCCGCGTCCCCTTCACCTTCGCACGCGCGCTTTCAGTCTCATGCGCGCGCTCCTCCGACCACTCCTCCTCGCGACGCGCGCCCTCCTTCGGGTAGTTCTTCTCCCATTCGAGCAGACGCACCGTCATGCGCGCGACGCCCAACTCCCTGTCGTCGCCGAGCGTGTCCGCGAACGCCGCGTCTCTCAGAGCCTCGACCGCCGCGTCTGACGCATCCACGTCGAGCCCCGCGACCCTCTCCGCCGGAAAGCTCTTCGTCGCGCGGCGCTGCACGAACTGCTTGAACTGAAAGACTGGGTCTTGCGCGCGTATCCCGACGGCCAGACGCTCTCGCTCACTCTCGATCTCAAACAGCCGCGCGACGAAGCGCGAGAGGTGCGCGGCCGACGCTATCAAAAGCTCCGACTCCGCGCGCGTCCCCTTCAGCTTCTCGCCGCGCGAACGTACGTACTCCGCCAGAGACGCGCCGAGCGACGCGTCCTCGCGCGAGACCTGCGCGTAGAACGCCTCGGCCAGCGCGCGCAGGCGCTCCGGCCTGTGCAGGTCGCCGTACGTGAAGCCTTCTATCCCGAGCGGGAAGTCGGCCTGAAATTCAGTCTGTGTTGCTGTCTCGTGAGCGGCGTCGCCTGCTTCGGCGTAGAGGTTCTCGACCATTCGGATGTCCGGCTCTTCAGAGATTATGAAGGGGAGTCAATTTAATAAACAAGGGCCGCCACCCAACGGCGACGCAAACGAGTATAACACCGCCCACGCCGACTCCCGAAAGACCCTCCCGCGCCCCTCCATTCCGCCCCACACGAGCCTGCGAACTTCGTGTTACGCTTCACGCCTTCCGACCCCGCGCGACCTCATCCGAACTTGTCATTTCCACGTGTGAGCCTTTATAATCGCTTCGCTTTCGGCGCATTGGTGTAGTCGGCTAACACGCCGCCCTCTCAAGGCGGAGACCACGGGTTCGAGTCCCGTATGCGCTATGAATCAAGAGTAAAGAGGCTGTCGGAGATCCGGCGGCCTCTTTCTTTTTTGCCGGTCGTGCTTTCATCAATCCCGTGAGAACGTCCGGTGCTATAATCGCGCGCCGTTCGGGTCCGAGGGAGAGTGTCGGAGGGGCGTCGGGTGCTTTTGGACGAGGAGAACAGGAGGCTTGCGGCGGGCGTGTTGAGGACGCTCGGCGAGTTGGTAGCGCCGCTCGGCGAGAGCATACGCATGGTCTGGCGCGGCGCGGGCGCGCCGGACGCGCGCTCAGTGCTCGACAATCAGTTGATGCTCACGGCGCAGCGCTTCATAAACCTGCGCGACGCGTCGGAAGCGGACAAGCAGCGTTACTACGAAGAGGTCTGCGGGCTCTTCCGCGTACAGCCCGCGCCCGAGACGTTTCCTCTGCGCGACTCGACAGACCTGCCGCCATACCTCCTCAAGCGGCTCGACCAAACGCCCGTCAGCATCTCGTACCTTGAGACGTACGACTCGCGGCACGGGACGAACTTCGCCGACCGCGCGCGCCGCGCGCTCTTCCAGTTCGCGAACCTCGTCATAAAGTCCGACGGCACTGTGACGGCGGTCGAGCGCGCGGCGCTCTCCGAGTTGAAGGGGACGCTCTACCCCGGCGGCGCGCCCTCGAAGGACGCACGCGCGGACGCGGGTGTCAAAGGAGGCGCGAGGCGTGACGACGACGATGCGAAGTCGCACGACTCGAACGCGGAGGCGGCGGAGGGCGACGACGTAATTGATGAGGAAGAACTGCCGCCGCCGCGCCCGCTCGAAGAGTTGCTCGCCGAGTTGGACGCGTTAGTCGGGTTGGAGCGCGTGAAGGCAGATGTTCGTCAGCTCATAAACTTTCTGAAGGTGCAGAAGCTACGCGAGGAGCAGGGGCTCAAAAGCCTGTCCGCCTCGCGCCATCTGGTCTTCTACGGCAACCCCGGTACGGGCAAGACGACCGTGGCGCGGCTCGTCTCGCAAATCTACCGCACGCTCGGCGTGCTCCGGCGCGGACACCTCATCGAGACCGACCGCGCGGGGCTCGTCGCGGGCTACGTCGGGCAGACCGCGATGAAGGTTCGCGACGTGACCCGACGGGCGCTCGGCGGCGTGCTCTTCATAGACGAGGCGTACACGCTCACCACGGGCGGCGCGAACGACTTCGGGCAGGAGGCGGTCGAGACGCTACTGAAGATGATGGAAGACCACCGCGACGACCTCGTCGTCATCGCCGCGGGCTACACGGGCAAGATGCAGGACTTCCTCGACTCGAACCCCGGCCTCCGCTCGCGCTTCAACAAGCACCTGCGCTTCGACGACTACGGCGTCGAGCAGCTAACGCACATCTTCAAGAGCTTCTGCACGAAGGCCGAGTTCAAGCTCACGGAGGGCGCGGAGGGTGAGTTGGGTTCCGTCTTCGGCGTGCTCACGGCCTCGCGCAACGAGACCTTCGGCAACGCACGCACCGCGCGCAACCTCTTCGAGGCGACGCTCAGCAAGCAGGCAAATCGCCTCGTCTCGCTCCCCAAAGTTGACCGCGAAATACTCTCGACCATAGAGCCCGCGGACATCCCCGGCCACGAAGAACTGCGCTCCTCCGGCATCCTCGAAGACGAGTAACAGAACCGCGAACGGTAGTGAGCGGGTATCAGGCTCCGACGGGTGGGCCTTCGTCGAAAAGCACACCCGCTCACTACCGTTCGCGGTTCTGTTTGAAGCACTCTGGCGAGTTGACCGGGGGCGCGCGTCTGAGCGATGCTACGGTGTTACAAAATCAACTTCATACTTGCGGGATGTAAAGCCATGAGTAAAGCAGCAACCGAATCTTACGCGGGCGGCCCTCTGACCACATACTCCGAGGACGAGCAGATGTTCCGCGCGAGCGTGCGCGAGTTCGCCGAAGGCGAGATACGTCCACGCGTCGAGGAGATGGACGAGCACGCGAAGATGTCGCCCGAGGTCATCCGCCAGCTCTTCGAGCTTGGCCTGATGGGCGTCGAGACGCCCGAGGAGTACGGCGGCACGGGCGCGTCCTTCTTCATGGCGATTGTCGGCGTCGAGGAGCTTTCGCGCGTAGACCCTTCGGTTGGCGTCCTGATGGACGTGCAGAACACGCTCGTCAACAACGCGCTGATACGCTGGGGGTCGCCCGAGCAGAAGAAGAAGTACCTGCCGCGTCTCGCCTCGGACACCATCGGCGCGTACGCGCTCTCCGAAGCGGGCTCGGGCTCCGACGCCTTCGCTATGCAGACGCGT
Source organism: Pyrinomonadaceae bacterium (assembly GCA_045807805.1). GTDB lineage: Bacteria > Acidobacteriota > Blastocatellia > Pyrinomonadales > Pyrinomonadaceae > QHXN01. Next base: position 37,679 of record JBJMGR010000171.1, on the reverse strand, counting down.
GCGGTGGACAAGGGCGACCACTTCGAGCTGACGGGGCAGAAGCTCTGGATTACGAACGGCAACGAGGCGGGGCTGTTCGTCGTCTTCGCCAACGCGAAGCCCGAAGACGGTTACCGCGGAATCACTGCCTTCATCGTCGAGAAGGACTTTGAAGGCTTCTCGGTCGGCAAGAAGGAGAACAAGCTCGGCATACGCGCCTCTTCGACGACCGAGATAATCCTCGACGGCTGCAAGGTTCCGAAGGAGAACGTGCTCGGCGAGTTAGGCCGCGGCTACAAGGTCTCCATCGAGACCTTGAACGAGGGGCGCATAGGCATCGGCGCGCAGATGATCGGACTGGCGCGCGGCGCTCTGGAGCACGCGCTCCGTTACACGGCCGAGCGCACGCAGTTCAAGCAGCCCATCAACCAGTTTCAGGGCGTGCAGTTTCAACTCGCGGAGATGGCGACTGAATTAGAGGCCGCGCGCCTCATGGTCTACAACGCCGCGCGGATGAAGGACGCGGGGCTCAACTTCGTCAAGGAGGCGGCGATGGCGAAGCTATACTCTTCGCGCGTCGCCGAGCGGGTTTCGTCGAAGGCAATCGAACTCTACGGCGGCTACGGCTTCGTCAAGGACTACCCCGTCGAGAAGCTCTGGCGCGACTCAAAGATCGGGGCCATCTACGAGGGCACGTCCAACATGCAGTTGCAGACGATTGCTAAATTGATAATCGGGAAGTAGCTGTGAGGGAGTGATGAGTGATAAGTGACAAGTGACAAGTGAAGAGAACAGACTTCCGTTCTTTCTCATCACTCATTACTCATCACTCATCACCTGATTAACGCAAATGGCTTCATCGCGCATAGACCTCTTCCGCATGATGCTCGAAAGCGACCCGGAGAACTCCGCGGTCTTGTTCGGGCTCGCGAAGGAGTACGAGAAGGAGGGGCGCTTCGGCGAAGTCGTCGAGACGCTGACCGAGTACCTACAACTCGCGGACGACGAGGGCAACGCCTACGGCATGCTCGCCAACGCGTACCTGAAGTCCGGCAACCGCGACGCCGCGCGCAAGGCTTACGAGCGTGGCGCAGAGGTCGCGCTCGCGCACGGCCACCCCTCGATGGCGCAGGATTACAAATTTTTCATCGAGTCGGAGTTCGAGGATTAGCGGCAATCATCTTTCATAGAGGTAATGTGTATGGCGACCGAGGTTAAGGCGCGGGAGTACCGTGGCTTGAGCCGCGAAGAGTTGGCGGGCATCTATCGCACGATGTACCTTTCACGGCGGATTGACGACAAGGAGATTCAGCTCAAGGGGCAGAACAAAATCTTCTTCCAGATTTCGGGCGCGGGCCACGAGGCGGTGCTCGTCGCCGCCGGGTTGGCGTTGAAGGCGGGCCACGACTGGTTCTACCCTTACTATCGCGACCGCGCCCTCTGCCTACAGCTCGGCATGACCGCGAAGGAGCAGTTGCTCTCGGGCGTCGGGGCGGAAGATGACCCCAACTCGCACGGCCGTCAGATGCCCTCGCACTGGGGCCACAAGAAGCTCAACATCGTCTCGCAGTCTTCGCCGACGGGCACGCAGTTCCTACAGGCCGTCGGGTGCGCGGAGGCGAGCTACCGCGCGACGCTCTCCGACGACATCAAGGAGAAGGTCGTCGGCTTCCATGGCGACGAGGTCGTCTACTGCTCCTCGGGCGACGGCACGACGAGCGAAGGCGAGTTCTGGGAGGCTCTGAATACGGCGAGCAATCTCAAGCTCCCTGTTCTATTTCTCATCGAAGACAACGGCTACGCCATCAGCGTCCCCGTCGAGGTGCAGACCGCGGGCGGCGACGTGTCGCGCCTGGTCGAGAACTTCCCCGACCTGCTCGTGCTGCGCTGCGACGGCACAGACCCCGTCGAGTCGCTTGAGACCTTGAAGATGGCCGTCGAGCATTGCCGGGAGAGACGTGGCCCCGCGCTCGTACACGCCAAGGTCATACGCCCCTACTCGCACTCGCTCTCCGACGACGAGCGCCTCTACCGCCCGGACGAAGAGCGCACCACAGACGCCGAGCGCGACCCCGTCAAGCGCTTCGGCGCGCTGCTCGTGGAAGAGAGACTCGTCACGCAGGAAGAGCTTCAGAAGATAAAGGACGAGGTTGACCGCGAAGTTAACGAGGCGGCCGACGCCGCGCTCGCCGCACGGCAGCCCGCGCCCGAGACCGCGATGCTCTACGTCTACTCTTCGGACGTTGACCCGACCTCCGATGAGTTCGACAACGAGGAGGGCGCGGAAGTCTCCGGCAACGCGGGCACGATGGTTGACTTAATCAACCGCTGCATGCACGAGGAGATGGCGCGCGACTCGCGCGTCCTGGTCTTCGGCGAGGACGTGGCCGACTGCTCGCGCGAAGAGAACCTTGAGAGGGTGAAGGGCAAGGGCGGCGTCTTCAAGGTCACGGCCAACCTTCAACGCAAGTTCGGCACGGCGCGCGTCTTCAACTCGCCGCTCGCCGAGGCGAACATCGTCGGCCGCGCCATCGGCATGGCGACGCGCGGCCTAAAGCCCGTCGTCGAGATACAGTTCTTCGACTACATCTGGCCCGCCTATCATCAGATAAGGAACGAGCTTGCGCTCATGCGCTGGCGCTCCGCGAACGAGTGGTCTTGCCCCGTCGTCATACGCTGCCCCGTCGGCGGCTATCTCAAGGGCGGCGCGGTCTATCACTCGCAGTCGGGCGACACGCTCTTTACGCACATACCGGGCCTGCGCGTCGTCTACCCCTCGAACGCGCTCGACGCCAACGGCCTTCTTCGCACGGCCATACGCTGCGAAGACCCCGTGCTCTTCCTCGAACACAAGCATCTATACCGGCAGGCTTACAACAAGTCGCAGTACCCTGCGGACGGCTTCATGATTCCGTTCGGCAAGGCGAAGAGGGTGCGCGAGGGGACTGACCTGACCATCATCACATACGGCGCGCTCGTCCAGCGCTCGCTCGTCGCGGCGAAGAACGCGGAGCAGCAGCAGGGCATCAACGCAGAGGTGATAGACCTGCGCACGCTCGCGCCCTACGACTTCGAGCGCGTCGCCGAGAGCGTACGCAAGACCGGCAAGGTCGTCGTCGCCCACGAGGACACGCGCACGCACGGCTTCGGCGCGGAACTCGCCGCGCGCATCTCCGAAGAGCTTTTCGAGTACCTCGACGCGCCCGTCCGACGCGTCGCCGCGCTCGACACCTTCGTCGCCTACGCGCCGCAACTCGAAGACGCGATACTCCCTCAAGTCGAAGACGTTTACCGCGCCATCAACGAGTTGTATTCGTACTAGCGGCCAGTGAGTTGCCACTAGCTAAAGCTAGTAGGATGAGTCGTCGGAAGATTCATCGGCTTTAGCCGAAAGACTAGTCTTTCGGCTAAAGCCGACTCTTTTTCCATCACTGCTCTCCTCCAGCTAAGGCCGTAGGCAACTGAAAAACCCCTTCATCAACCTTCACCAGCCTCTAGTCCCTAACCCAAAAACGCCGCCTTCACTCCGTACACGTTTTTGTATCGAATCACATCGCCGTGTACGCGTACGTGCCGCGCGCGCCTGTTTAACTCTTTTACCTCCCTAACCTTCTCCGGCGGCATGCGTGTTGCCAATTATGATTTGTTCGTCGCAAGTGCGTGCGGACAGCAATCGAACAATTGGGGACTTTTTTCAAAGGGGGGAAAATTTTGATGAGTAGACGTTTGCTTAGCTTCGCGGGCGCGGTCGCGCTCGTGTTTGCCGCCGCGGGTGCGGCCTTCGCACAGGACACAACCACAGCTACGACGCAGACCACGCAGGCAGTCCAGAACGCCGACGGCACATGGACAGTCATACAGTATCCGACGGGCAAAGAGGTCGTCGTGGACTTCGCTCCGGGGCCGTCCTTCTCGACCGCCAAAGGGCGCGCGCGCATCGTTCGCATGAGCGACGGCACGAAGATAGCGCTCGACCTTTCGGGACTCCCGGCGGACGCCTCCGCGATGAATCTGTACGCGGTCGACCCGTTCGGCAAGGTCACGATGCTCGGGCCGGTCGCGTTCACGAACGGCATCGCGCAGCAGACTTTCACGACGCCGATGGACAAGTTCATGCTCGTGCTCTCGCCCGACGCGAACCTGACGGCCTACGCCCCGGACACGGCCTACGCCTTCCGCAGCGCCGTGCCGCAGGGCTTCGCCGTCGTGCCGCTCAACAGCCCGGCGGGCGAGCGCGTCGCAGCGACTTCGACCGCGGGCGCGACCACGGCCTACACCGCGCCGATGCTCAACATCCCGCGCTATAACCGCGGCTCGACGAGCGAGGTCAAGGTTAAGCTCGCGGGCGCTCTGACGGGCTCGCGCGTCAACTTCCAGATAGAGCCGCGCAAGGACGGCCCGACCACGGTCGTCGCGCGCTTCCACGAATTGAAGGACGCGCCGGCCGGACAGGTCTACGTGCTCTGGGCCGTGTCGCCTGACAACAAGTACGTCAAGCTCGGCCAGATAGTGAACACGGGCGGGCGCAACGAGGCCGAGATAAAGTCCGAGACGACGCTCGCGGACTTCGGCCTCCTCGTAACGCTTGAGAACGAGGTCTCGACGCCCGCGGGCGTCGTTGTCGGCACGGTCATGCCGTAAGGCATCGGACTCAAGTTGAGAAAGACTAAAGCGCGGCCGTCATCTTCCGAGACGACGCGGCGCGAAGAGAGCGAGGGCCGCCCTGCAAATGGGCGGCTCTACTTTTTTCCGTCAAAAACCGCTCTCACGGCCGCGCCCGACACATTTCCGACAAAACGTGCAGGGTTTATGCAGAACTTTGCAGAACTTTACACCCCTTAACAGTCTTTACGCCGCCGGAAGGTTTAGGGGTTTCGGTTCGTGATGTTTCGTGACGGAGTTCGCGGACACTATATGGACACAAGGCGTCCGCAGAGGAATCAGGGATGTGAAGACGCTTGTTGAAGACGCGGAACTAAAACGGCTGCGCGCGATGGCCGAAGGCTCGAAGCCGTTTGAAGAGTCGGGCCTATGGTCGAAGCTCGCCGCGCTGCCGTGGGCTGAGATAAAGAAGCTGCCCGCGCGTGAACGCCTCGGCGTTGGCTATTTCGAGGCAGCACGTCGGCGCGTTGAGTCGCTGAAAGAACCTTCCGACGTAGGTGTAAAGGGCGTATAATTGTGCTGGCTGAGAATCTTAAAAGGCTCCGCGAGTTCGTCGCGGAAGTGAAAGACAGGCAGGAAGCGCGCAAGGTCTACGATCAGTTGAAAGACCTCGTTGCGGAGTTGGAACGGAAACACTCTTTCGGCAGAGACCGGAAGCGTCGTTGATAACTTAAAGGTCGTTGGTTCGTACCAGCCGCCGCATTAACGGGGTCGCCATGTAGTGACCGCCCCGCGAGTGCGGCGGTTTCTGCTTTGTGAGGTTTAACTATGAGCTACCCCGGTTTCGGTTCTGCTGCCCCGCCGCTCAGACGGCGACGCCCTTTCTCTGACCTTCTCGACGCGCCGCTGAGTGCGCCACCTGTCGGCCCTGACATTCAGCCGACGGGCTGGAACGGGCCGGAGTTCCCCTCGATGCCGTCGATGAACAACAACTCGGCGCTCGGGGATGGGTTGGGGAAACTCGCGGGCGCGGGCATCGGCGCGGGGTTCAAGTTCCTACAGAGCCGGAGTCCAGACCTAAAGCCACAACCGGGCGGCAACCCTTTGGGCGACCTGGCGCAGAAGGGCGGCGGCAAGAAGTTCCTCGGGCTGTTCGGACGCGGCGGCACTCTGAGGCGTCCCGGCGACGCGGCACTCGTGGGCGATGACCCTGAGCGCGGTTTGCCGCCTAACGAGATGGTCGTCAACGAGGGTGGCGGTAAGACGGAAGTCATACCCCTGAAGTTCCTGCAAAGGTACGGAGCGCAGGACGGGCAACAGCCTGCGCCTACTGCACCATCGCAACCGCCTCCCGCGCAAAGCCCATTCTCGGGCCTGCGCCCCGACTCGACAGTCCCACAAGTGGAGAACGACCCTTTCAAGGCTCGTCTGCAAGAGACAGTACAAATGCCCCCCGGCTACTCGGGCGAGGGCGCACCGTCCGCCGCTGGTGAATCTACTACGCGCGCGCGTATCAGTGAGCCTCAGAAGTTCTGGCGGCATCGTCTTGACGAGATAGAGTCGGAGCCGGTGAACGTGAACACCAATTCACGCGCGGGCGGTGCGCTTCGGAGTGCGGGCCGTCTCGCGTCTCGCGCCGTGAGGGAGACCGGAAACCCGTGGGCGGGGGTGGGCGCGGCCATCGGCGGCGGTCTGGTCGGGCTCGCGGACAAGACGCTCGATGAAAGATTGGGCGAAGAGGACGACGCCGAGAAGATACGCGGTCGGCTCGCTCGTATGGACGCGCGGGAGGTCGAAGGACTGAAGCTCGAAGACGCGCGCGCTGGCGTCCGCCTGAAGAACGCGCAAGCCGGGTACGCCGAAGCGAGGCCAGACATAGAGGCGGGGAAGGCTGCGGAGCGGGCGCACAAGGCAGAGGTCGCGCGCATCTTCGGCATACTGCGTTCGCTCAATGGGCAGAAGTTAGACCCTGAGAACAACCGGCGTCACGCGAAGCTGATTGCGGACGCGGACGCGGCTGGTATTCCGGTTGACGCTGAGAGCTTCAACGACTCGAAGGGCAACGTCATTCGATACACGCGAACCGATGAAGCGAATCCGTCGCAAACGGTCGAGGTCGAGAGAAACGTTGTGACGGGTGAAGAGACCATTTTGGGTCAACGCGGTTTCCAGGCGACGCGCGGCACAGATGGCAGGACGACCGCCGAGGTCAAGGCGGACGACGACCGCGACGCGGGGCGCGCCGAGACGCACCGACACAACCTCGTCGGCGAGGGGCAGGGCGCGCAGCGCATCGCGCAGGGGCAGGAGCGTATAGGCATCTCTCGTCAAGGTCTGACGCTCCGACAGGCCGCGCAGGACAATCGTTTCGACGCTGCAACTCAGAAGCGTTTCGACGCTGCCGATAAGCTCGCCGCACAGTCCGAAGAGTACGAGCGTATTGCGGACGGCATTGAGCGAAACCGGGAGTACGATTTCAAAGACCCTGCGACCGGCGAGACGGTGCACGTTGATTCCAAGAAACGTGCAATCGAGCGCGACAAGAATTTAGCTAAGGCCGCCGAGCTTCGACGCGAGCTATTCGCCTCGCACCGCGACGCCTTCACGACTGACGCGGAGGGTCACGTTTTGATGACCACGGCGGACTTCAAGGCGCTGTTCCCGTCGCTCGCGGCGAAGTCGGGAGACGGCCGCGACGCGCGCCTCGGCGAAGCTCTGCGGTTGGGTATCAATCTAACCGATGGCCCCGGTGCTGTTCCCGACGCTTCTAACTACACCCCTTCGCCCATACACAGACCCGCGCGCCGTGGTGCTTCTTCGGCGACGCCCGCTCCCGCTGCCGGAAAGACGCATGTAACTCGGGCGGACGCTCGCCGCCTCTACCCTCAGTTGAAAGGCGCGTCTGACGCCGACGTTGACGCTGCTATCCGCGCTGGAGGTTTTGAACCGATACCGTGAGCACGCCCGAGTCACAATTCGACTTCTCATCGGTCGCGCGTCCAGCGCCTTCGCCTACCCCTGCGCCCGCTTATGACTTCTCATCTGTCGCGCGTCCTGCTCCCTCTGCGCGTAAGCCTCGGCGTGCGACTCCTGTTGAGTCCGTTGCTCCGACTCCTGCACCTGCCGCTTCTACGTGGTCGCTGGCTACGGGTGCGCCGAAGGTCAAGGATTGGTATAAGCAGACTTTCAACTCTGAGCTTCCGGTTACGTCCTTCGGGCAAGATGATTACCACGTCAAGCTGAACCTCGATCATCGCAATTCCTTCGACGTGCCTCTGTCTCCGTCCAGTAGGGAAGGACAAGCGCTCGTCTCGTACCTGAGTGAACAGGGCATCCCGTTCCGGCCCATAACTGCCGACGACGTTGCGCGAGGCGTGAAGGCGTCGGGGCCGCACATACACGTCGGGCCTGAGTCTCATGCGATTGGCTCACGTCCCGCTTACGACTTCTCATCCGTGGCTCGTGACGCGCCTCTCGACTTCTCATCTGTTGCGCGGGAAGCTCCCGCGCGGAAGGAGCGCGAACCTTCCGACGTTGCGCCGGGTGCGTATCTTACCGGACGGTCTGGTGAGTCTCGCGCGATGGATTCCGTCAGTCCTCAGACAGGGCAGATGATGAGCCGGGGCGGTACTGTGCGCGTCGTTGTTACTCCGGTGATGACGGGCGCAGACATCTCATACGCGGCTCATCGTGACCTGGCTGCACGCAACGGCTTAGACCCCTCGGACGCGGACACCTACGCGCGCGACGTTGTAGGACTGCAAGCGCGGGGTGGCTTCTTCCAGCACGGCGACGAGTTCGTGAATAAGGCCCGCAGCGGTGGCATGGCCGACGTTGATATAGCAGACCCGACGGCTATCACGATGCTCAACAAGCGCCTCGCCGAGAGGCACGGCGAAAAGGTCTTAGGCGCTTCTGTCGGCGAAGGGCCGGAAGTCTCGCCGATGGCTCGGAACGTGGAAGCGGCGTTCCAATCCGAGAAGGCTAAGACGTTCGGCTACAACGGCACTCCTTCCGGCGTTGCGGGTGTCGAGCGCGCGGCGATGGGTGTTGCCGCGCTCGGCGGCAAGGCTGCGGAGAAGGCTTATTCACTTCTGGATGCGATTACGCTCGGGCAATGGAATTTCGCGGGGCACGCCGCCGACGCGAGGCAAGCCGCACAATATTGGTATGACTCCATCGCGGATTTAGACGCTGCTCATCCGACGCAGTTAATGGATAAGCTCGTCGGCGAGGCCGTGACGCTCCCTGTGCCGGTGGCTAAAGCGAAACTCGCGGGTGCTTTGCTCGAAGAGGCCGCAGCTAAGTTCGGCGCACGTGCGACGCCGGAAGCCGTTGCCGCCATGCTCGGCATATTCGACACCGACCCGAAGGCATCGCCTGAAGAGGCTGTGCGAAACGTTGTCGAGATGGGGTTGCTCGGCAAGTCAATGGAGTACACGCGCGGCTTAGGCTTGGGCGGGCACGTCGCGGCGCAAGGTGCTCTTGGTGCGGCGCAGGGCGCAGTTAATGAAGGAACGGCGGAAGGAGCTATCAAGGGTGCGGTCAATCAGGCCGGGTTCGCGCTGGCAGACCCCGCGCACGTAGAGAGTCCTGCGGCCGAAGGCACGCTCCGCAATCCTCTTTCGTTTGCCGACGACCGCACGAACCTCGAAGCTCTCGAAGGCCGTCTCGTGGCCGTGAAAGAGGCGTCGCGGAAACTGCGTGCGGGCCTGCCGCTGACGCCTGACGAAGTAAGGTTGCATTATCAAGCCTCTCAAGCCCAACTCAGCGCGGAGCCTGACGTTGTGCTTCGCCGCTATGGTTACGATGTGAAGCCGATTGAGGATGCCGCTGGCGTGGCGTTGTGGAGGGTGCAGACGCCGGGAGGCCGCGCGCCCGTAGAGCTCGAAGACGCCGAGTTGTTGGAACTCGCACGCCGCGCCCGCGCTGACGGTGCGACACGCGACGCCTCTTTCATCCCCGAAGTGGTCGGTGGATTGGCCGACGTTGCGCCTTCGCGCGGCTCGGTGATTGAAGTCTCGAAGCTCGGGGCTGAACTCAAAGCAGACGGCGACCCACGCGCGGAAGTGCTTTTTAACTTCGCTCATTCCCTGCGACGCCTCGAAGGGCGGCGACAGGCTTTTACCCATGACGAGCTGGCGTCGTTGTGGGAAAGGGCGGGGGGCGATGCTGCGGATATAGGCGAGCCGCCGCAACCTCGACCTCGCGCGGATAAGTTCGTCACACCTCGCATTGACCCCACTGAATGGCCGGTGCGTAGTCAAGCTGTTATAGATGGCCGTAACCCCGACGAGGCCGTCGCCGAGGCGCGTGCTGACGGTCGGCTGCCTCCTGCTGCTCCGCTCCCGCCTCCCGCCGCCGAGCCTTCGCTGTTCCATCGGGTCGTCCGCACGACGCTCGACGCGGCGCAGCTTCCGAAAATGAAAGCGGGCTTCGACTTCTCGGCTACAGGCGGCCAGGCGGTTCCGCAACTGCTCGCGCACCCGAGCTACTTCCCCGAGATGCTGCGCGCGCAGTTCAAAGCCTTCGCCAGTGAAGACGCTGCGCGCTCTCTGGCGCGCGACATAACTTCGCGGCCTGACTTCCCGTTGATGCGGGAGTCCAACTTGTTCCTGTCGAGCGCGGGGAGCGGCCCTGAAGAGGCGTTCCGTGCTGCTCGTCTGGCCGACAAGATTGCGTCAACCGTGGAGAAGGTGCCGGTGGCGAGATATGGCGCGCGTGCCTACAAAGCCTCTGAGCGGGCCTACTCCGCGGCTATGGATACGGTTAGGGTGGCGGCGTGGGATACGTATGTACCGCGAGTGATTGACGGGCCGCACACGAATGAAAAGACCTTCCGTGCGATTGCCGAACTCGTGAATATGAGTACCGGGCGCGGGAAAGTTCCAATCCTCGACCGCTACGAGTGGGGCCGCAAGTTTGTAGACAATCTAAACGTGGCTTTCTTCTCGCCGCGCAATATGGCGGCGAAGGCAAACCTAGTTAGTCCAACGTTCTTTTTTAAGAATGTGATTGACCCGGCGACCCGGCCCGTCGCGTTCATGCACTTGCGCGAAGCATCTCGCGGACTAGGCGTGCTCGCGGCGACGGCGGGGCTCGTGAAGTTGGCGCATGACGAGTTGGGGGTGCCCGCCACGGCGACGCTTGACCCGCGTTCTTCCGACTTCGGTAGGCTGCGAATCGGTAAGGCCACTTACGACCTGACGGGCGGCGAAGCCTACACGGTGAAGTACCTCGCGCAGATGGCGCAGTCTGCTTACAAGTCCGTGCGCGGCAAGCAGGTTCTTGACCGCTCTACACTCTCCGCACTGACGCTGCGCTACCTTCGCAGTCAGTTGCAACCGCTCACGTCGGCGGGCGTGGATTTGTGGAAGGGGAAGAGTGTTGACGGAAAGCCTGTCACCTCTGCGTCTGCCGCTCTCAATCTAATAACGCCTTTCGTGGTTGACGATGTTGTTAAAGGGTTTCAGGCCGAAGGCTGGCTCGGTGCGTTGAAGGGCACGCCGGGGGCCTTCATGCGCGTGAACTTCTACGACAAGCCGAAGGAGAAAGGGAAGAGGGGCGGCGGCTCTGCTTCTCCCGCCGTGGAGACGGACGCGAATTACATGCAGCTCGAAGGCGAGCCGGTGAGTCGCAACGTCGAAGACCGCCGCGAGACTGAAGGCGACTCCGCGCCCTACACGTCCGAAGACCATCGCGTGCTCGTTGAGGAACGCACCGAGCAGGGTGCGCCCGAGATTGACGAGGCGCAGGCCGGGGCGATTGCGCTCACGCTCGACTCTGTGCCTGAGCGCGATTTCGGCAAGTATGCGAAGTCTCTTGATGAAGCTTTCCAGTTGGGACGCGTCGGCGAAGCCGCAACCTACGCGGGCGAGTACGGGTCGAAGGCTCTCGCGTCGTCGGGCCTCGTTGATAACCCCGACGCGTACAAAGGTGCTGCCGAGTCTCACAAGTTCCTTCGGATGCTCGCGCGAGAGAAGCGTCTGAGGCCCGTCCAGTTCTATTTCGACGCGGCTGCGGGTAGGTACGGCGAGCGTATGCGCGTCGAAGCTACCGAGGGCATTTACTATCCTCAGAATCATCTGCCGCGTCGCTGAAGGAGTTAACTGATGGCTGCTGATGAGAATGAACTGACAGACCGTGACGGCAAGGGGCGCTTTGTTAAGGGCGTCTCGGGCAACCCCGCGGGGCGGCCTAAGACTTCCGTGGCTGCGCTGTGGCGCAGGCTCAACGCGGAGGTTGACCCCGACGACACGGCGGGCCGCACACGCGCCGAAGTTCTTTATGAACGTCTATATAAGCTCTCCGAGAAAGACCCGCGTGCGGTCGCGCTGATAGTCGAGCGCACGGACGGCAAGGCTCGCCAATCTATAAGCCTCGACGTAGACGACGGCTGGCGCGAGCGTAAAGTGCAAAGCACGATCCTTGAGTTGGAGCGAGACGGTCAGAGCCTATCCCGCGCCGAGGTCGTCGCGTGGCTGGCCGATGAAGACTCGCGTTTCGAGGACTACGAATGAACCCGACTCTTGAAAGGCTGAGAAGGACGCGCGAGATAGTGCGGCGTGTTCTTGAAGCGCCCGACCGTCCCGAGAAGACGGCGCACGCCGCCGCGCTCGAAGCCGAAGGGTACGAACGTTGGACGATGCGCCTCGGCCCGCGCACGTTCAAGAAACCTTTCTCCCCTTTTCATCATCGCTTCTGGAAATGGTATTGGCCCGCGAGATTGAAGCTCCTCCAGGGCGAGCAACTGACCGCCGACGAACTGACCGCGCTTTTAGTGTGGGGGCGTGGGCTCGGGAAATCCTCGCACGTCGAATGGGCGTGTATAGCCGAGGGCGCACTAGCCGAAGGCATGACCGACGAGCCGGGTCTGGTCGGCTACGTCTGCGCCGACTCCGACCTCGCTAAAGGACACCTTGAATCAATACGCGGACGCCTCGAATCCTCACAGGTCGCCCACTACTACCCCGGTCTGGCTAATCCTCGCGTCGCTCGCGGCGTCCAGACCGCCTGGCGACAAGATCGTCTCGTCACGGCTTCGGGTTGGGGCATCATCCCACTTGGTCTGAAGGAAGGCGTTCGCGGCTCACGTCTGAATGATATGCGGTTCTCCATGTTCGTCTTCGACGACATCGACAACCGGCGTTATAGCCCCGAAGTCATAAGAAAGAACCTCGACATCATCGCTCACGAGATACTGCCTGCGGGCACGTCTCAGACGTTGAAGCTATTCCCTCAGAATCTCGTGCGCGACGACGGCGTGCTGTCTCAGATACTCAGCTATGAATCGGACGTGCTCTCGCACCGTACCGTGATTGGTACTGATGACGGCGAGCCCCAACCCTCGTTCGATGAAGTGGAGCTTGCGCCCGACGAAGAGAGGCCGGGTGCGTACACGATCAAGTCGGCCGTGCCGGTGTGGGAAGGCTTAGACTTGAACGCGGCCGAAGTGTTCTTGTCCGACTCGGGCCGCTCGGCCTTCCTCGCCGAGTATCAGCACATACTCGACGCCGACCGCTCCGAGTTCGTCCTGCCGAATTGGAGGGACGAGGTTCACGTCATAACCCGGTCGGACTTCGCCGGGGTCTACGGCACGCGGGAGATACCTAACAGATGGGGGATTCATCTGCTGCACGACTTCGCGCGTACCAAGTCGAAGTATCATGCGTGCGTTGCTGGCTTCCTCTCCGTTGCCGCTCAGAACGCGCCGCCTTTGGGCCGGGGTCTTACCTTCCTGCACGAGCCTATGTCATTCCCTCCCGCGACTGAGGCCGACGACATAGCGTTGCGGATACTGCGGACACTTAGCCCGACGGTCACGGTCGGCGGTGGTACTTACACCTGGGACGACCTTCAAATGATGTCGCTCACGCGCGTCGGTCTGGAGAAGTTCTTCTCCAACTCTTCGGCGCTGATTGCCGCGAGGCGTGACGTGCTCTCGGGCGTCTTCCCCAAGGTGGTGCGCGAGGTCGTGCGGAGGTGTCGCGTCCTGAGCTTCCGCATGAGCCACGAAGCAAAAGCGGTTGCGGACGTTTACAGGACTGTCTACGGGCTGAATCCCGAACAGACTAACCCCGGCTCGGACGGCGGCCTTGAATACCTTAACGGGCTGACGCGCGTTGACCGCTCGCGGCCTCATCAGTTCAAGCCTGACGAGTTGGATAAAGACGGGCTTTATAAGTTGGGTGCAACATCCTTCTTCCTGCTGGTCGAAGACGAGAAGGCTGCTGCTCCCGCTCGCGGGGCGGCATCTGTGGGCCTTCACGACTCCGACCTTGCACGTCACCAGCTAAGGCGTTGGCGGAACATCCCCGAGAAGGTGTCGGAGACGGGCGCGGTCGAGCGCGGCCCGATGAAGATGGATGATGACTTCGGGAACATGCTTCAGATGCGGTATTGGGACGGGATTGTCAGAGCTGCGCCGCTCGACTATGAAGAGAAGCTCGAAGTGGTCTCCCCGGCGCTTGGCGACCTCGCGGAGAAGGCGCGCAACGGTCAACGGCTGTCTGACGCCGAGCAGATGGCTTACTACGTCAACCGGGCGGACGCGAAGAGGCATGTGCGGCGCGGCGGGGTGCAGCGTTTTGACGAGCATCTACGGCCGGTAGAGGACTAGCGCGGAGGTGAATGGATGCTGATTCTTACACAGCCCTACGGCGATACGAGCGTTACGGAGGCGTGAGTGTGATGCGGTGCAGCTTCCTGCCGTGGTGGGTTTGGGTGTGGTGGTGGTCGCCGGGCCGATCAAAGTGCAACGTTGCACTTTGATTTTTACGTCCTTCCGCGAGACACAGGGCGGGAGTTACGGGGTATCGTTCGGAAGCTCACCTGCGCGGCGCGCTGCGGTAATGCCCCCGGACGTAAGTTCCATCCCTCCTGGTATAACCTTCCACGTGAACAGTCTTCGGCCTACCAGTCCTCGGACTTATCTCTCCGTAGTAAGAGCCATTCTCGGCAACGGGCGGCGTGTAGGAAGGGCTCGGATACGCGGGCGCAGACGGAGGGCCCGTCTCTAAGGGCGTTGTAACACGTGCCCTCTGTGCGGGAGAAGGTGAGACGTACGGCGGCGACGCTTCGGACTCGGCGGCTTGCGGTGCCTCAGACTTGCACGCTACTTCAAGGAGTTTTGCGCCGATGGTGTCCGGGGCGGCGTACGTGTAGCTATACTCTTCGCGGTTTGAGTAGAGTTGATTGCCGTCCTCGTCGTAGTCCGTTCCTGTTAGCCTACGGTAAGACTTATTGCGACAGTCGAAAGAGATGTAGGTAAGTGTCTTGGTGAAGCGCTCATACCCTTCGGTTGATAAGCCCTGCGACCTCACGTCGTCGGACATCTCCCGTCTAATACGCTCGGGCGGCCCCTTCACCACCGTCATCACCCACATTCTGACGCGGTCGGAGTAGACAGGGTCGCGCTCGCTCGACTTGTTGAAGTAGACGTAATCCCTGCCGTCGAAATCCTTCTCCCACTCCGGATATTCGGCCACGTCTGCGAAGTAGAGTTCCGCAGGCGTCGGAGTCACTTTCAGGGCCGGTGTAGGTGTTGCGCTCGGCGTTGGCGTTGGGCTGGCAGTTGGACTAAATGCCGGGGCGGGTGTCGGTGCCGGGGTCGGGGCTGAAGCTATCTCGACCGTTGCTGCGGACGAAGGCGCGGCGAACGGCCCCCACTCGGCAACGCCTCCGTGATGAGAGCAAGTGCCCTGCCTGTGCTCGCTGTAGCTATACGTGCCGTCGCGGCAAAGTGCTGTAGCGCCTGCGGGGCCGGTCGTCCTGCTACAGCCGAAGAAGCTGACAACCGTGACGACACATAGGAAGGTCACGAGTGCGCGAGCGAACTTGGGGCGTTTCATAGGCTCTCCTTTTGAGGAACGGAGGTACAACCCTTGGTAGGCGCGGAACTCTATACCCGGTGGGACGGAAAGGCAAGGGCGAGGAGCATAAACAGGCCCCCGTGGCTTACGGCCATTAGGCTCCCTTCCCGCCGCTCCAAGAGGGGGCGTTCACTGACGGGCGCTGTGTCAGGCGGTTCGTGATGACGGTATCGCGGTAGAGGCGGTAGTTCTCAGTCCACTGCGGGTGTCTGCGCTCGCGGTACTGGGCCGCGCTCTGGATGTTGTCCTGAAGTTCCTGTGAGGTGAGCATTGCGCTCAGTATAGCGGTTCGGCGGCTGTCAACAATGGGGGAGTTCCGCATAGTATGGAGACTAGAGGATTCTTATTGCCGGTGCGAGAAGCATATGTTATATGCCTTTGCTGTAGTTGACGCCTTACTCATCTCTGCCTGCGCCTTGGTCGTAGCCCTATGCTCCAAAGATACAAGAATCAGTTGTTGGATATTATTAAGGGTTCTGGGCTTGAACCTACGCTCTTCTCAGCAGAAGAAACGAAAGCATCCTCTCAAGCCTTCTTTAAGGTAATACTCACTCCGGGGAAGGGGAGCGAACTACTTTTTCTAATCCGAATCAAGGATACGCCTATTAAATTTATCATTTTAGACGTAAGCGATAGCTTCTATCATTGCAGGTTTAGGCATACTCAGTTCAAGCCTGGGTTCCCATTAACCTGGTGGAGTGCGAGGAAATCCATTGATGAGGCTATAGTCACCTTCAGCGACTGGCTCAAACAGGTTGCAAGCAACTACGTTGAAGAAAGAGTCTTACCGGATTATTGGTCTCAAATCGAAACATACAAGTCGTTTGCAAGCGGGGCTGAAGTTCCTACTGGAGAAGGCGAAAAGTTCACTGAGGAAGAGAAGGAGGCAGTACGCAACTCTGTCCAAAGATTCCGCGCGCTTATTACCGAGCACTTCGACCCGACGCCCGAGCAAGCGGCTTTTATAGATGAACGACTTGACTACTTAGCAAGGGCGACGGACAGACTCAACCGTTTTGATTGGCAGGGGCTTGCCATGTCGGTCGTAGTGAGCATCGCGGTGAACCTGAGCGTGGATACTGAACGTGGCCGAGTTCTCTTCAACCTGTTCAAGCAGGCATTTCAATCAACGATGAAGATGCTGCAATAGCGAATCTCGTCACACTCCAAGCTCCGGGTAGTATGGCTGCACCAGCCCGGTCGTGGACATGCTGAACAGGAAGTACGGGAGAGACACTGTGAGGTGGGCTGTCGCTAACCCTAAAGGGTGTTGGAGGACGAAGGCGGCACGCCGGTCGCCGCTCTACACTACGAGCCTGTCGGACGTGCCTCTGCTCAGATGAAGGCTGGCCGAGCGTCGAAGGTGACGAGCTTCCGACAGCAATATTGAATAGAGCAACCCGACAAAGGAGACCGTTACAGCATGTTCACGTTGACTCTAAGCCAAGTGACTGCCGAATAGAATCTTCTTCTACAGGCAAAGTGCGGGGTGCCCTCTAACGGACTGCAACTTAGGACTGTTTACACGGCTGGTCAACCGTAGTCCGGGGTGTAACTTTAATCACTACAAATTCTGGGGCGAAGAACCCACTGTACTTCTGCGTTAGATTAGCCTGAAAGGTTGCGGGGGCTAACGGTACACACGATAAAGAAGGAGATGAGGATGATGAATGACGGGGGGTGATATGCCATTTCTTCCACGCCCCATCTACCCCATGAGCAATCTGTTCCTCACTTTCAACTTTGTACTCGATATCGAAGGACTTCTTCATGTCGCCGACACCGAAGGTGATTCTATAGCGAGGAAGCTTACTTTGGTCTTCTCCTTGCGCTCCAACATTTCTAACCCAGATTTCAGTTTGCTGACGGTCAGCAAGAGTTATGATGTCTAACGCCTTAGTCCGGGCCAATTCCACACTCAAGGCTTCTAAAGAACTGACATTCTGTAATTTGCTGTTCACATCTGCGAGCGTTCGCTTAGCCTCGTAAACTGCGCCATTAGCGCTGTTAATTGTCCTTTCGGCTGCCTCTTTTTGTTGCATGAGTTGGGCGGTAATTGTCATTGCCTGCTCATTTAATTTCGCGGCGCTTACCCGCGCCTCATTGTTTGTCTCAACTGCCTTGTCAAGGAGTTTATTCTGGGCCTCAAGAAAATTCCTTTGCGCCGAAGCGAAAGAATCCATCTGGCCGCGGGACGCGGCAATAGAAGTAGCAATCTGTGCCTGTATCCCCGCTATCATTGCATTGGCTCTCTGTTCACTGCCAACTTGGTCCTCTCGGATATTAGTTAGCATGTCTCTCGAACCTTCTAAATCGTGCATTGCAGAGCTTGTGGCTTTTTCCAACTCCGCATTATTCTTCTTAATATTGTCGGTCTGCTCGGCGACATCTTTCTTGTTCTTATCTATCTCATCCTTGGCCGATTTGAACTCCAATCCGCTGTAAATCAAGACCGCTAGGATTACCGAGCCGACGATACTTAAAAAAGCCCAAGTCTGGCTCCGGGCCTTGGTGCCTATTAGATATTGAAAGTAGGGGTCTTCTGAAATCTTAACGAGATCTTCCTTTGAAAGCTTGAGTACGGAGCCATCCGCACGGCCACTGTCACCTTCAGGAGAGGTCGCACCGTGACCCTTTCCTTTGTCGTTACTACTCGGTGTCTCCAGGGTAGGTTTTTCTTCGTGTGTGGACATGGGGAATTCCTTTCTAGAGTAGCTTGACCTCTCGTGATTGTTATTAGTGATATTGTGGGGCTGGTACAAGGGTGGTTGCGCCAGCACTTATGAGTTAAGGCCAGTGTATTAGAAGGTAAGGGCCGCTGCGGCGTCCTCACTCCTGATTGAATGTGCCTAAGCTGTTAACCGACCCGCGCGGCTATTCCTCCTCGACGGGCGCGTCCTTAGACCCCTTAACAAGCTCGATGCCGTGCAGGCAGTCCTGCTTGTTCTTATAACCCTCGCCCGAGTCCGCGAGTATGTTGCCGTTGGCGGCTACCAGCCGCCAACGCCACTCACCCGACTTGTCTTTATAGACTTTGTATTTCATCTCATCTCCTTAGTCTAAGACCCTAAAACCTATGACCGGGTGCAACTCTATGCCGCTCGGCAACGCGCGCCCCGTCTGCCCGTGCATCCTGTCGAAGAACCCGACGCCTGTCACCTCGATGCGCACCGGATGATCTAGCGTCGTGAAGCTGGTCGTCGGCTGGCCGAAGCGCGCCACGAAATCATCCCTCGCCTGCCTTATCTGGTCGGCGAACTCTGAGCTGCACACGTCAGAGCACTCAATGTTGGGGAACTCGACGATCATCGTCCGCGCGTGGTTGTTCGACTGCGCGATGACGACGTGGAAGTCGCGGTCGTCTTCGAGCTTGAACTTCAGCACGACTCCCGTGACCTTGAACGTCATCGTCTCTATCCCGACGAGCCGAGTGGTGTTCGGCAGCGAGTTGGGGCGCGTGCGAGTGCGGAGCCAGTTGATAGGCTTGACGACGGGGTCGAACTCCACGAGGTCAACGGTCGTGTCGGTGAGCGTCTTAATCTTCCAGCGCTCGGTGCCGCAGTGGACGCCGCACTGCTGGGCCGCAACGGACGAAGCGGAAATGATTAAAAGTGATAGCCAAAGCGCGGAGTAGGCAAGTACGCGGCGCGGGGTCAGGTTACTTTGCATGTCGTCACTCCTTTGGAAGTTGAGGTTTCGGAAGACGCCGCCCGTGTTCGTGAGACAGAGAAGAAAGAACACCCTTTGAGTGCGGGAAAGATATGCGCGCAGGCCGGATAAGTCAATAGAAAAGGGACGCCGGGGTGTCGGCCCCGTGCGTCCTCGGCCTCTCACAAACCTTGGCGGCGTTTGTGCGGCAGTGCCGCCGAAGCGAAGGCGGCGCTTGTGGGGCGTTCATTTAGTAACGCCCCGTTGTGGCTCGGCTTATATCACGGGCGCGATTCTCTTTCAACGACTATTTCAGCCGATCTCATACAGAAACATTAGGGTTACGGGAGTTGACGCATTTGCGGCGGGGCGCTCTCTTAATCTGTCTCTTCTGAGAGAGAGATAAGGGACATTCCTATGGACAGAATGGTGAACGCCGTGGCAAACATGGCATCCGTAAAACCGCCGTTGTAATAAGCATACGGGCTATCCGAAGGAAGGTTGTTGCATATATAGAAACTCAAACTAGCTAAGCAAAGGAAAGCATAGCCAATAACTATTATGTGTAGTCGGCTCCTTACCTGAGTGCCGAGGTGTTTATTCGTTTGACCGGGTAGCAACGTAACGAGCAAACTTAGATTTAACAAATCTATGATAGGGAAAAAAATGTCACAGCCGAACGCAAAGAGTTCCGTCTTTGTACTATGGGTACTCAGGCTTCCTCTGTGGAAATAAAACATAAGACTCACAATCGCGCCCCATATAACGATTAGCAATGGCAATAGGGCATCTTTAAGTTCCTTAAGGAGATTCAAGTTTGCTAATTCATAGAGGCGGCTTATTCCTACAAACCAGCATATGAAGCAGCTCCCAAAAAAAACATCACCCCACCACGGGAAATCTACGCCCTTATGATATTTGTAGTAATAACCCATTCCAATAGCGCACCCTATCGACCACAACAATAACCCGCTACAGAATAGGGCTACTGCTACACGATAAGTATGTCGGACCGGTTGTTGTGCCTTACGTGCCTGATATAGCCTTATTAAGCCGAACGACCCGCCAAAGAGTGGGATGATCAGGTAGATGTTTGAAAAGTAGTTAATAGCATCTTCTCTCAGGCCGACTAGGTAAAGCCCAACCAGGTATATGAGATTTCCTATGAACAAGCCGCTGAGAAACCATCGGAATCTGCCTCCCCACCGGTCATCAAAGTCCGTTACCTTTCCTGCCGAATAATTTCCTATACGGACGGCTACTTCTTCTCGCATGTTTTCATCTCTTTTATAGAAAATTGTTCATTGAACGATGGGGACCTAATGCTGCTCATCATCCACCTCAAAGCACATACACTGTAACGTGACTGGCGAACAGCAACAGGAAGCCGCCGGAACAATATGTCCGGCGGCCGTCAGTGTCAATAGAGAGTGGTTAAGCGCGTGACATAGGCGAGAATGCCCCTATAGGTAGCGGCGCAGCCTCTTGTGCAGGAATGCCTTCCCCGACAGACACGCGCCCTCGCCGTCGTCGGCCTCTGGGGTTTCATGCGCTATTAGCACCCGACGACGTTCGTAGCTATGCATTAATTCAACATGCTGGCGTTTAAACTACCTCTCTCAAACTAATCAGTCCGGGCCACTCCTACGTGACTTACTCAACATGCTGGCGTTTAAACCGGGTCACGCGGGAGTTTGTTGGTTGGCAGAGCCAAGTGACTTACTCAACATGGTGGCGTTTAAACGAACTTGCCCTAACCCGGCTTCTACAGTACGCAAAGGTGACTTACTCAACATGCTGGCATTTAAACCCCAAAAAGTGTGAGTTTCTCAGGCGACGCACACCCCAACGGGTCACGTTACCGCCTGAAGGCTCAGCCCGAGCCGTAAGATTTCCATCGCCGATGCGCGGTCACGGCTCACGGACAGGCCGCAGGACTTGCACTCGTGCCACCTGTCCGCCAGGGTCTTTCGTACCTCCGCCCCGCACACACATCGCTGTGACGTACCTCGTGGGTCAACCTTCACGAACTTACGTCCAGCCTCTTCCGCTTTGTACGTAAGTTTATCAATGAAGGAACTCCACCCGGCGTCGTGTATGGACTTGCCGAATCTGGTCTGCGCCATCCCCCTGACGTTCAAATCCTCGACCGCGATGAGCCCGTACGTATTAACCAACTCACGCGCCCGCTTGTGGTGGAAGTCTGAACGCTGATTCCTGACGTGCGAGTGAAGCCGGGCCAACACCTGAACAGCCTTGCGCCGACGATTCCCACCTCGCTTTCTGCGCGCGACTTTGCGCTGCGCTCGCCTGAGCATCATCCGCGCCGCCTCGAAGTAGCGAGGGTTCTCAACCTCCCTTCCGTCAGATAGAGTGGCGAACGAAGCGAGCCCTACGTCAACTCCGACGCGCTCCTTCGATTCAAGTAAGGGCTTCGGTTCCTGCTCTACACTAAAGCAGGCGAACCATCGCCCGGCTTCGCGCTTGATTGAGAGTGTCTTGGGCTTCCCCTCCAAAGGCCGATGGAGCTTTATCCTTATGAGGCCCACGCCGGAGAACCTCACCTTCCGGCCGTCCACGATCTTGCAGTCGCGCCCTCCGTGCGGGTGCGTAAGCGAGTCATACCTGGCCGACGCCCTGAAGCGGGGGAATCCTGCCTTCCCCTTCCCCTCTTTCACCCTACGGAAGAACGCCTTGAACGCCTTGTCTACGCGCGCCAGCACGTCATGCGCTATGTCATAGGTCGGCAAGCCTAAATCGCCAGAGGCGCGAATCGCCTTGAGCTGATATGACTGGTCGTAAAAGCTGATGGACTTCCGCTCAAGCCTCCACGCGTCCCTCCGCTCCTGAAGAGCCGCGTTGTATAGACGGCACGCCTCCGCCAGTTGACCGTCGAGAATTTCGACCTGCCGCTTCGTCGGGTAGAGCCTGTACTTGAACGTCTTGCGTATCACGGAAGGTAGGCACGCGGGTGCACAAGTCCCCTCCCCCGGACGCTTCCGCCCGAGGTGCGTCGTCGCCTCTTTCTTTAGTATGTGAACGGCCGCACCTAAGCGGCCAATCATCGGGATTTGTGAACTAGAACTCGGCGGTCGTCAGCAACTCTTCGCTCTCGGCTTCCGCCCTCTCCGTACAGTCCTTCATCGTCAGGTCGCAGAACCTGCACTCGTCGGGGCTGGGCACTCTCCGAGCCGGTGCGTCGGAACTCACGCGCTTAATGAGTCCGGCCAGGTTGCCGACGAAGTTAGTGTCTACCGCATCGGCCGGTATCCGCACCTCGTGGTCGGGGTAGACGACGAGCCCGTCGAAGCGTAATCCTTGGAATTTCTTGAGCGCTCGGGGCACGGCCCACATGTAGATCATTACCTGCGTGTGGTCCGAGGGCTTCGGCTGCCCCGTTTTCACTTCGCAGATGATGCCCGAGCCGTTCAATCCGATGAGGTCAGGCTTCCCACCCAGCGTGGCGCACTTGCCCATGAGCCGGAACCAGTTCTGCCCCTCGATGGAGACACTTTGACCGGCTTCAACCAGTTGTCGGTACTTGCGGTCGAGGAGGGCTGTGTGCGCAAGTTTCCAGCCCGTAGCGTCGAAGGTGCAGGGCGCTTTCTCGAAGCCTTGGTGGTTAGCCTTGAACCATGCGGCCCACTCACATGACTGGTCGCCTACCAGAAGTTTAGATAGCCAGGTCGCCCAGATGTAGGGTAAAGCCCTGCGGACGGTCATTGGGGAATTCCTTTCCGTCGGGGGCGCGGAATCTACCACCGGCGGCGTCCGTCCACAAGAGTTATTTTCGTAAAGTTGAACGAGAGGCGAACTGAAAGTGAGAGCCCGCCCCGATTATCTGACCGGGCAGACTTTTCAATTAAGCTGCTCGCCTCATCTGCTCTACGACGGGACACGCGCCGCTCGTCGTGACCTCGGGTGCTCCCCGCTCGGTGTTGCATCGGTAGCAAGCCAGCACGGTTGACGGAAGGTGCTTGCGCGTGTCGTTCCGCCTCGGGTGGTGCTTGTGGTAGATGTGCTCCACGGTCGCCGAGTCGCCGAGATTCACGGTTCTAATGTTCGTCACACGCCCGCACCAGAAGCAACGGGGGTCACGTTTCCATAACTGGCGGCGTCTACTCTTCTTCGGCTTGGCCGTGACCGGCGGGGCTGCTTTGAGTAGTAGCGCGGACTCTTTCAACCTGCGGGTTATCTCTTCGGCTACGCCCGCGTCAATCACACGCCCGCACATTTGCCGCGTGAGCTGTCGCGCGGCGTTGATGTGGAGGGAGAGGCGGGTGCGTTCCGCCCCTCCCTGCTCCTGCTGGCCGCTCACCTGAAACACTTCCCGAGTACGTTATGAATGAAGCGATGGAAGCGGCAGCGTCGATGTCTGCGCGTCTCCTTCGCTTTGAGTGAGAGCCATGTACGCTCATTGTGCTCACCGTGCGGGCGGCTCGTCCTGAATTGTCCTGCGGTGTGACTGTCGAGAGGGTACATTTAAGCGCGTCTCCCTTCTCGCCATACACCAATGTCCGTGATGGGTGCAGGTGGTCTGACGGGTCGTTGTGGGCGTCTTATCGGTGGACGCTGCGGCTCCCCGAAGAGTTCTTTCATTAGGCCGCGGTGGTGGTGGTTGAGTAGCCAGCCGAGTGTATCGCGCCTTAACCCTAAGCGAACGGCTGCGGCGCTCCGGTCGGGCTCGCCGTCGCGGTTGCGTGTCTCCTCGAAGGCGAGGCGGACAATCTCTCGCTCGACGGCCCGCGTCGCGTCTTCGTAGTTGAGTCCGCTTTCAAATAGCTGTAGCGCCGTGTCTTCAATTAGCTTCTTGCTCATCTCGCGCCGTCCTTCTCGACGCTCACGACCGGCCCGAAGATGACGAGCGCGGACGGGTGATACAACTTGATAACTTTGCATCGCGGGCCGCGAGTCAAACGTATGTCTCCGTTCTTCTCCTTGTGATAGTTCCTGATAACTAACTCGCTTGTGGCCGTGAACGCCGCGACGGGCTTGTCCTGAGCGGGCCGCGCGCCGAGCTTCACTAGGGCGAGGTCGCCGCGAGCTATCCCTGAGCCTTTCATGCTGTCGTCACATATGCGAATCTTGCCGAGACCTGTGCGCGTCGTTGCTGTATCCTTTTTGGTGGTCATTGGTTTGGTTTCACTCCTTCAAGTGGATTGCTGAACTGTGGCCGTGGGCCGGTGCGCGTGTCTTCAGCACATGCACCGGCCCGTTTCACTGTCTCGGCTACGCTTTCGCGCCCTTCGCCTTGTTCGTCTTGCGCGTCTGCGCGCCCCTGCGCGCGGCGTCCTGGCGTCTATCCTGACGCTCGTATGCGAGTTGGCGCTGGTGGGCCGTGATGAGCGTCGGGAGTAGGGCGACGGCGCTCTCTACCGTGGCGTTTTTCATGTACCCGTGGAAGAACTCTCTGAACTCGCGCCACGCCTCGACATACTTCTCCGTGCTGCCTTCGTGGTCGTAGAAGCCTGCCTCTATCTGGCGAAGTTTCCAGATGCGCCACGCGTCGGAGGTCTTATCCTTCGGCTCGGGCTTCGCTAACTGCTCAGCCTTATGCTTTGCCGCGCGCTCTCGCCCGCGCGCCTCTTCTTCTTCGGCAATCTCGCGGAGTGTCACGCCCGCGTCGTATCGCGTGACGATGCTCTTAACCTCGACGAGCGCTCTGTACTCGGGGGAGAGGTCGCGCACGGCCGCGACGAAGAACGGAACGAAGAACTCGGATGCGGGACTTGAAAGCATCACGCCTTCGCCGCCCGAAGTGGTCACTTCATCGGCGGCTTGCATGATGAAGTCTTCACGGTCGCCGCGCCCCTTCGCCTCGGCGTAGATTTCGGCGACGCGATGCGCGAGCTTCAATGCGTCCGCGTCTCCGCGCGCCTTGCCCTTCGCGGTGCTCTTCTTGGTAGACTGTTTCTTAGTCGTCATTACAATCTCCTTCGTGGGTGGTTGGTTGATGACTGTGCGGCGGGTCGTGCTATCAACACGCCCGCCGCGTCTTCGTTTCGGGTGTCAATCCTCTTCATCCTCTAGCTCGTCAATGAAGTCCTTCCACTCTTCGCCGAGTTCGTCCCACGGGGCGGCGTCGTGCCGCTCGGTCAACCGTCCCGAGAAGTGCCGGGGGCTGCACGTCTTCCCCATGAGGTCACACGAACAGACGTAGAGCGCGACGGCCTCGACGCGTACCTCGTCGCGCTCGAAATACTTCTCTGCCGTGTCGTCCGCGAGCCAGTAGCCGCCTCGCGCCGTGCGAAGTCTGATGACGTATCGCTCTCCCTGAATCCACGCGAGACAGACGCAAGCGGGCGGGGGCGCTTCCTCGCGCTCTAACTGCCGACACACTAGAACCTTCCCGAAGTGAAGGCCCGAACCTTTCATGTTCGGCGAGTTGATGTAAAAGGGCAGGATGCTCCCACACGGCGCGGCCATCGGTACGCAGTAGTCGGCCACATGGCAGCCGGGGAATGTAACGAGGTTGTCTTTCGCGGGTGGCTTTCGTGGCTGTCGCTTAGACATCGGCCTCGCCTCCTTTCTCTTCCCACGCGCCCCAATCGTCGGAGTCTGCGGGCGGGTGCTCTATGTCGTAAATCTCCTTTTCGAGTTTGTAGCCCGCGGTGCAGCGGAGAATCTGGTCGTCTTCGCCGCCGAGGGCTTCCAGCTTCTCCTGAAGCACCTCGACGCGGCCTCGCTGCTCGGACGTGAGCGGGTCGGCGCGGGTCGGGTTCTTGTGGTCAATGCGTATCCACTCGGGCAGCGAGCGCGAGCGCGTAAACTCGCTTTCGTCGTCTTTCAGGGTGATGTGGGTCGGGGTGACTGCAACGATGCGGCCCAAGTTGAAGTATTGGGTGTCGGGGTTACGGACGCCGCCGACATCTCCCGGCTTGAGGTCTACGCTCGCGCGGGCTGTAACCACGTCGTTCGTCAATAGACCAACGCAGCGCAGGCAGTCGCGCGTTATGGTGATGTGAAGGTCGTCCTTCGGCCTCGCCTTCTTCTCTTCCTTGCGCGGCTTGCTCAAAGAGGCAAGCCATTCCTCGCACGCCGCGAGCATTTGACGCAGCCGCTTCGCCTCGGTGCAATGCTCGAAGCCGAGCGCGACCGCTTCGGCGTAGAGCATGTGGCGCTCTGAGTAATACCGCCCGCGCGGGTCTTTGAGGTCTGCGACTTCGGCGAGCCTGAAGAGTCGCCGTGAAACTTTGCTGAGTGATGAGCGGTCGGTGAATGTGGTCGGCAAGTAGAAGAGTCTGAGGCGTTCGGTAACGCCTCTTGCGGTGTCGTCAACTGTGGGCTTACTCTTGGCTGGCATCTTCGTTTCCCTTCAATGGCTAACGTGGGTGTGAAGGGGCGCGCGGTAACTTTCCACGGTGGCCGCGCGCCCCGCCTCATGTGCGTCTATGCATACCAACTGCAATACCTCGGCCGTCCGTCCCACTTGGAACAACTGCCGTGCTTCATCGGGACGTAACCCGGCCCGCTTTCCTGATACTGCGGGCGCTTCGTCATGGTCTCGGACTTCTCAAGGAAGCTGCCGGGTACGGGCACGCGGTTCTCTGCCATGCCGTGAGAGACTTGCGAGCCGGGTACTGCCTTCTGCGCTATCTCTCGAATCGTGACTGTGCCGGGGGTCGTGGCTGTGACCTGATAGAACTCGACGTTCGTTTGGTCGTAACCCCAACTGTGGGCGAGCACGTCGCCGACCTTGTAGGAGTGCTGGAAGCCGCGTCGCTGCGCGTTCTGCTCGGCCTTGTACTGCTCGACCTTGCGGCGGCTGTCGATGTACTCGCGCACGTGCTGCTCCCTGCGCTCCGTGCTTCTGTACTGAGTGTGGAGGGCTGGCTTGTTCTGCTTACCCACGAAGATGAGCGCGCACGGACGGCCCGCGCTCTCGTAGATGTAGACAACGGCCTCGACGCCCTTCGGCGTGAGCTTGATTGAGCCTTTCGGGATGAAGGACTCGCGGACAGGTGGAAAGCGTCTCATCGGCTGAACCTCCCTTCGCGTCGAAGGAACTTGCCGAAGGTGCGCGCACGGTCGTCGTCGTAGCGCACGGTCAGAGATTCGAGCGCGTTCCAGAATCCTTTAACCCTCTCGTCAAAAGTGAACTCGTGAAGCTCATGCCCGCACGTCGCGGAATGAACGTGGCGGCGCGGGTCGCTTCCCTTTCGGAAAGCGCCCGCGTTGGCCTTGCGCGTGGTCGTGGAAGGGTTAGGCATTGGCCGTCACCCCTTTTTCAACGGAGCGAATCACGCGGCGGATACGCGCTGCCGCGTCGGTGCGCTCATCCCATGAAGAGAAGTCCGCGCCGCCTATGTCTTCGAGGTCATCAATGACGCGGGCCAACTCGTCTACGTGGCTGTCGGCGAGGTCGTCGAGCGTCGTGCGAAGTTCCTCGGCGAACTCGAAGCGGCTCTCTATGTCGAGGCTGTAAAATTCTGCCTCCATGCGAAATTCGGAAGCCTTCAAGGTGCGAAGGGCGTCGGCTATCTCGGGCGTGACGGAGCCAACTATGCGGGGTTGATTGTCTGTGCGATTGGGTGTAAGATTCAGCATGTGTTCAAAGTTCCTTTCTCAGCTAATGGGAAGGAAAAAGCGGGCGAGAGTGGTCAAGACTCTCGCCCGCTTCGTTTTTAGTGCGAAGCCGGGACGCGCCGCATGGTCTGAATTGCTCGGAGGTACAAAACCACCGCGCAAAGGTGTTTGCAGACCACCGGCCACGCGCCCGCCCTGCTCGGCGTCCCCGCCTCACAGCCGCAAGTTCCGAAGAGACGGCCGTGCTTGCTCTCTATGCGGACGTAGTATGTGTGGTTCTTCGCGCGGTTCGTGACGCGGTAAAAGTTCTTCTCGTAACGCTGCACGAACTGTCTCTCTGTGCGAAGTCTCTCGACTGCTCGCTCGAATTGCTGCGGTCGCTGAATCTGGATTGCCATTTGTGTTCAAGCTCCTTTTCGGGAAGGTCGTTTCCGCCTTGTTCGTGAACAACTCGGAGCGGTCAAGGAACCGAGTAGTCGGACAATTGTTAAGCCCGATAGTCACCCGTTAGGGCCGTAGCGGAGCGAAGGACTGCGCCGTTCTTTGGCGCAGTTGACGAGGGCTTACAATTGGGAGACTAGGAGGATAAAAAAGATTGCAAACGCAAGTCGCCTCTGTACCGCTCGCATCTCGCTCGGCTACTGCTAGACCTTTAATCCTTGTCGGGTATATCTTCGGCGGGCCTGTGCGCGTCGTTCCCTTCCGTCCCTTCCGACGCGTGGCCCGCTTGAATCTGTCGGGCTTGCAAGATTCATTCTAACACTTCAGGGCTAATAGTCAAGGAATGAATCTTGTATCTCTGCAAGAAAAGGTATATTATATGATGACTAAGAACCGGGGGCGCTCGAAGGCCCCGAGTAAACGTGCGGAGGTCAAGCTAGACGTGGATGATTTAATAACGATACGCGAAGCGGCAGAGCTGCGTAAGGTGTCCGTCTCGGCAATCGGTGACTTGGTTCGCCGGGGTCGGCTGAACTCCGTCCAGAAGTTCGGGCGGCGGCTCGTCTCCCGGTCTGAGGTCAAAGCGTTTGAGGATGCGCGCGGCTGGCCGAAGGGCAAGGGCCGCAAGCGTTAGCCTCGGGGACGATCATCTATCCACTTCGCGGCGCTGGTGGCCGTGGGGTCTCTTACTCTTGAAAGGCTGTCACTGATGAGTACGGCAATTAAAGGCGATGCGGTTACGTACACTTGCCGCGAATGTGGCGCGCACGAGTTTTACGTCGAAGAACTCTATGACGTGACTTGGAACTATACCCACGTTCTTGACTGCGACTGCGAAGCATCCGAAGACGTTGCTGCGAGGCGTTCAATGCACCGGACGGACTCAATGAAGAGAGTCGGAGACCTTGACGAAGAGCACCGTGTTCCGACGTGGGAAGAGCCTGAGAAGATTGATGCGGGGGAGCCTGAAGAGGATGAGTCGGAGACGCTCTGCGTCGTGTGCGTGGCCGAAGCGGAAGAGTCGGATTGGCGGCTCGAAGACGACGGCAGCGAGACGGATGAGGAAGAGTTCTTTGTCAGATGCGGGGGCTGTCACCGCGAGATAGAGTTCGGCTGGTCTCATCCCGACAGGGGCGGACGCTTTTGGCCGGTTGATGCTTCCGACTTCAATCCGTGGAAGTCTTGGCCTGAGCCTCGCTATGTCGAGTCGTGGCGAGCTAAAGGCTGGCTGCGCCCGACGACGCCACAAGGGCAGCAGCCCGAGAATCGTTAAGTCTACCGTTTCAGTGTGACTGTGCAAGCGCACGGTCGGGCGGCAGACACATCAATTGATGTGTCTGCCCGCTCTCCTACGATGCCGGGGCTGTGGCTTTCAAGGACGAGCGGCCCCGGCGTCACTCAACCCGGCGCGGAGCGCCTACGGTTTTAGCTGAGGTTGCTAAAACTCGTCACACGTTTTTAGGGCGTCTGCGATGATTCCCCACTCGCGCGGAGGGCCGACACCGCCAACGTCCCAAGTGATTTGATAAAGGGGCATGGCCTATGAACGAAGAATCTATATGGCGCTACCTGACCCTCGCCAAATATGTAGACCTGCTCCGAACTCGCTCGATGTTCTTTCCAAAGGCCGCGCTTTTCGAGGACGACACGGAGGGCAAGTGGTACGGGCATAGCGTCCTGTATGAGGCTTCCCGGAAGTGGCCTGGCGTTTTGGGCAATGCGCTCAAGCTGGAGGCCCTGCTTGAGCGCGCGGGCGATGATCCTGACGCCATACTCTTGGAGGCGGCACGACTTCATCAGTCAGAAGACAGCCAAAGCGGCAATCTGCGTAATGTCCTCGCGGGCCTTATCAGAGTCTCCCCGCACAAGCGCCGCGAGTATGTTGAGATGATGATCTCAAGCTGGAAGGGACACTACGATAAGCACAATCAAGAAGTAGAGACATGGGCATCGCAAACCGCAGTTTACCGCGAGTCCACGTATGTCAGTTGTTGGAATCGAGCATCTTCGATGTCGCTTGCGATGTGGGAAATGTACGGCAAGGGTCGTGAGGCTGTCGCCGTTCGGTCTTCAGTCGGCAAGTTGAACGCCTTGCTCGTAGATAACGCTTCTTTCTTAGAGCGGAACGGCCTGAACGGGCAGGTTGTTGATGTCAGGTACGTTGACGGGTTAAAGAACCCTGACGAGCGAGTCCACGACCGTATATATGAAATATTGGAAGAGTCGGACGGCACGGCAGTAATGATGTTTCGCATTAAGCCTGATATCTATGCCTTCGAGCAGGAGGTGCGGGCAATCCTCTATCCCCACCGAGATCTGTTCGCGGAGTTAGCCGATCCACATCCTGATACGAACGGATTCTCTCTTCAGATGGGCGAGGATTTCATCGAAGCCGTTTACGTGCATCCGGCGCTTAGCGAAGACTCGATGATGACCCGCGCGATACGAGAGATTAATACTCGCTTTGGTGCAGCGG
Source organism: Pyrinomonadaceae bacterium (assembly GCA_045807805.1). Lineage (GTDB taxonomy): Bacteria > Acidobacteriota > Blastocatellia > Pyrinomonadales > Pyrinomonadaceae > QHXN01. Next base: position 7,136 of record JBJMGR010000171.1, on the reverse strand, counting down.
GAGTGCCTGTCGTCGCCGATAAGGTCGAGGCCCTCGGCAAAGACATACGTCTTGACCCGCGGCCTTAGTAGGCGCTTCCCGTCTTCGGCCCGCCTCACCCGCGTTTACCCGAAGACGGAACAGGCTGTGATGGGTGCGGCCGGATGACAAGGTGTTGCCGCCCTCACGTCGGGCGGAACGTACCGGCTAGACGGCTCTGAGAATCCTGCTTACAGGGTGTATCAGGGCGAACAATTTCGGCCCGCCTTACTCGCGTTCGTGGATAGCTACTACTTGCGCGAGGACAGGCCGCCACCCTGAGCGGAGGGCGGGCCGAATCCTTCTCAGGAATTGGCCGATAGGGAGGCCGAATTGAAGAAGGGTAAAGAAAAGGTTGGAAGGTCGTTATCGTCTGTCGCCAAAGCAGGCAAGGCTAAGCCTGAGAAGGTATCTCATACACATCCGATAGTTCGGTCGCTAGTGTCTGAGATCGGTTTGAGCATTGGACCCGATGAAGTAAAACTCTCCCTTGTCTTCGGATCCGTAGTAGAAGCTGAGGACAACCAACCTTTGGTTGAACGATTGGACAGCCCTTGGAGCTATCCTATTTTGACTATACCCCGGAGCGTTTTTACTGATGAAGAGCAAATCAATAGATGGGCTGATTCTGTACGCGCAGTCTATACAGAGGATTTGTCTTATTCGTTAATTATGATGATGCGACTAGAACTAACTGCTGCGGCGCGGATAGGCTTAAAAATGAGTAAAGTTTCAGGCCACTCCCCTGAAGAGATACTGAAAGATATTACAGGAGAATACGGTAAGCACTTGCGTCGGGCACTCGTGATGCGTGGCGCGCACAACGAAACGCCCTTCAACAATGAAACTCTTACTATAGTCCTTCGAGCTGCCATCAACGAACTTCTCCCCAAGACTAAATTGAAAAGACTAACGCTTGGTGGCCTTTACCACGAAATACACCTTCATATCTATTACCATCCTGACCGCTACCCCGCAGAAGCATTCCCTCCGACTAGCGATGCACTACGAAAGTTGTGTGATGACGTTGGAATTAATTTAGAGCGGTTAGTGGACAGCGTAATACAAGGGGAAGAATAAGTGCTGGAGTTTCAGGTAGATTTGGAAAACTGGCAGGACTAGCTTTCCAAATTCCTTACATTTCTTGTGATGAAATGCGGCTTAAGAGCTTCGTACTCTTAAGCCGCATTTCTATTTCGGCTTGGTCTTTTGACAACCGGCGTAGGCTGACACCACCAGCCAGCCGTCCACAAGTTCATCTTCTCATGCGCCGGGGTCGTCCGCCGTGAGAATTGGTAGAGCCGGGGCGTGTTGATTGTGGTGGTCAACACGCCCCGGCTCTCGCTTTTTGGATACACGAAGGCCCGCTCTAACGAGCCCCGTGATTTGGATTTTCGGCTTGATTGACCCGCCCTTGGCAGGGGCGAGAAAGGCTATTCGATGTCGCGCAGATTATCATACGGACTCCCCTCTTCTCAAGTCACACGCACACAAACTTTCCGCTGGCCCCACGGCTGGCGCACCGTGCGGGCCTCCTGCGCAGGTAGGCGCTCGTCGTCCGTCTACATGGTCGCCGAGGACGGGTCGGCGCGCCTCTTCGGAAGGTCGGGCCGCGCCGTGAGAGGGGAACTGTCGTGACATATTACCTTCAAAGGCGGCGCACACGGCGGGCCAGCTACATCAGCGGCTACGGCTATCCCCGCGTCCCCTGCTCACGGTGCGACTCTGTCTGCGTTTACTTGGGCGAGGCCGTGCGCGTTGACTTGGCCGAGGGCGGTTTTCAGATATTGCACGTCTGTCGGACTTGCGTGCGCCGTAGCGCGTCGCCGGTCGCGACTCCCGCGTTGAAGGAGGTCGCCTGACATGGACGGACAATTTCAGTTGACCGCGGGAGACTACGACGCGCTGGCCCGGCGTTGGATTACGCATGACGGCGCGGAGGCGGCGGGCCTCTTCCGCGTGGACTCTCACGAAGGCGCGCGGCTCGTGGGAAGGGTTGGGGTTGGTGATTTCTCTGGCGTCGCAATCCCTAACACCCTGCCCGGTGCTACTTCGCCGCGCGAGTATCGCGTGCGCCGTGACAGACCTGACCTAGAAGAGAAAGAGGGTGGCGGCTTTAAGGAGAAAGGCAAGTACCTGAGTCCTCCGGGGCGCGGCAACTTGGCTTACTTCCCTTCCGGCACGCCGCCCGCAGACCTCTCCGACAATACCGTCCCCGTCTGCCTGACCGAAGGTGAGTTTAAGGGCCTTGCCCTGCGCCGTTTATTCACGGAGCGCGGCGAGCGTGTGTTGGTCATGGCCCTGCCGGGAGTCTGGAATTGGCGCGGGACGGTCGGCAAGACGACGGACGAGAAGGGGCGGCGCGACATCAAAGGCGTCATACCGGACTTCGACCGCGTTACTTGGCAGGGCCGCGTCGCCTACATCATCTTCGACTCAGACATTGCTACGAACGATAAGGTGCGCGCCGCGCGCCGCGAGTTAGCGAAGGAGTTGAAGCGCAGGGGCGCGACGGTGCGGTACGTTGACCTCCCACAGATAGATGGTGCGAAGGGCGTAGACGATTTGCTCGCACTCAAAGGCCCCGAGTTCGTCGCCTCTCTCATGGCAGACGCCGAAGCGCCGGAATCAGTAGAGAGTCCCCCGCGTAAGTCTCAGGCCACTTCACTCATAGAGCTGGCCGACGGCGCGGAGTTGTTCCATACGCCCGACGGCAAGGCGTTCGCCATGGTTGAGGTCAACGGACATCGCGAGACGCTTCCGCTCAGGGGTTCGGCGTTCAAGGATTGGCTCTCGCACAGGTTCTACCTGTCGGAGAGGTCTGCGCCTTCGGCTTCGGCGCTTCAGGACGCTCTCAGCGCCCTTTCGGGTCGGGCTCGCTTCGAGGGCGCGGAGGTCGAAACCTTCGTCCGCGTCGCCGGGCACGGGGGCAACATATACCTCGACCTCTGCGACCGCGATTGGCGGGCCGTAGAGATTACGTCCGACGGGTGGAGGGTCGTCACTGACTGCCCCGTAAAGTTCCGAAGGCCGCGCGGGATGCTCGCTCTGCCTGAGCCCGTGCGCGGCGGCTCGGTAAGTGAACTGAGGCGTTTCGTCAACGTCGGCTCGGACGCGGACTTCACTCTCCTGCTCGCGTGGCTGGTCACGACGTTCAGGCCGAAAGGGCCGTATCCGGCGCTCGGGCTGCACGGCGAGCAAGGGTCTGCGAAGAGTACGTCAGCGCGACTCCTGCGCGCGCTCGTTGACCCCAACGCGGCCGGACTGCGGAGCGAGCCGCGCGAAGACCGAGACCTGATGATAGCGGCGACGAACGGCTGGTGCGTCGCCTTCGACAACCTCTCCAAGATACCGCTCTGGCTGTCGGACGGATTGTGCCGCCTCGCCACTGGCGGGGGGTTCACTACGCGCGAGCTTTACACGAACGACGAAGAGGTTCTGTTCGACGCACAACGCCCCGTCGTGCTGAACGGCATCGAGGAGGTTGCGACGCGTCCAGACCTGCTAGACCGCGCGATCATCCTCGGCCTCCCGACCATCCCCGAAGAGCGCCGGATGAAGGAGTCGGCGCTGTGGCGCGAGTTCAACGAAGCTCGCCCGCGAATCTTAGGCGCGATGCTCGACGCCGTATCAGTCGCCCTGCGCAACGAGTCTCAAGTCATTCTCAAACGCCTGCCGCGCATGGCCGACTTCGCCGTGTGGGCGACGGCCGCCGAGCCGGGCTTGGGTCTCCCAGAAGGCTCTTTCCTCGCCGCCTACGAGCGCAACCGCGCTTCCGCTAACGACCTCGCTTTGGAAGCCTCTGCGGTTGCTCCTGAAATCTTGCGCGTGATGGCTAATAGGGACTCGTGGACTGTCACGTACACCGCGCTCCTCTCGGAACTCGAACGTGTGTTCGGAGACAGCCCTAAACGCCCCGAAGGGTGGCCGAAGTCGGCGCGGGGCTTGGCGGGCGAGTTGACGCGCGTCGCCGTCAATCTCCGCAAGGCCGGGGTGGACGTGTCCCCGGCGGGCCGCCAGAGCGGTACGGGGCGCAAATTGGTCACGCTCGCCAAGATAGAACAGACCTGTGATTCACGTTCACAATGTTCACAATGTTCACAGGGCGCGGAAAATGGGGGTGCTTTGTGTGAACATTGCCGTGAAGAAGGCTCCACACATTCACAAAGTTCACAGCAATGTTCACAGGATAACCCTAGCGATGGCAGCTTTTGTGAACCTTGTGAACGTGGTGAATGTCATTTACACCCTCTTTCTGACTCGTCCGAGAGTTCCGCTTTAACGGATTGCAACAACTTCTTTACCGAACAGGCGCACGAAGAGGCGGAGCGCCGGATGTGGGAGGGGCCTGCCGTATGAGTACGATGCCCGAACAGAGTCTAATCAACACAGAAGCCCTGCGGCAGTTGATACGCGAGGAACTGCGCGCCATGCAGAACGAGGACTCGAAGCCCGCCGAGAAGAAGGACGGCGACGAGGAGCTTACTGTCAAAGAGGTAGCCCAGATGAAGGGCGTAAAGCCTCGCACGGTTTACGATTGGGTTAGGGAGAACCGGATACCACATCACTACACGCCGGGCGGGCGTTTGCGCTTTTACCGTAGACACGCCGAGCGGGTGCTGTCAGAATCCCCGCGCCCTTAAAGCCTTCCGGCGGCAGAAAGGGAAAGATAGACCGATGCCTTACAAGAGACAGTCCAGGTATAAAGATGCGAGCGGGCGAGAGAGAGTCCGCACCGTCTTCTATACCGACATCCGGCCTCGGGTAAACGGCGTGCCGACGGGCGAGCGCGTCCGCAAGCTCATCCCGAAGGTCAAGAACATGACCGAGGCGATTGAAGCGGAGCGCAAGATGGCCGCCTCGATTCTCGAAGGCAGGGAGACGGTGGAGGTACCCTACCTCTCCGAATTCCTCGAAACCACATACCTGACTTGGGCTAGAGAGAACAAGGCCCAACCTGACATGGACGAGCGGGTAATCAAGACACTCTGCGCGAGCCCGTCACTAAAGGGCAGACGCCTGGACGAAGTTTCCGTGATACAGATTGAAGGCTATAAGCGGGAGCGCAAATCCGCGACCTCGAAGTGGAAGAAGTCTTACAAGCTCTCGTCCTTGAACCTCGAACTCTCGATACTGTCGCGCGCCTTCCGGCTGGCGGTTGATGCCGGGCTCACGCGCTCGAACCCCGTCAGACTCACGAGCCGATTCGAGGCGGACGCCGCGCCCTTCCGAGTACTACTGTCCGAAGAGGAGCCCAAGCTTTGGAGGGCTCTCGCCGACGGCCCCGAGTACCTTCTGCCAATGGCCCGTCTGGCGCTCCTGACCGGGATGCGCGAGGGCGAACTGTTGGCGCTGGACAAGTCGGCCGTGGACTTCCGTCGTGATGTGCTCTTCGTCACGAACCCGAAGTGGCGGCAGGACAAGCGTAAGACCGAAGGGCTGCCGTTCGGGAAGGAGGCCCGCTCTCTACTGCTAGACCTTTGTGTACGAGCTGACGGGTTGCTATTCACCGAGGGCGGTCGGCAGATTTTGCGGACGGTCGTCAGCCACTCGTTCAGGCTGAGAGTAGCAAGGGCGGGCTTGACGGGGCTCAAGTTCCATTCCCTGCGCCACACCTTCGGCTCACGGCTGGGAGATGCCGGGCGCAGTCCCTACGAGATAGCGAGGCTCATGGGGCACTCGAACATAAAGACCTCCATGACCTACGTCCACACTGGTGGACTTCGGCTCCGCGAGGCACTGGAAAGCGTCCATTCCGCGAGCGCCGGGCAGCCGGTGGACACAAAGGTTTCGACGGGCGGGCTCATGGCCGTCCATAACTCGTAGATGCGAGGCGGGTTGTAAGAAATGTTAAGCCTTGCTGACACATTTCCGACATAAAGTGTTTGACTTCTCACAGAATCCGCGCATAATAGCCCAACCGTCGGCGCGCGCCCCCGACCCTGCGCGCGGACTGTCGCAAGGGTTTCGTCGCCGAAGCCTCCCCAAAAAGAGCCGCGCTAATTCTGGCTCGATTCACTCGTTGAGAAGAAAGTCCCCGCAGATGTTGAAACGCAAGCTTCCCCCGTGGCTCGCGCTCGCGGCCATTCTCGTCTTCTCGTGCGCGGCGTTCGCCGACGACCCGCTCCCCGAACTCGTACGCCGCGTCAAGCCCTCGGTCGTCTCAGTCATCACCTACAACGCGGCGGGCGAAGTAGCGCTCACGGGCAGCGGCTTCTTCATACGCCCCGGCGAAGTCCTTACGAACCTGCACGTCGTCGAGGGCGCGCACCACGCCGAGATACGCACGTTCGAGGGCAAGGGCAAGACCTATCAGGTCGCGGGACTCCTGAACGTTGACCGCGAGGGAGACCTCGCAGTTCTCAGCGTCGGCATGCCCGCCGAGCGAGCGCACGTGGCCGAGACGACCGCGGTCATCCCCGAAGAGGGCGAGAAGATTTTCGTCATCGGCAATCCCTTGAGGCTCGAAGGCTCTGTCGCGGACGGCATCGTCTCGGCCGTGCGCGAGGTGCCTTCCCTGGGGCGCATCGTGCAGATAACCGCGCCCATCTCTCACGGCAACTCGGGCAGCCCCGTCTTCAACATGCGCGGGCAGGTCGTAGGCATCGTGACCATACGCGTGATGAACGGGCAGAACATAAACCTCGCGCTCGGCTCGTCGCGCTTCCCGGCGATGACCGCGAGTTCTGACGCGAAGCTCTTGAGCTTCGCCGAACTCGCGACCTTGACGGCCGACACGCAGAAGCCCGACTCCCTCGCGGACTGGTGGTATCGCAACGGCCTGAACTCGCTCTGGCTCGGCAACTACGACAGCGCGCTCGGCTACTTCGAGACGGCTGTGAACAAGAATCCCGCGCGCGCCGACGCATGGATTCAGGTGGGCTTCTGCAAGGTCAAGCAGGGCAAGAATCAGGACGCCATACACGCCTTCGAGCAGGCTTTGAAGCTGACGCCCGACTCCTACGAGGCTTTGAACAAGCTCGGCGACGCGTTCTTCTACGCGGGCAACTACTACAATGCGCTCGAATACTACAAGCGCGCCGTCGCGCAGCGCCCCGCCGAGCCGGAAGGCTTCTACCACCTCGCGCTCGCATACGTCGAGATTGGCGACCACGTCG
>JBJMGR010000170.1:0-4030 GCA_045807805.1 Pyrinomonadaceae bacterium | reverse complement strand
GAGCCGGACGCCGAAGAAGAGGTCGAAGAAACAGCAACTCAGGAGAGACGAGAAACGATCTAATCGTGAACTCTCAAGGCGTCGCATCGTGGTTGAGAACGTGATTCGCAGTCTGAAAATCTTTCGCATCTTGTTGGAACGCTATCGCAACCGCAGAAAGCGGTTCTCGTTGCGATTCAACCTGATTGCCGGGCTGTACAACTTTGAACTCAGCCTCTAATCACTTTTGCAAGAGGTCTAATGTTCGAGGCGCTCTTCATCCTGACGACGATTGACACGGGCACGCGCGTCGCGCGCTTCCTCGTCGGCGAGTTCATGGGGCGCTTCTACAGACGCTTCGAGGAGCCGACGTGGATTCCCGGCGCGTCAATCACGACGGCGCTCGTCGTCGCGGGATGGGCCGCGTTCATCTGGTCGGGCTCCATCTCGACCATCTGGCCCATGTTCGGCATCGCGAACCAACTGCTCGCTGCCGTCGCGCTCTGCGTCGCGACGACGGTCATCATCAACTCGGGACGCGCGCGCTACGCCTGGACGACCATACTTCCGCTCTCCTTCGTCGCGACGACGACGCTCGTCGCGGGCTGGATGTCGATCACGGACAACTTCTGGCCCATGTCGCAACGCCCCGAGACCGCCGCGCAAGGCTACATAAACACAGCGCTCACGGCCATACTCATGGCCGCCTCCGTCGTCATACTCCTCGACTCCATCCGCCGCTGGACGCGCGGACGGCGCGCCCCCGTCGGCACGGCCGAGCCGACTGTCATGCCGAGCGCGGGCTGAGTCGGGCTCAGTTATTCAGGAGATATTCCAGACTCTTCATTAGGTCTTCCACGTCGCGCTCCCAGCGCGTGTCGCTGAGCGCGAGGGCGTTGCGCCTGACGAGCGGCGCGAGGTCTTCCGGCAGTTCCTTCGGCGCGGGCATCGACGCGCCCTGAATCAGAATCGGTATCACTCGAATCTTACGTTCCAACGCCTTCGCCACCTCTAGGCGTACGTAGTCGTCGAGTTCGGCCTTCCCGCCCGCGCTCCTCGACCACTCGCGGCTGATGAGCGCAATCAACACCGCGCAGGACTCCGCCGCCGACGTGATGGCCTCGACGAAGTCCTCGCCCCAGCCGACGTTCTCCAAGTCCAAGAAGACCTTCTCCCTACCGAAGTGTTTCGCCAAACGGTCGTAAAGCCCGCGCGCGTAGGCTGCGGCCTCGTTGCGACGGTAGCTGATAAAGACACCATTGAACCGTGCCTGGCCTTCCTGCCGCGAATCAACTCCTACGGTGGCGGAATTCTGAGGGGCTTGGGACGGCGTTATGGGATCACCACTTTTCCGCAAATGTATAGGGGAGCTGACCAATGGCGGCGCGTCCCGCGCTTCGCGCTGCTCGGTCGTGGGCGACGACGCGGCAATGAGGGCGCGGAGATGACGCAGTAATTTTTGCAGCCCGGTGTGTGCCGCCACGCCGTTCCAGTCCGAGAGGTCGAAGGAGGGTGCTAACTCGGGTAACGGCGCGGCCTTGTCGAGCAGCACAAAGACGGGGAGGGCTAGCCTCTTGTGTTTGAGATTCTCGCGCACTATGAACGAGTCGTTCGCTTTGAACGACCAGAGCGTAACGATGACCTTCGCGCTCTCAAGCTCCTTCGCCACGAAGCTGGCAAGATCTTCGCCGGGAGGCTTTACATGCATGAACCACCATACGGTCAATCCCTGCTGCTCGAAGAGAGCAGCCAACTTTTCCGCCGTCCGCACATCATTGAAGGCATAGTTGAGGAATATATCGCTCATCTGAATAGTCGGAACAGGTCTGAAAGTATGACACGGCGAGGGTACGTCGGTTTCAAATACTTGTCCAGAGACACATCCGCCGTGCGCTGTTCCGCCTTCGCTGCTTTGAACTTTCCGCCTTTTTCAGCCATAATGCCTCTCTTTTAGTGAGACCAAAAAGAAGGGTCTGTGCGGACTAGTAGCACGTCCTCCCGTGCGGCTTCGGCGGCCGCACCGCGTGTGTGCAGTGCATGAGACCTGCGCCCCCGACGACTTGAGGCGCGTTTTCACTCGCCACTCTTTAGACGAATAAGAAAGGAATCGTTCACCTTGTCCAGAAAGTTATTGCCGTCTCTATCAGAGGGGCTGCTCCGTGCTTTAACAGTTATCGCATTGCTCGCGACCTTCGCCGTCGCCGCCATCGCGCAGCCGGAGGGCCGAGGCGCGGGCAGCGCCGCGCAGACCGGCCCACACCCCGGCGGCGAGGCCAACCTGCTGCTGCCCGACTTGTCACAGCAGAGCTTCCTCGGCGTTGACGGCCACACGCTCCTGCTCGGCGGACTCGTCGTGTGCGCGCTCGGGCTCGCCTTCGGGCTGATGATATTCACGCAGTTGAAGAACCTGCCCGTCCACCGCTCGATGCGCGACATCTCCGAGCTGATCTACGAGACCTGCAAGACCTACCTCATCACGCAGGGCAAGTTCATCATGATCCTTTGGCTCTTCATCGGGGCCATCGCCGCCGTCTACTTCGGCTTCCTGACAGAGACTTATGACGAGGCGACGCGCACCGTGCAGCACGGCTTCCCGGCCTTCAAGGTCATAGTCATACTCCTCTTCAGTCTCATCGGCATCGCGGGCTCTTACGGCGTCGCCTGGTTCGGCATACGCGTCAACACGTTCGCCAACTCGCGCACGGCCTTCGCGTCGCTCGGCGGCAAGCCTTATCCGATTTACGCGATACCCTTGAAGGCGGGAATGTCCATCGGCATGATGCTCATCTCGGTCGAGCTTTTGATAATGCTCTGCATCCTGCTCTTCATCCCGCGCGACTACGCGGGCCCGTGCTTCATAGGCTTCGCCATCGGCGAGAGTCTGGGCGCGGCCGCGCTTCGCATCGCGGGCGGCATCTTCACGAAGATCGCCGACATCGGCTCCGACCTGATGAAGATCGTCTTCAAGATTAAAGAGGACGACGCGCGCAACCCCGGCGTCATCGCGGACTGCACGGGCGACAACGCGGGCGACTCGGTCGGCCCCTCGGCCGACGGCTTCGAGACCTACGGCGTAACGGGCGTCGCGCTCATCACCTTCATACTGCTCGCCGTCGGGGTCGTGCCGGGCATCAGCGCCGCGGCGCGCGCCGCGTTGCAGGTGCAACTCCTCGTCTGGATTTTCGTGATGCGCGTGGTGATGGTCATCGCCTCGGCGCTCGCCTACTTCGTCAACGAGGCAATAGCGAAATCGCGCTACGGCAACGCCGACACGATGAACTTCGAGGCACCGCTCACGTCGCTCGTCTGGATCACGTCGGTCATCTCGGTCGTGCTGACTTACATCGTCTCGTACCTGATGATTCCGAACCTCGGCGATGGGAGCCTCTGGTGGAAGCTCGCGACCATCATCACCTGCGGCACGCTCGCGGGCGCGATCATCCCCGAACTCGTCAAGGTCTTCACCTCGACCGAGTCGGCCCACGTCGAGGAGGTCGTCACAAGCTCGCGCGAGGGCGGCGCGTCCCTGAACATCCTCTCCGGCCTCGTCGCCGGAAACTTCTCGGCATACTGGATCGGCCTCGCCATCACGGCCCTAATGGGCATCGCGTACGTCTTCAGCACGCAGGGGCTCGGCGTGTTGATGGCCGCTCCGGCCGTCTTCGCCTTCGGCCTCGTGGCCTTCGGCTTCCTCGGCATGGGGCCTGTGACGATTGCCGTTGACTCGTACGGCCCCGTGACGGACAACGCGCAGTCGGTCTACGAGCTTTCGCTCATCGAGCAGGTGCCAAACATCAAGGAGGAGATAAAGCGCGACCACAACGTCACCGTCAACTTCGAGCGCGCCAAGCACCTCCTCGAAGAGAACGACGGCGCGGGCAACACCTTCAAGGCCACGGCCAAGCCCGTGCTCATCGGCACGGCCGTCGTCGGCGCGACGACGATGATCTTCTCCATCATCCAAGTCCTTCGCGGCGAGGCCGTCGCGGGCGCGACCCGCGGGGGCTTGACGGAGATGGAGGGGCTTCGGACTTTCTACGAAAACCTCTCG
>JBJMGR010000169.1:0-9653 GCA_045807805.1 Pyrinomonadaceae bacterium | reverse complement strand
GCATGAGCCTCTCTGGGCCTTCGTGGTCTCTGCTCGACACGGGCCAGCATCTACAGATTAAGGGCAACGTCGAGTTCGACCGTTACACTCTGCACTCCTACGACTACCTGAACTTCATCCCCTTCTGGATTGCGAACGTCGCCGCCGTCCGCGTTGACATGCCCGGCCCCGAACTGCTCGACGAGGTCGGCGTCCCGCTCCTCGCCGACGCATACCCTTACGACGAGCGGTTCCTAAGCTTCCAGCTTTATCAACGCGGTACGCGCTGGACTACTTTGCAGCGCGGCCTGGAGAACAAGTTCATGCGCGACCCGCGCGACCTCTTCGACGAGTGGCAGCTCGGCATCGGCGGTCGCAACATCATCAATGCGCAGATGGAGCGCGAGCTTACGGAGAAGTTGGGCGACCCGAAGATTCGTTACCTGGACTTCTACTGGACGGGCTTCGACCACGCCGCGCACCACAACCGCGACGCGGCGACGCAACTGGCCTCGCTCAAAGAACTCGACGCCTTCGTCGGCCGCGTCTGGGTCGCGATAGAGCGCGCGCCTTTGGCGTCAGACACCGCGCTCGTACTCGTCTCAGACCACGGCACGAACACGGACGAGCGCATCTACAGTCAGGGCTATAACCTCGTCAAGCTGCTCGCCAGTCGAGAGGGCGGCGGCCACCACGTCGTCACCAAGCGGCGACTGCTCAACGAATACGCGGTCAAGGGAATATACCCGCTCATCCCGCTCATCTACACGACGACCGAGGACTCTTACTACCTGAAGGGCCAGAGCACCTCCTATCCGACCGCGCTCGTGGACTTCGACGGCAACGAGCGCGCCTCCATTCAACTGCGCGACTCCGCGCTCAATCTCATACATATACTCCTCCTCGAACTTAAGCGCGGCGACCTCTCGCCCGAAGTCCGACGCGCCGCGACGCGCGCTCTCTTCGACACGATTGAACGCCACCGCGCCGAGTGGCGTCGGACGTTCGAGGAGTTGAAGGAGGAGATAGGCGCGCTCCGAAAACTCATCGAGCGGCAGAGCGCGATCGTCGAGGCGCAGCCGAAGAAGTGGACGAAGGAGGACGCAGACCTGGGGCGCGACCGCGAAGCGCGTCGCCAGTACGCGCGGCTCGACTCCTGGCGCGGCGACGAGCGCGACTACACAGCATACATACAGTCTCTAGCGAACATTCTCGCGCTCGACCCCGCGCGCTTCAACGCCGAGGCCGTCAACGTCGAAGACCTCATCCCGAAGGGGGCGATGGGCGACCACAACACTCTTCACGATTTGCAGAACTACGTCGTCGGCCCGGCGTCCGAAGGGCTCGCGCTCGCGCGCGACGGCTCGCTCGACATGGAACGGAGCTTCGCGCGCATCAACTACTTCACGGTCATCGGCGACGTGACAGTTCGCAACAACGTGCAGGCGGGCGTCGTGAACCGCCCCGTTGACTTCGTCGCCGTGCGTGTCCCCGCCGAGTCTCTGCGCGACTCGCTGCGCGCGGACGAGCGCGCCGACCAGGTCATCTGGCTCTACGACGGGCGCGACCGACAGGCTCTCATACTCTCGCGCGAGGACGGCGATAACTTGCGCCTGCGTTACCTGCCCGTCGCCAACTTGAAGGAGGATGCGGACGGCCGCGTCACGTTCGACCGCATCACTCTGCGCGCGGGGCTTCCGCTCTGCATGTTCGAGGACGCGGCCCTCTCCGTCCCCGCGGGCGCGGCGGTCGAAGATTGGCTCGGCGCATGGCACACAGACCTCGAATGGCTGCATGCCGTGCATCTGACGAAATACTCGAACGCCATCATCGGACTTCACGAACAGCTCGCGCGCCACACGGTCGAAGGCACGGACACCCGCGCGCCCGGCCTATCCGACGAGCAGAGATTCCTGCGACGCTTCCGCGAGCGCCAGCGCATACTCGTCGAGAGCGACCTGCTCATACTCGCGAACGACCACTGGAACTTCGACGTGCGCGGCTTCAACCCCGGCGGAAATCACGGCTCATTCTTCCGCATCTCCACGCACTCGACGTTCATGCTCGCGGGCGGCGAGCAGACGCACATACCGCGCGGCCTCTCTGTCGAAGAGCCCTACGACTCTTTAAGCCTCATGCCGACGCTCCTCGCGCTCACGGGGCGGATGGAGAACGGCACGCGGCCCGTGCCAGCCCTCTGGCAGAAAGGCTTCCGCACCTTCCCCGGCCGCGTCGTCTCGGAAGTTTTTGAGAACGGCGAACGCCACGCGCCGTTCGCGGACACCGACAAACGCTCCGACCACAGACAGACCAGAGCGGAGGGCGCGCCTTGACCTTTCGCGGAAGAGACAACAGAGACGAGAGCAACGAGAGCGGCGAGAGCGGCGAGTCGGCCGCGTCGCGCGACGTGGCGTCGGAGATTTACCGCGCGGAGCTTCTCGACGCCGAGATTCACATCACGACCGACACGGGCGAGCCCGGAGGGAAGCGTCGCGGCTGGCTCTTCTACCTGCACCTGCTCGCGTTCCTCTTCGGCGCGGGCATCCTCTTCTTCCTCATACGCGCCGTCGGTATCGAACCGATATTCGCCGCGCTCGGCCAGGTAGGAATGGGGTTCCTCTTCCTGCTCGCAATCGCGGGCGTGCGCCACGCGCTACGCTCCTTCTCGATGCGCCTCGCCGTCCCGCGCGAGCATCGCCGCTTCACCTTCTGGGAGGCATACACCACACGGCTCGCGGGCGAGACGATAAGCTTCTTCACCTTCACCGGCCCCGTGCTCGGCGAGGCGACGAAGGCCGCGCTGCTTCGCAAGCGCGTGCCGCTCGCCTCGGGCGTTCAGGCGCTCGCCGTTGACAACCTCCTCTACAATCTCTCGGTCGCAATCTTCATCTCGACGGGCGCGTGCGTGATGCTCGCGACCTACGACCTCCCGCCCGCCGCCCACTTCCCCCTCGTCATCATCGCGGTGGGCATGGCGCTCGTCATCCTCCTCGTCGGCACGGCCGTCGTCTCGGACGTGATGCCCGTGACGGCGGCCGTGGATTTTTTCATCAGGCGCAACGTCAAGCGCGAGTGGTTCGCGTCGAAGCGCGAGCACTTCCACCGCGTCGAGGAGAACGTCTACGACTTCTACAAGAAGCGCCCGCGCTCGTTCTTCACGATGTTCGCGTGCGACTTCCTCGCGCACGCGACGACCGTCTTCGAGGTCTACTTCGTGCTCGGGCTGCTCGGCTTTGAGCCGACGGCGCGCGTGGCGTACATTATCGACTCGCTGACTAAGGTCGTTAATCTCGTCTTCGGTTTCGTCCCGGCGACGATAGGCGTCTACGAGAGCGGCACGGGCTTCATCCTGAAGACGCTCGGGCTCGCATTCGAGACCGGCGTAATTATCGGCATCGTGCGCAAGGCGTCCATGATAGTCTGGGCGCTCATCGGGCTGGTGATGCTCGTACGCCACACGCTGCCCGACGCCGTGCGAAAGACGTTGGCGCGCCACCCGCGCCTGCGAGGGTTTATGGACAATCTTGTAATGTCGAACATGACGCACAGGCCCGCGCGCACGTTCGTCTCAATTCTGGGCGTCGCCGTCGGAGTCCTCCTCGTCGTCTTCACGGTCGGGCTCGCACACGGCGTCCTGCGCGAGCGCGGGCGGCGTGAGTCGGACATAGGAGCGGAGATACTTGTGCGCGCGGCGGGCACGATGGGCCTGTCGGGCACGCAACGCTTCTCGCTTCCGGTCGGGCGCGCGGACGAGATACAGAAGATCGAGGGCGTGCGCGTGGCCGTCCCCGTCGGGCAGAACACGGACACGAGCGACACGGGCTTCGGCATGCGCGTCATCGACGGCATCGAGTTCGACCGCTACGCGCGGCTATCGGGCCTGCATGTAATCGAGGGGCGCGGCCTGCAAACGGGCGACGAGGCGATTGTTGACTCCGTGTGGCGCGAGCAGCGGAAGGCGAAGGTCGGCGACCCGGTCAAGCTCTACGGACGCGACTTCAAGATAGTCGGCATATACGAGCCGCCGGGCGGCGGGCGTATAAAGATTCCGCTAGAGACGATGCAGGAGCAGGTCGGGAGCGCGGGCTTCTGCACGGCCGTGCTCGTCTCGGCCGCGAACCCCGCCGAGCAGGACGCGCTCGCCGAGCGCATACACGCCGCGTTCCCCGAAGACCAGATACTCTTCACGCGCGACCTGCCCGAGCTTTACGCTTCGAGCGTCCCGGCGCTGAACGTCTTCATCGACGTGGTCGTCGGCGTCGCGGCCTCTATAAGCCTGCTCGTCATACTGCTCGCGATGTACACGACCGTCACGGAGAGGACGCGGCAGATAGGCGTGCTCAAGTCTCTGGGGATGTCGAGCGCGAGTGTCGCGTGGGTCATCGAGCAGGAGGCTCTGATCGTGAGCGTCCTCGGCGTGCTGCTCGGGCTCGTGCTCACACTGGCCGCGCGCTTCCTCGTTATGCACACGACGACGCTCACCGTTGACATAGAGCCGCGCTGGCTCGGCGTCTCGCTTCTCATAGGTCTTCTCGGCGGCACGCTCGGCGCGCTCTACCCTGCGATGCGCGCCGCGCGTCAAGACCCCGTGGAAGCCCTGAGTTACGAATAATCGCGCGACGCTCAGGTCAGAACCGCCTGCGGTGGCGGGCGGGTCGCAAGTCCGTTCAGGCTTGCCTTCGTCGGAGATTGATACCCACTCCCCTTCGCGCTCGCACTGCTCGGCCTGAGCGTCGTACTCGTGACCGTCTTCGCGCAGAGATACATACGCACGCACCTCAAGCCACTTGAGGAACCGGCCTAGCGCAGTCTGGAAAAATCAGGTGAGTTCCTTGACGTACTTCAACATGTCCTCGCCGTAGCCGAGCCGCTTGTAGACTTCGCGCGCGCGAACGTTTTCGGCGAACACGTTCAGCGTCAGCCAGCGATAGCCGCGTTCGCGCGCCCACTCTTCAGCCCTCTCCAACAGAGCACGCCCGACGCCCCTGCCCTCGCCTTCCGGGGCGACGACGAGGTCTTCGACGTGCCCGTGCCGCTCGTGGTTGTAATGCTCCGTCGCCGCGTGCAGGTGTATGAAGCCGAGCGCGCGGCCGCACGCATCCTCCGCGATGAAGACGGCGGTGTCGGGCGTCGGGTTCAGAAGGCTTTCACTTATGACGCGCGTGTCGTGTGCGGTCATCTGTTCGGCGTCGCGCCAGCGCGGCGGGCCGAACTCGACGAGGCGCGGCATTAAGGAGATGACGAACTCCCTGTCCGCGTATGTCACGGGCCGTATCCTAACGTCTGACTTCATACACACATCTCACGGCCAGTCTTTTATAACGACGCGGCGGCGGCCCCTTCGCCGTCGGGCCGCTACTCCGCCTCGTCGCGACGGCGCGGGCGTGGGAAGTAGTCTGCGCGCACCTCCTTCTGCGCGCGCGCCATGAACGACTCGATCTCCGGAATGGTTCGCGCGAGCGCGCCGGACAGGTTCCTGTAACCGTCGCTTGTGACGAGCACGTCGTCCTCAATCCGCACGCCGATGCTCTTGTACTTCTCGAAGGCGGGCCGTACGGCCGCGATGAACCTTTCGTTCTCCGGCGTCTTCGGCAGATAGTCGAGCGCGTCGGGGCGTATGTATATGCCGGGCTCGACTGTGAAGGTCATCCCCGCGTCGAGCTTCGCGCCGCGCACGTTGATGTCGTGGACGTTCATGCCGAGGTAGTGCGACGTGCCGTGCATGAACCAGACGCGGTACTGGTCTGTGTTCTTGTCCGTGATGAGCCCGAGCTTCAAGAGTCCGTCCTTGACGACTTCGAGCGCGGCGTTGTGAACGTCGAAGAGGTTAGCGCCGGGGCGCACGGTCTTGAACGCCGACTCCTGCGCCGCGAGCACGATGTTGTAGATGTCGGCCTGCTCCTTCGTGAACTTGCCGTTGACGGGGAAGGTGCGCGTCACGTCGGCCGAGTAGTGTCCGTACTCCGCGCCCGCGTCTATCAGCATGAGGTCGCCGGGATGGACGCGGCCCGAAGACTCCTCGTAGTGGAGCGTCGTCGCGTCGGGGCCGCAGCCGACGATGTTCGGGTAACCCCAGTTGTCCGCGTTGCGACGCTTGTACGTGTAGTCAATCTCGGCCTCGGTCTCGTACTCCCACTGCGTGCGAGAGGCGACGGCCTGCGCGCGCTGGTGCCCCTCGATGCTTATGTCTATCGCGTGCTGCATCAACGCGACTTCCGAAGGCGACTTCCTCATACGCATCTCGGCGAAGATGGGCCACGCCGTGCGCACGTTGAAGCCCATCGCGGACTTCGCCCAGGTGGCCGCGAACTCCTGCTCCTGCCTGTACTCCCGGCTGTTCTCGCCGCCCGGAAGCAAGAGGTAGAGCGATGCGTCGTACTGGTTCATCGCGGCGAAGAGGCCGTCGAGACCCGAAGCAGGTTGCGGCTGCGGAGGCTGCGGAGGGCCGGGCGCGGGCAGAGGCATCGCGGGCAGGTTGAAGGTGGAAGCGAGTATCGCCTCCTTCTGCGGGCGGTACGCGCGGCGGCCACGGAGCGCACGCATGAGGGGCTCGAACTCCTTCGCCTCCCAAATCTCCTCGACGCCCGACGCCGAGCGCGCCTCCTCGGGGCTGTACATGTGTCCCGTCCAGGTCTCGGCCGCGGGGTTGCGTCGCGGTAGGAACAGAATCTCGCGCGGCCCCTCGGTCGCGCCCGGCAGCATCACGAGCGTCGCGCCCTGCTGGCGCAGGTTCGTCAGGTAGAAGAGATTGTTCTCCTGCCTGAACTCGTAGTCCACGTCGTTCGTGTAGACGCGCGGCTCGGCGCTGAACATCACGAGCACGGCGTTCTTCCCTATACGCTCCGCCACGCGCGCGCGCCGCGCACGCAACTCCGCCACGCGCTCATCATCCGTGAAAGCAGGCGCGGGCGGCGTCTCGCGTATGACGTTCGGCTCGGCCGCGCGCGCGTGTGTGCTCCACACGGACGCGCCCGTTAGACACAGCACCGCCACGGACGCGCACAGCGCCGCACTGAAGAATGTTTTGACTCTCAACTCGAAGCTCCTTTTCTGTGGCGGAAGCAGTGTCGGTTAGTAGCCCACGGGCTCGCCGTAGTTGCGAGGGTCGCTCGCGCCGAGGCGCACGCCCGTCTTCTCTTCGATCATGATGCCCTGCGCGTCGCCCATGTAACGCGGCTTATCTACTATCTTGTGCCCGCGCTGTTCGAGCGCGCGGAAGGTGTCGGCGCTCATGCCGAATGGCTCGTAGACTATCTCGTCGGGCAGCCATTGGTGATGTATGCGCGGCGCGTCCACGGCCTGCTGAATGTTCATGTCGAAGTCTATGACGTTCGTGATGACCTGCATGACCGTGTTGATGATGGTCGGGCCTCCGGGCGAGCCGACGGCGAACCAGAGCGTGCCGTCCTTCCGCATGACGAAGGTCGGCGTCATCGCCGAGAGCGGTCGCTTGCGCGGCGCGACGGCGTTGCGCTCTCCCTGAATCAGCCCGTACGCGTTGGGCGTGCCGGGCTTCGCGGCGAAGTCGTCCATCTCGTTGTTCATGAGGACGCCCGTCCCCTTCATCACGACCTTCGAGCCGTATGTGTCGTTGAGCGTGTAGGTGTTCGACACGCAGTTCCCTTCGGCGTCAACGACGGTGAAGTGCGTCGTCTCTTCCGACTCCGCGCCCGCGGGCCGCCCCGCGCGCACCTCCGCGCTCGTAGAGGCGCGCTCCATCCTTATACTGCGGCGCAGACGCTCGGCGTAGGACTTGTCTATCAGTCCCGCGATGGGGACGTTGACGAAATCGGCGTCGCCCATGTACTCGGCCCGATCCGCGAAGGCGCGGCGCATGGCCTCGGTCTCGACGTGATAACGCTCCGAAGAGGTCGCTCCCATGTTTCGCAGATCGAAGCCTTCGAGCATGTTCAGAATCTCTATCAGCACCGCGCCGCCCGATGATGGCGGGGGCATCGAGATGACCTCGAAGCCGCGATAAGTCGAGCGGAGCGGCTCGCGCTCCTTCGCCACGTAGTTCTTCATATCCGCGAGCGTGATGAGTCCGCCGTGCGCGCGCATGTCTTCACTGATGAGCCGCGCCGTGCGACCCTCGTAGAACTCGCGCGGGCCGAAGCGCTGCAAACGCGTGAAGGTCGCGGCCAGCTCGGGCTGACGCCAGACCTCGCCCTCGTCAAAGAAGCGCCCGCCGTTCAGATAGACCTTCTTCGACTCGGCGTAGAGTCCGAGCTTGTCCGCGTTCCCGCGCAGCGAGCGCGCGAGTCCGTAAGGCAGTTTGTAGCCCTCGGCCGCGAGACGACGCGCGGGCTCGATTAATTGCGGCCACGTCAACTTTCCCGAGCCGTACTTCTTGAGCGCAAGCTCCATCCCCGCGACCGTGCCGGGGACGCCCGACGCGCGGTAGCCGAGCGTCGAAGAGCCTTCGCCCGCCTTGAGATTGCCGCGCTCGTCGAGGTACACGTCGCGGTTCGCGGCGGCCGGAGCCATCTCTCGATAATCGATCGCGGTCGCGCGCCCGTCGCGGAGGCGAATCATCATGAAGCCGCCGCCGCCGAGGTTTCCCGCCGCGGGGTATACGACGGCGAGCGCGAACGCGACGGCGATTGCGGCGTCCACTGCGTTGCCTCCGCGCCGTAGAACGTCAACGCCGACCTGCGAGGCCGTACGTTCCGTCGAGGCGACCATCCCATGCGGCGCGCGCACGGGCTGACGCGATGCGGCGACAGCGACTCCGCCCACGGCGCGCCCACTGTCGAACAGCGGCGAAGCAGGGAGGACGAAGAGGAGCGTGACGAGAGTAAGCCTGACGAAGATGTTTCTGGCTGGCATCTTTGTGAACCTTTACTGAGCGATGAGAGAAGCAGTCGGCATTCGGTGCTCAACTATCAGCTTAAAACTCTTTGCGACCTTTGCGACTCCTTCGCGGCCTTCGCGGTTAGACGGTCATGGCTTAAACGCAAAGACCGCAAAGAAGGCGCGAAGTGCGCTAAGGCTTACGTCAATTTCAACTCCATGTACAGAGTTCCTTCGACGGGGTTGAAGCGGTAAGCCGTTATATCTTTGAAGCCGAGCGAGCGGTAGAGCTTTATCGCCTCGCCCATCGAGGGGAGCGTGTCGAGGCGCATGCGCTCGTAACCCAGGCCGCGCGCCTCTTCGATGATTGCCTCCGCGAGCGTGCGGCCGAGGCCCGTGCCCCGGAAGCGCGGGCGCAGGTAGAGCCGTTTCATCTCGCAGACGCCCTCTTCGTACTTACGTAGCGCGACGCAGCCCGCCGCTTCCGTGCCGTCGCGCGCGAGTATCAAACGGCCGGTCGGCGGCGCATAGTCGCCGGGGAGCGACGCAAGCTCCTGCGCGAAGTTCTGGAAGCATAGGTCAACGCCCGTCACGTCGGCATACTCCAAAAAGAGGTCGCGCGCCTCTTCGACCTGTTCGTCAGTCTCGGCTTTGAGAAGCTCCACTCTCGTCCTTCAAAGACTCGAAATGAGCGCGGTCAGGAACGCGGCGCGCGGGACGAGTCTGTCAGCGGCGATATGTTCGTGCGAGGCGTGCGCGCCGTCGCCCTCACAGCCTAGCCCGTCGAGCACGGCCGCGCAGTAACGGGCCGCGAAGTTTCCGTCGGACGCGCCGCCGACGCTCGTCTCTCCCAACTCGAAGTCGAACTCGGACGCGACGCG
>JBJMGR010000168.1:0-7045 GCA_045807805.1 Pyrinomonadaceae bacterium | reverse complement strand
GGCCTCAAACGGCGGCGGTATCATTAACACCAAGACGGCGACGATCACGAACAGCGTCGTTAGCGGGAACTTCACTACCGACAGCAGTGGCGCGGGCGGTGGCGTCTTCAACTCCACGGGTACTCTAAATGTCTCGGGCAGCACCTTCAGCAATAATTCCATCAACAAGTCCATCAACAGCAGCGGGTTGGGCGGCGGCATATGCAACGCGAATCAGAGTACGCTAAACGTCAACGGCAGCACCTTCGACAATAATCTTGCGGGCTTTGGCGGAGGCATCTACAACACGAATGCTACGATGACGGTCACGGGCAGCACCTTCGGTAATAACTCCGCCCGGTACGGCGGCGGCATCTATAACGGCCAAACTGCGACCGTCACGAGCAGCACCTTCAGCGGTAATTCCGGCGGCGGCAGTAATTCCGGCGGCGGCGGCGGCATCGACAACAACGGGCCGCTCACCATCACGAGCAGCATCGTCGCCGGTAACACGACGGCGACCTCCGGCCCCGACCTGCGCGGCACGTTCACCTCGCATGGTCATAATCTCGTCGGCAAAAGTGACGGCTCGACGGGCTTCACCAACGGGGTAAACGGCGACATCGTCGGCACAGCCTCCGCGCCCGTCGATCCGCAACTGCTCCCCCTCGCCAACTACGGCGGGCCGACGCGGACGCAGCTTCCGCACCCATCCTCGCCAGCCATAGACGCGGGCGACGACGCGGTGACGAGCGCGCCGCTCAACCTGACGACCGACCAGCGCGGCCTGGCGCGCAAGGTAGGCGCTCACGTAGACATTGGCGCGGACGAGTTTCAGGACGCGGACATTGCCGGCGGCGTCTTCCAGTTCAGCGCCGCGAGCTATACCGTGGGCGAGGGTGGCGGTCACATAGACATCACCGTCACGCGCACCGACCGGCTCGCGCAGGCCGCCGCCGTTGACTTCGCCACTGCCGACAACAACCCCAACAACCTCCAGCCTTGCAGTGCCACGGGCGGCAACGCCTCCTCGCGCTGCGACTACGAGGCGACATACGGCACCTTGCAGTTCGCGCCGAACGACATCTCAAAGACCTTCACCGTCCTAATCAACGAGGACGCCTTCGTCGAAGGGGCGGAGACGCTCAAGCTTGTCCTGAGCAACCCGGCGGGCAACTCCGCACTCGGCCAGCAGTCTACGGCCACGCTTCAAATCACGGACGACGACACTACGCCCTCGACGACGAATCCGATTGACGGCTCGCAGTTCTTCGTCACGCAACACTATCACGACTTCCTGAACCGCGAGCCCGACGCCTCGGGACTTCAGTTCTGGACGAACGAGATAGAGAAGTGCGGGCAGGACGCGCAGTGCCGAGAGGTCAGGCGCATCAACGTCTCGGCTGCCTTCTTCCTCTCGATAGAGTTTCAGGAGACGGGCTTCCTCGTCGAGCGCATCTACAAGACCGCCTACGGCGACGCGCAGGGCACGTCAAGCTTGGGCGGCACTCAGCACCCGCTCCTCGTGCCCGTCGTCCGCCTCGACGAGTTCCTGCGCGACACGCAGGAGATTGGGAGCAAGCCCAACCAGATCGTCGTCGGGCAGGGCAACTGGCAACAGCAGCTCGCGGAGAATAAGAACGCCTTTGCGCTCGCGTTCGTCCAGCGCGCGCGGTTCGCCTCGGCCTTCCCCTCGATGATGACGGCGGAGCAGTTCGTCGGCGCGCTCAACACGAACGCGGGGGGCGTGCTCACGGCCAGCGACATCGCGCAGCTAGAGGCGGCCTTCGGCGGGCCGGAGGCTTCGTCGAACGACGCGTCCAAGCGTGCGCAGGCGCTCCGCTCCGTGGCGGAGAACGCCGTGCTGTCGAGGGCTGAGACGAACCGGGCGTTCGTGCTTATGCAGTACTTCGGCTACCTGCGGCGGAACCCGAACGACGCGCCGGACGCGGACTACACCGGCTACGACTTCTGGCTCTCGAAGCTCAACCAGTTCGGCGGCGACTTCATCAAGGCTGAGATGGTCAAGGCATTCATCTCCTCCGACGAGTACAGGCACAGGTTCGGGCAGTAGGAGCGGATGACTGCGATAAGCATAACTGCCCCGGCGGATTCATATTCCGCCGGGGCAGTTCCCTCCCCATCAAACTCATAATGACCCTTATCAGGCGCGGATTACCGTTACAGATGGCCTGTTATAGGATTCAGGCAATTTTCAGCTCTTAGGCTAAGTTTCGCGATTGGTGACTTCCGCTTCCCGCCACCCGCGCGTATAATCCACGGCTGTTTTGGTAAGGAGTACTCACGTCAGGTTGCCCGACTTGCACCCTCCTCAGTGCGACCGGTGACACCTATCACAGACGTACCACCTTTACACGATTAACTTATACCGGCCGACTACAGGCGAGGGCACACGAGTCTCTACACGCCCGTCCCTAGTTGAGCGTTGGTAAATCCGCAGACACGCCCGACCTCCTGCTTCAAAAGGAACTGACCACATGCCCCACCCCTCTACACACCGCGCGGCGGTGACCACCATCGTAGCGACGCTCGTCTTGTCCATAGCGGCGGTGGCCGCCGCGGCGGGCGGGCCCGGCACGATCTCTTTCACGAGTCTCACCTACGAAGTCGGCGAGGGCGCGGGTAGCGCCTCCGTCACGCTCACGCGCACCGGCGGCACCGACGGTGCCGTCGCCGCCAAGGTCACGCCCGCAGGCGGGACGGCAAGCGCGGCCGACTTCCTCCTCAAGCAGGGCGAAGTCGATCCGACCTTCACGCGCCACTCCTCGGTCAACAGCACCTACCAGAACGATATAGTGATTCAGCCGGACGGGAAAATCCTGGTCGGGCAGGTGCGCACCGTACTCAGGCTCTTACCCAACGGCAACCTCGACCCGACTTTCACCCCCCCGACCCTGAACGGCCATGTGGCCTCCGTGGCGCTATTGCCGGACGGAAAGATTCTCATCGGCGGCGGCTTCACCGTCGCCAACGATCAGGCGCGCGGGCTCGTCCTACGGCTCAACTCGGACGGCTCCATCGACCCCACCTTCAACGCCGCGCCGGGGCTGACTACCAGCGATGGCGTGTACGTGGTGGCGGGGACGCCTGACGGCAAGGTGATGATCGGCGGGTACTTCACCAACGTCAACGGCGTCCCGCGCAGCCACCTCGCCCGCCTCAACTCGGACGGCACGCTCGACACCGGTTTCGACCCGCCGTTGCAGTCCAACATCTACGTGATGGTTGTGCAGCCGGACGGCAAAGTGATCGCCGGCGGTTTCGGCTTGTTCCGGTTCAATCCGGACGGCAGCTATGACCCGGGCTTCTACGGGGGCCAGTCTCCGCTAAGCGGCTTCCCCGGCGCGCTGGCGCTCAGGCCCGACGGCAAGCTCTACGTCGGCGGTACCTTCACCAGCGTTCAGGGGACGCCCCGCTCCAAGCTGGCTCTGCTGAATGGCGACGGCACCCTCGACACCTCTTTCGATCCGGGGGCGGGGACGGATTACGCAGCGGAGTCCATGGCCCTGCAACCCGACGGGAAGCTCATCATCAGCGGCGGGTTCAATACCATAGGGGGAGTAGTCCGGCGACGCGTCGCCCGCCTGAACGCGGACGGCAGCGTTGACACCTCCTTCGCTTCCACCTTCACCGACAACGACCCTACCGTCACCGCCATTGCCCTTCAGTCCGACGGCAAGGTGGTCGTCGGCGGGAGTTTCCCCTTCTACGTCAAACGACTCTACGGGGACCTCTTCGCGATCTGGAGGGACGGAGACGCGGCCGACAAGACGGTCACCATACCGATTGTAAATGACCTGCTCGACGAGTCTGATGAGACCCTTGAACTCTCGCTCACGCTCTCGGGTGGGGCGGCGGCCGGGGCCATCCCCTCCGCTACGCTCAACATCATCGACGACGACGCGGCGCCGCAGTTCACTAGCGGCGCGCCCGCGCAGGCCATCGCCGGCCAGTTCTACACCCACACCTTCACCGCAACCGGCTCCCCCGCCCCGACCTTCAGCGTCACCGCGGGGTCACTGCCGCCGGGTATGTTCATCACCTCCGCCGGCGTCCTGTCCGGCACGACCTCGACGGCAGGCACCTACTCCGGCATCACCGTCACGGCGAGCAACGGCGTCGCGCCGGCCGCCACGCAGACCTTCGACCTCGTGGTGCTGAGCGGCGGCGCGCTCCAGTTCGACGCGAGCGCCTACACCGTGAACGAGAACGCGGGCACGGCAACCATCACGGTCAACCGCGTCGGCGGCAGCGCCGGCGCCGCCTCCGTCAACTTCAGCATCACGGGCAACACGGCCAGCTCCGGCAGCGACTTCGCCCCGGCCAACGCCACGCTGAACTTCGCTGACGGCGAGACCAGTAAGACCGTAACCGTCACGATCATCGACGACGCCGTCAACGAGCGCGACGAGATCGCCAATCTGTTCCTCAACTCCGTCGCCGGGACGGGGCGGCTCGGCACCCCGACGGTCGCGTCGCTCACGATCCTGAACGACGACCCGCTGCCCACCATCGCCGTCGACGACATCACCGTCACCGAGGGCGACTCCGGCAGCAAGCTCGCCACCTTCACCGTCACGCGCACGGGGCTGACCGACCGCTTCATCAACTTCACGGCGCGCACCTCGGACGGCTCGGCCGTGGCCGGCGAAGACTTTCTGGCGCTCACCACGTCCACGTTTCAACTCTCCCCGACCTCCGCCACGACGACCGTGTCGGTCAACGTCCTCGGCGATACCCTCATCGAGCCGGACAAGAGCTTTGCGCTGCTGCTGACGAGCCCCGTCAACGCCTCGATCTCAGACGGCTCCGGGGTCTGCGTCATCAAGGACAACGACACCACGACGGGGCTGCCGACCGTGCAGTTCGCGGCGAACGAGTTCAAGGTGTCGGAGGGCGCGGGCGTCGCGACGGTGACCGTGACCCGCTCGGGCGACTCCTCCGCCCCGACGACGATCAGCTACCAGACGACCCTGTGGAGCGGCCTGCCTTCGTCGGGCTCCGCCTGGGATCGCACCGACTACACCTACACGGGGAGCACGCTCCGCTTCGCCGCCGGCGAGACGAGCAAGACCATCCAGGTCTTCATCACCGACGACGCCCTGGTGGAGGGCGACGAGACACTGAATGTGTTCTTCGTCAACGGGCCGACGGGCGGGGTGAGCACGGGCGCGCCGGCAATCACGACAGTCCGCATCATCGACAACGACACGGCGCCGTCGGCGGTCAACCCCATCGACGACTCGACTTTCTTCGTCCGCCAGCACTACCGCGACTTCCTCGGCCGCGACCCCGATCCGTCCGGCCTGCAGTTCTGGACGGGTGAGATAGAGAAGTGCGGGGCGGACTTGCAGTGCCGCGAGGTCAAGCGCGTCAACGTCTCGGCCGCCTTCTTCCTCTCCATCGAGTTCCAGGAGACCGGCTACTTCGACTACCTGCTCTACAAGGCCGCCTTCAACACGGGAGAGCGCATCTCGTTCGGGGCCTTCGCGAACGACACGCTGCAACTCGGTCGGGACGTGGTGGTAGGCTCGGAAGGGTGGGAGCAGAAGCTGGCGTCGAACAAACAGGCGTTCGCCGACTCCTTCGTCGCGCGCTCGAACTTCCTGACGGCCTACCCGCAGGCCATGTCGCCCGATCAGTTCGTCGACGCGCTCAACGCCAACACCGGCGACCCGCTCAACCCTTCCGCGGGCGGGGCGCTGACCAAGGCGGAGCGCGACGCGCTGGTCACCGAGTTGACCTCGGGCGTTAAGACACGTGCACAGGTGTTGCGCGCCGTGGCCGAGAACGCGGAGTTCCGCCGCCGCCAGCTCAGCAAGGCGTTCGTCCTGATGCAGTACTTCGGGTACCTCCGCCGGGCGCCGAACGCGACGCCCGACACGACGTACGACGGCTACAACTTCTGGCTCGGGAAGCTCAACCAGTTCCAGGGTAATTACATCAACGCCGAGATGGTCAAGGCTTTCATCAACTCCACCGAGTACCGGAAGAGGTTCGGGCAGTAGCCACGGACTGAGGTCAATAGGCCAATGCGTCCGCCGTGTCTTTCCTCATGCCCGCATCCCCTCAGCACAGGCGTTGCCGGTGAACTACAGCCGGTAGGTGACGAACACGAATTTCGGGCGGCATGCGCTACAGTCAAAGGGCACCTGCCGCCGGAATTAAGTGTGTGGGCACCTGCCACCGTTGACGCAGTTAGCGTCGTAAATGCAACGGTCTCCGTCTTGTGTTCCCACACAGGAGTAAGAGGCACCTCCCCCACAGTCCACAATGAACTTTGGACAACCAGCCCAGACAGCCATAGGCGCAAGCATCGCCGCGGCGAGGATCGTCAAGCCGCACAGGGCGACGAATCGAACCCTGAAGCTCTTCATCGTAAGGTCTCCTTTGCGAGTTGGTGAGCGGGTGAGCGGTCGTCGAGTGAAGTATGAGAGTGACGTTAAGCCCCAAGGACGAGCGCAGGTAAAAGCGGAGTCACCTTTGTACAAAGGCATTGAGTCGTCAATCTTTAAATTTCCTGACCGCTTATTACTTTTGGGGAGCCATCAGCCACTTGAAGTCTCTCATGCACACTGGCTAAAAGCTCGCCGACTTAACAACGCGAGATGATTATTAGCTGCGTTCTGCAAGAACGTTAATACATGCCGTCACGATAGGGGTTAGACTAATCGGTTGTTTTGACTAATCTTAGCGCGGTCGAGCAATCAAACATTCCAGATAAAGAAAGACCTCACTATGGAGTGGCAGGTGAGAGTTTGTTATTCCCTGAAGTTCTATGGTCGGAAGATTAACCGGATCATTTTACTAATCCTGCAAGGATATTGATGCTGACTGCCACGATTACAGTGCCGAACAAATACGACAGAAGCGCATGGCGCTGGACGAGGCAGCGAATCGCATTTTTTTGAATTTGCGTATCGGACACTTGAAATGTCATGCCGACCGTAAAGGCTAAATAAGCGAAATCGGAATATCGCGGCTTATGCTGGTCATTAAAATCAAGTCCGCCGTCTTCGTTATAGTATTCGCGGGCGTAGCGCAG
>JBJMGR010000167.1:0-10691 GCA_045807805.1 Pyrinomonadaceae bacterium | reverse complement strand
GCCGCTGTCGCCTGCGCGCACATCACGTCCGTGCACATCTGCCCAGGCTGGCAGACCGGGCACGGCGTAGGCGTGTAGACAGGGTTGACACGGAAGATGCCCCAGATGCCTCCGTCGAACTGCATGGACTGGAACGTGCGGTACAGGTAGTCACCCGGTACCGCGTACATGCCGCCCGCACCGTGCTTCAGGAGGAAGTCGAAGTGGCTTCCCGGCCCGATGCCGTACTGCGAGCCCTTCCACTCCGAGAGCGTGTTGCTGCCGAGAGCGGTCGAGTTGTTGACGTAAGGCTCCTCCTCCCAGATGTGCCCGTGGAGCATGAAGACGTTGTTGCGCGAGTGGCCTCCGGGCTGTAGCAGGCGGACGCGAACGTCCTGACCGGCGTTGGCCGTGAAGACCGGCGTCTCGGGGTCATAGCCGCCGATCTGCGAGTTCGACAGCACGTTCGTGAAGTCGTAGTCGCGCGTCGGCGTGCGCGTGTCAACCGGCTCGCCCGGTTCGGGCGCGCCCGTCAGAGTCGTGTCCGGGTCGAAGCCCATGCGCTTCCAGAGAGGCTCCGTGCGGTAGTTGACCGCCTTCTGCCCCGAGTCCTCCGAGTCTTCCGCCTGTGCGGTATTGGGCACGGCGACGCCGTTGCCCGTGGATGTGGTCGCGCCTATGCTTCCGCCCCAACGCATGTTGATGTCGTTCTGCATCATCATCACGAACTCGCGGAAGCTGGTGCCGTTGCTGTTGCTGACGGTGGCCTGCGCCCGAGAGTTGAGGTCTTCAGTCCAGGTTGAAGCCGCCGGCTCGATGATGAGCGAGCCGAACGCGCCCTTGTTCGAGTGCTTGATCGGGTCGGACGACGAGAGGCCCGTCGCGCCGAACTCTATCGGCGTCGCTATCCCTGCGTCCGTCGTCTGGTCCGCCGTCACGTCGCCCGCGTACCATTGGTACGTGATGCTCGTGCCGGGCGCGGCCGTCTGGACGGGGTTGAGACCGACGTTCATGCCGTCCGAGCGGGTCA
Organism: Pyrinomonadaceae bacterium; assembly: GCA_045807805.1. Classification (GTDB taxonomy): domain Bacteria; phylum Acidobacteriota; class Blastocatellia; order Pyrinomonadales; family Pyrinomonadaceae; genus QHXN01. The sequence continues at coordinate 9,682 of JBJMGR010000167.1, read as the reverse complement.
CGTCGTAGAAGAGATTCTGCGCGTGCAGTCCGACCTGCGCGCTCGGCTTGACCTGATTGGCGTTGAAGTGCTCGACGATCATCGGCATCGTGTTGAAGCCGTCGAGGTCGATTGGCCCGGCCGCGGGAATCTTGTTGTTGAGCGTCACCTGTAGACAGTCGCCCGCCGCCGCCCGCAGCACGAGCGGCTCGATGGGCGTGCCCTTCTTGAGCTTGCCCGTCGTCGGGTCTATGTCCGAGGTGCGGACGAACATGATCGCAGTCGGGTCGTGGAGCGGGCCGCCGTTTGCGCCCCGGCTGTTGTAGACGAGCGTCCCGGAGGGCAGTACGTCCTTCGCACGCACCGCCGAGATGTCGTAGTTCTGAACGAGACTACTCTTCGGGCAGACGCCGCTGAAGTCGCCCGCGTTCGAGAACGCAAGCGTGTTCTTCTTCAGGTTGTTCGGCAGCTCGATAAGGTCTGCCTTCCTCTGGACGAAGACGCGCATCAATCCCCACAGTCCGTTCCACTGGTCGTCAACCGAGCGGCCCGGCGAGTAGAGATAGTCGGCGAACTTGCCGTCGTACCTGCGCGGCAGGCGCGGGACGACGAACTCGAAGTGCTCGCTGATGCCCATCATCTGATTGTTGCGGTAGCCCGTGTTATTCACCGAGGCAGGGTCTTCGGGCGTGCCCGGCTCGAACTTCCACTTGATGCCGTTGACCTGGAAGTTGTGCCCCTCTTCGTGCGCCCCGACGAGGATGCGAATCTGGACGGGGTCGTTCTCGTATGCGCGCAGCAGCGGCGTGAACGGGTCGCCCGCCCCTACGTCGGGCGTCAGCGCCGGGTAGAAGGTGGGCTGCGTGTTCAGGCGCGCGTCGGCGCGCGTCGTCAGAGAGCGGTAGACGTGCGACAGGTCGCCGATGTCGCCCGCGGCCTGCGTGTTGGTGTTCGGGTCGCGCACGCGGAGCGGCACGGGCTCGTTGCGGTAGTTGACCGACATCGTGCCGGGGTCGGCCGAAGAGACGGCCTCGGGGCACGGCAGCGGAGCGCCGCCGGGACACTGGGGTGCCTTCTCTACGATGAAGGGAAGGCCGACCTCGTCCTTGACCGGGGGCGAGATGGCGCGCGCCGGGTCGGGGATGGGATTGCCCTTGGCGTTGATGCCGCCGCCCGCCTCGTAGGCGAGCTGGTAGTCGGCGAATTCAAGCAGGAACTCGCGGTAGCTGTTCCCGCCGGCCTTGCCCGTGATGATGTCGGCGCGCCAGGTCGTCGGGCCGCCGTCGAAGCGTGCCACGACGCCCGCGCCGCCGAAGTTGACGCCCGTGTCCTGATTGCGCCACTGCGAGCCGTTGGGCTCGACGACGAGTCCGGCGTAGAGGCCGGTCTGCTGGTGCGTCGAGGGGCCGAAGTGGTCGTGCGTGAAGACGGTGCGGAGCGTTCTGTCCGCGCCGTTGTTGTTGAGCGTGTCGTCGGCGTACCAGCGCTGGACTGTGGTCTGCGCGCCGAGCGTGCCGAAGTAGGGATGCGCCTTCGCGACGGGGCACGTGAACGTGCCGTCGCGCGGGTCTGTTGTCGCGCAGCCGTTCTGCTTGCGGATGGCGTTGATGCGCGAGATGACCTCTTCGGGCGAGAAGGTGCCGTCCTCGTAGTTCCAGCCGTTGCCCGCGCCGTCCGACGAGGTAACGTCGAACTTCACGAGGTGGATGTGCTGGCCCATGATGTCTGTGGGCGTGCGTACCTGGAAGTCGTCCAGCTCGTAGTTACGCGGGACGAGGTTCGTGTGGTAGTAGGTGATGCAGTCGCCCGTGTTGGCGCGGAAGAAGAAGGGCTCGGGCGGTCGCGTGCCGTTTCTAGTGGCGGCCACGTCTCCCCAGAGCGCCAGTATGCGCGCCTGCGGGACGTGCCAGCCGGCCTTGTTGAGCTTGAGGTCTATCTGTATGTCCGCGGCCTTGTAGGTGCGCGGCGTGCCCGTCGCCACCTGCTTGTCGTCGATGCAGGGGTCGGCGTAGGGAGCGCCCGGCTGCGCGGGCAGACCGTTCGTCAGGAAGTTGGCCGACGCGCCGTTGGGCAGGAAGCTCAGGTGCGCGGGCTGCGAGTGGAAGTCCATCGCGGCCTTCTCGTCGCTCGTGCCCGTCTCGGGAACCTGATTGGCGACCGCCGTCACGAGGTCTTTGGAGAAGTCGAGGCGATTGTGCACCTCCGTGAAGGTGCCGCCGATGATGATGTGGCGCGGGAGTCCGCCGTCGTCAACTGTGTCGAGCGGCGGGTGTGGCGCGCGGTGTCCGGCGCGGCCGGGGACGTAGAAGGGGTAGCCCTTGAACGAAGCGGTCGGCATCGGGGCCATCGCGATGGTCGGGATGGGCACGATGGCCGGGATGGGCGTGCCCGCCGAGATCTCGCCGTCGGGCAGAGCGCGCGCGCCCATGACGGGGACGCCGTTGGCGTTGAGCACCGTGCCCTCCTCGAAGGCATCGTGCGAGCGCCAGAGTTCCCACATGCCCTGCGCGAAGTGCGGGTAGAAGTGGCAGTGGAATATGGAGTCGCCGGGCGTGCGGTTGCGGTTGCCCGTGCCGCCGTGCGCGATCTCGGTAGTGAACGAGTAGCCCGGTCCGAGGGCCTGGCTGTCGAGGTACGAAGAGTTGTCGTCGTCGGGCGTGCGGAGCCACTGGTGCGCGTGCAGGTGGTGTATGTGGTGCTCCTTCGGGCCAGCGTGCAGCACGCGCATCTTGACGTGGTCGTTGATGTAGCTGTGGTGAACGTTCGATGGGTCGTCGGGGAAGAGCACCTTCGTCGCCTTGAGGCCCATAATCAGAGCGCCGCTGGCGTCCGTCGCGTTGGCGGGCACGTCAACCAACTGTGCCGGGTCGCCGACCGCCCACGCCGAGAGGAAGAAGTCCTCGTAGTTGCACTCGGTGCAGTTCGCCTCCGGGCCGACGCCGAGGCGGTTGGCGAGAATCTCACTGCCTATGCCGCCGATGCCGTAGTTGATCGCGAACTTATCGCGAACGCTGTGCAGCGTGTGGCCGAGGACGGGGTCGTCGTAGAACTTCGGGAACGCCTGCACGGCCTCGACCTCGTCGTGGTAGATGACCGTGAACTCGCGGAACGACTGGTCGCGGTTGGGCTCGGTCGCGTTCGCGCGATACGTGCCCGGCGCGAAGTCCGCGCGGCCCCCGCCCGTGATGATGGCGTTCAGGTCTGAGTGAACGATGTTGTTGTTGGCATCGAGAATTTTAAGGATGGGCTTGCCCGAGCGCGCCCCCGACGTGTAGGTCGCGTCGTAGTTGATGATGGGGTGGCCGCCCGCTGACTTCACAGCAACGCCCGCCGTATCCTTCTTCGTGGCCGCGGCCATGTCGGCCTGCGTCAACTGGCTGCGGTACCACTCGGAGCCCTTCTGCTCGACGTTGACCGCGCCGAAGAGACCTTCGGGGATTTGTCCGCCGTCGCCCTCGCCGCCGGTCGTGGCGGCCGAGGAGTAGAGCAGGTGCGTGCCTTCGCGCTCTGCGTAGAGCGTGTAGGTTGTGCTGCCGCCGGGCGCGACGAGGCTGCTCGTATTCGTGCCGACGTTCGAGCCGTCGTCCGCGATGCTGTTCACCAACTGGAGTCCGGCGACGTGTATGCCTGCCGAGCGAGTGTCCGGCTGGTCGTCCTTGGCAATCGCCGACAGAAGGTTCTGAAAGAGAATCTGTAGACAGTCGCCCACGTTCATCCGCAGCACGAGCGGGCGCGGGCGCTTGTACTCCTTGAGCGTGACGTTACCGGCCACGATACCCGAAGACGAGTTTATGGCCTTCACGTCGTTGCGAAGTGCGAACATCATACCGCCGGGGTTCATCGCCCCGAGCCGGTTGAAGGTGATGACCTGATCGAGCGCCACCACGTCGGCCTTGATGGTGCGGGCACAAGTCGGCCCCGCCGGTGCCGGTGTCGGCGAGGGCGCGGGCATAATCATCTGCGGGGGCGCATCCGTCGGCGCGGTGCGCGTCTGCGCGTGGGCCGTGCCGCCCGCTGCGAGCAGCAGGAACAGCATCGCCGCGACGTGCGACCAGCCTGTGCCGCTCAGTCTATTTTTGAACTTGATACTCATGGGCGTTCTTCCTCGAAGGTGAAAGGTGAACTTGTGTGGGCGGCGCGAAGCGGGTCGCCCTGCTTTCGTGGCGCGCTGTTCACACTTCTTCGGCGGCGCACTAGGCGGCCTTCGGAAGTGTGGCGCTGTCCGGGACGCGTGGCGACTGTGGCCCCGCGCGACCGAACTCCTCCCCCGAGACTGATTCAACCCTCGCGCTCAGAGAACGCGGGACGACCAGACGAGGCGAGACCGTTCGCCACCTGACTGTTTGGAATTTGTTCATCTGTGCCGGCTCTCACCGCCGGGGCATCTTTCCGGGTCGCGGCGAGTCGGCGGCTTCATCGGCTTCCACCTGATGGAAGACTGCCTGTAAGGAGGCGGCGAGCCTTTGTCTAGTGGTTCAGCACACGCACGGTGTGCAAGCGCCGTGCCCCGAGACGCGGAATCGCACCCGAGCACGTCACGAGCCGCGCCGCAACGCCTTTTCGAGTAGGCGTCGGCCGCGGCCTTACGTTCAGCCGGAAGACCGCGAGGCTTTCAATTTAAAACATAGTCTCCCCGCCCATGTTCCACTGCGCGTCACGTCTAACAGCCGCGAGGCCGACCCCGTTCGGCGTCACCTTGTCGCTTCCGTATAACTGTTTGCGGTTGGTATCAAACTTGCCGCTTGCCTCATGCGTAGACTTCGATTCGCGCAGAGCGTAGACTTCGATTCACGCATCGCACGAGGGCCATAGACTCCTCGGAGAAGTCTCCAACAATTCATATAGAGGTTTATATGTTGCGGCGCACCCGGCAAACAGCACTCGATACGTTTCATTCCCTCGCCCGACGTTTCGCCGCGTCGGCGCTGCTGCTGCTGCTCTGCGTCCTTTCAACCGCGCTGCCTGTTACGGCGCAGCAGGCCATAACTTCCGCCACGCTCGGCGGGCTCGTCGCGGACGCGAGCGGCGCGACGCTGCCCGGCACTCTGGTCACAGCCACCAACGTCGAAACGAATCAGAGTAGAACGTCCACGGCCGACGGGGAGGGGCGTTATAGATTTCCGTATCTGCCGGTCGGGACGTATCGGCTGCGCGCCGAGAGACAGGGCTTCGCCGCGCTGACGAGACAGCTCACGCTGACGCTCGGTCAATCGCTCGACGTGTCGCTCGTCTTATCGGTGGCGGGCGTCGCGGAGAGCGTAGAGGTGAGCGGCGCGGGTGCGCCAGTCGTCGAGACGGCGCGCACGCAGGTGGCGGAGACCGTCGAGCCGAAGGAGATTGACACACTGCCCTTGAACGGGCGCAACTACCTAGACCTCGCGGCGCTCACGCCCGGCGTCTCGCGCACCAACCCGGTAGCCAACCAACGCTTTCCGGAGACGGCCGCCGTCGCGGGCACGGGGCTCTCTATCACGGGGCAACGATTCATCAACAACGGGTTCGTCGTCGATGGTCTCTCGTCGAACGATGACGCCGCAGACCTCGCGGGCACCTTCTACAGTCAGGAAGTGATACGCGAGTTCGAGGTTATAACTTCGGGCGGCATCGCCGAGTTCGGGCGCGCCTCGGGCGGAGTCGTCAACATCGTCACTCAATCGGGGACGAACAACTATCGCGGTCGTCTCTACGGCTTCCTTCGCAACCAGCGGCTCGACGCGCGCAATCCCCTCTCGCCGACGAAAGACCCCTTCACACAGGCGCAGTACGGCGCTTCCCTCGGCGGGCCGCTCCGACGTGACCGCACCTTCTTCTTCTCGAACTTCGAGCAGACGCGCCTGAACAACGCGACCGTCATCACCGTCTCGCCCGCCACGGTCGCCGCAATCAACGCGCGTCTCGAACAGACGGGCTACGCGGGGCCGCGCATCTCGACGGGCGTCGCGCCCACGGGCTTCGACACCACGAACTTCCTCTTACGTCTCGACCACCGCCTGAGCGAGCGCAATCAACTCACGGCGCGCTACAACCTTTACGACATCAACAGCGCCAACGCGCGCAACGTCGGCGGCCTCAACGCAGTGAGCCGCGGCACGGCGCTCCGAGACCACGACCAGACCGCGGCCTTCAGTCTCGTCTCGACGCTCACTCCGAGCACGCTCAACGAGGCGCGCTTCCAGTTCACGCGCAGCCGCCTCACTGCTCCCGTCAACGACGAGGCGGGGCCAGCGGTCAACATCTCCGGCGCGGCGAACTTCGGCACGGCAACCTTCTCGCCCACGGCACGCGACCTCGACATGCTTGAGCTTGTCGATAACGTCTCCGCGCAGCGCGGCGCGCACTCGCTCAAAGCGGGCGCGGACTTTCTGCTCGACCGTGTAAACATCACTTTCCCCGGCGCGACGCAGGGCGTCTACACCTTCTCTTCGCTCTCGAACTTTCTCGCGGGCCGGTACGCGACCTTCCAGCAGGCATTCGGCGCGCCCGCGCAGTTCCAGTCGAACCCGAACGTCGGCCTCTTCGCTCAGGACGAGTGGAAGCCGCTTGCGGGTCTGACTCTCAACGTGGGCCTTCGCTACGACGCGCAGTTTCTGCCCGACCCCGTACGAACGGACGCGAACAACTTCGCGCCGCGCATCGGCGTCGCATACTCTCCGGAGTTTTTAGGGCACGACCACAAGACCGTCATCCGCGCGGGCTACGGCGTCTTCTTCGACCGCATCCCTCTGCGCGCAACGTCGAACGCGTTGCAGCGTGACGGCGCGAAGTATCGCGTGGCGGTTCTCTCCTTCGGACAGGCGGGCGCGCCCGCGTTCCCCGAAGTGCTGACGGCGTTCCCTTCAAACCTTCTGGTCAGCGTCACGACGATTGACCCGAGTATCAGGAGCGCTTACAGCCAGCAGGCTAACCTGCAAGTCGAGCGCGAGCTTTCGGGCGCGATGTCTCTGTCGGTCGGCTACCTGCACGTGCGCGCCGAGCACATCATCCTCTCGCGCAACGTCAACGTGCCGCGCTTCGCGGCCTCCGCGGGCGTCTTCAATCTGGGCAGGCCCGATTCGCGCTTCGGCAACGTCTCGCGCTTCGAGTCGTCGGGCGACAGCTTCTACGACGGGATGGTCGTCTCCTTCAAGCGCCGCTTCCGTTCCTGGGCGCAGACGCGCGTGAGCTACACGCTCTCGAAGGCGATTGACGACGTGGGCAACGCCTTCTTCTTCTCGCCGCAGGACAACTTCAATCTGCGTGACGAGCGCGGCCTCGCGGACAACGACCAGCGCCAACGGCTCGCGTTGAGCGGCTCGTTTGAAGCGCCGAACGCGGGCGATAGAGAGACGGCGCTGCGCAGGGCTCTCTCAGGCTTCCTTTTAAGCTACATCTTCCAGTACGGCTCGCGCCTGCCCTTCAACGTCGTGACGGGGACGGACAGGAACAACGACACGAACGTTAACGACCGGCCCACGGGCGTCGGCAGAAACACGGGGCGCGGATTCGACTTCGCCTCGCTCGACCTACGCCTGAGCCGCCGCGTCCGTCTCGGCGAGCACACGAACCTTGAAGTGATCGCGGAGGGCTTCAACGTCCTCAACCGCGCGAACCTCCAACTGCCGAACAACACGCTGAACCCCTCGAACCCTTCGACGCTCGTCTCCTTCGGCCGTCCGACCGCCGCAGACAATCCGCGGCAGATTCAGTTCGGACTCCGGCTCAACTTCTGACAGGACGCGTTAATTAAGACCTTAACCTTTCGATGAAGACCTTAATCTTTACCGCGCTTCTCATGCTCGTGCCCCTCGCCGGTTGCACGAAGCCCGCCGCCCTGAAGTCATCAACGACGAAGATGGCGTCCGACAGACTTTCCGATGCGACGAGCGCCATACGCGTCTCCGCCGAGGGCTTGAACGCGGCCGAGCCCGCCATCGCGGCGGGTCGAGACGGCACGGCCTACGTGGCGTGGGTCGGGCACGGCGCGCGCAAAGAAGCAGACGTGTGGGTGACGCGCGTCGAAGGGACGGAGAAGAGGTCGAACGTGGAGCCCGCACGTGTCAACCGCACTCCCGGCGAGGCGACGGCTTGGCGCGGCGATGCGCCGAGCGTCGCGGTCTCGGCCCAGGGCGCGGTCTACGTCGCATGGACTGCGCGCGCGGGCGAGGGCGGTCAGGCGACGACGCTCTACGTCTCCGCCTCGCGCGACGGCGGGCGGAGTTTCGATGAACCGGTGAAGGTCAACGACGATTCGACGCAGGGCGTTCACGGTATGCACTCGATGGCCGTCGGAGAGGACGGGCGCGTCTACGTCGCATGGCTCGACGAGCGCGACATCGCGAGGGAGCAGGACGGCGACGCTGACGCTCACGCGCAGATGTCCACGAAGATGCCGATGCAGCACGGCGAGCGGAACCGCGAAGTCTTCTTCTCATATTCAACGGACGGCGGGCGCACGTTCGCGTCGAACAGGCGCGTCGCGGTCGAGGCTTGTCCGTGCTGTAAGACTTCGCTTGCAGTCTCGCGCGAGGGGCGCGTCTACGTCGGCTGGCGACAAGTGCTGCCCGGCGACTTCAGGCACATCGCGGTCGCCTCCTCCGTTGACGGCGGCGAGACTTTCAACGCGCCCGTGGTGGTGAGCGACGACCGTTGGGAGTTGCGCGGCTGCCCCGTCTCCGGCCCCGCGCTCGCGGCGGGCGACGGCGACCGTCTGACGGTTCTATGGTTCACGGCGGGCGACGCTGGAACGGCGGGCCTCTACAGCTCGGAGTCGAGCGACGGCGGACGCATCTTCGCGCCGCGCCGCGTGGTCTCGGAGAGCGGTATGCGCGGGACGCCGCAACTTCTGCCCGGTACTCAAGGGGCTGCCGTCGCGGTCTTCGAGGGCGACGGCGAGAACGGCTCGCCCGGTCTGTTGGAGGCGCGCTTCGACGAAGCGGAGCGCGGCGTCGCTTCAAACAATCGAACACAGTTCGGCGCGGGCGAACTCCCCTCGGCGGCCATCCTCGACGGGCGAATCTACACCGCATACATCTCTAACGGCGGCGTCTGGTTGACGAGCGTTAAATAGTTTGTGAGTTTCGAGAGGCTATTGTCTCTATCCCCTTCGGGGATTTAAAACAGTCTCTGATGAGTGAATCAATGCTCGGGCGGGTGGGTCGGGAGTTCGATGATGAAGGTTGCGCCCGCGCCCGGTTCGCTCTCGACCGAGATCGTGCCGCCGTGCTCTTCGACTATTCCGTTGCTGAGTGAAAGCCCGAGCCCCGCGCCCGCGCCGACCTGCCTGGTCGTGAAGAAGGGGTCGAAGATTTTCGGCAGGTGCTCTCTCGCGATGCCGGGGCCGTCGTCGTTGATGGTGACACGCACGCGCCCCGCGTCACCATCGACGATGCGCTCGCTCCTGATGGTGACTATCCCTTCGCGGCCGCCCTCCTCAATCGCCTGACGCGCGTTCCTGATGATGTTCAAGAAGACTTGAGTGAGCCTGTACTCGTCCGCCACGACGCGGACGTTATCGCCGGGCTGAAAGCTTGAAGAGACTTTAGAGGAAGGGGCTTCGCCCTCCGCGCGCCGAAGCGCACGCCGCAAGAGTTCGTTGATGTCCGCCTCGCTCCAACTCGCCTGATATCGCCGCGCGAAGGCGAGCAGGTCTTTGATTACGCCCTGCGCGCGCTCGACTTCATGGACGACGACTTCGAGGTGGCCGCGTGACTCGGCGTCGAGTCCG
>JBJMGR010000166.1:0-9746 GCA_045807805.1 Pyrinomonadaceae bacterium | reverse complement strand
TGCGAAGGACTATCTGGTCAACACGCGCGGGATCAGCGGAGACCGCATCGTCACCGTCGATGGCGGATACAAGGAGGAGTTGACGGTCGAGTTGTGGGTCGTGCCGTCTGGGGCGAACCCGCCGACTGGGAGTCCGACCGTAGACCCGTCGGAGGTCAAGGCGACGCCTGCGCCGCGTGGAGGCCGCCGCGGCCGCCGCGACGACGACGACGAGTAACCCTTAAACCAACGGCCGCGCCGCACACTTAAAGGTGGCAGGGCCGACAACCAGAAGCGGGCGGCGCTCTCGAAAGGAGCGCCGCCCGCTTCGCTTTATTAAGTCGCGCGCCGCCGTGTGCTTGCGCGCGTGTGAAACACTTCGGACGAGCGCGCCGAGACTGCGTCTACGCGCGGGCCTTTATTCATGTACAACTGCCCTTTTTACGCGGGCATCCTACTCTCGCACGCGCCGTACATTCGGCGTCGGGCTTTGCAAAGTCGCTGTCGATGAGGATAATAGCCGCGCGGTTCGACAACCCCCCGCCGCGAAGCTCGAAGAATTTGAAGACCGTGGTGTTTCAGAATGAATATGAATCGCACTTTAAAGAGTATCTCCTACGCGCTGCTTACCTTCTCTCTCATCGCCTCCTGGGCTCTGTCGGCCGCGACGGTCGCCGTGCGCGCGGAGGACAACGGCGGCGCGGACGCGCCCGCGTCTCGTCTGCTGAACTGGGAGGTCACAGGCCCGCTCGGCGGCGACGTGCGCTCGCTAGCCATCGACCCGCGCGACGCGCGCCGACTCTACTTCGGCACCATCGACGGGCAGATTTACACTTCGGCCGACGGCGGCGAGACGTGGTCGCGTCTCGAAGCCTTCAACCGCCCCGGCCTGCTCATTGACAACATCATCATAGACCCGCGCGACTCGAAGGTTATCTATGCCGCCGCGCACAGGCACAAGGAGGCGGGCGGCTTCTTCAAGACGACCGACGGCGGCAACACCTGGCACGAGGCCGCGCAGTTGAAGGGCGACGGCATACACTCGCTCACGCAGTCGGCGAAAGACCCCGACATGCTCTTCGCCGGGACGAACAGCGGCGTCTGGCGTTCGTCGGACGCGGGCGAACACTGGGAGCAGCTCAACACTTCGGCCACGCCCGGCCTCATCAACGTCGAGTCGCTCGCCGTTGACCCGCGCGACTCGAACGTCATCTACGCGGGCACTTGGTACCTGCCATACAAAACGAACGACGGCGGCAAGACCTGGAACATCACGAAGACCGGCATCATTGACGACTCGGACATCTTCGCGATAGAGATTGACGACCGGAACCCGAACCACATCATCGCCTCCGCGTGCAGCGGTATCTATGAGACGCGCGACGCGGGCGGCAACTGGAAGAAGGTCAACGGCATCCCCTCGCAGTCGCGGCGCACGCGCTCGATACTCCAGAACCCTGCGAAACCCGACACGATATACGCGGGCACGACCGAGGGCTTCTGGATGAGTACGAACGGCGGCGGCGACTGGAAGGTGACCACCAATCGACAGAACTTCGAGGTCAACGCAATCGCCGTCCACCCAGACAATCCGGACACCGTCTATATCGGTACGAACAACTACGGCGTGATGGTCTCGCACGACGGCGGTCGCAACTGGGCGCAGTCGAACGGCGGCTACTCGGGCCGCCGCGCCTACGCGATACTCGCCGACAGCGAGAAGCCGGGCCGCGTCTACGCCACGACCATCAACACGGCGACGGGCGGCGGCTCCTTCTTCGTCTCGAACAACGGCGGCGAGACTTGGGAGATTTCGGCTCGCAACATGCCGACGCGCCTCATCGCCTACTCGATTCTTCAAGACCGCACGGACTCGAACGTTATTTATCTGGGTACGAACTACGGCATCTACCGCTCGGCCGACCGCGGAACCTCCTGGACGGCGTTGGGCGCGCCGAAGCCGAAGGCATCGGTCAGGCGTAAGGGTAAGGCTGCGGCGCGCGCCGCGTCCTCTTCGTCTCGCGCCTCTTCAAGCGCGGCCTCGCGCGACGGCGCGTCGGTCGCGCAGCCGACCGTCACCCCGCGCCCGACTCCGAACGACTCTGTGAAGCGCGTGCAGGAGGCTCTTAACCTCGCGGGCTACGACGTTGGCACGCCCGACGGCGTCGCGGGCACGCGCACCGTCACCGCGATTAGAAAGTATCAGACAGACAAGGGCATCCCCGTCACCGGAAAGATTGATTCGGGGACGCTCTCCGCGCTCGGGCTCGCGGGCGGCATGCAGTCGTCGGGCGCAGTGGCGGCGGCCGTCCAGACCGCGCCCGTGTTTCTGACCGACACTGTCAACTCGCTTACTTACACGGGCGACGAACGCAACGGCCGACCCGGCATGCTCGCCGCGACCAACGCCGGACTGTTTCGCACATACGACCCCGACAAGGGCTGGGAGGGTATCCCTTACGGCCCTAACCTCGACGTACGTACGCTCTGCATCGCGGCGAGCGCGCAAGACCCTTCGTCCATCTTCGTCGGCACGTCGAACTCGGGCGTGCTCGTCTCGCGCGATGCGGGCAAGACGTGGGAGCAGTTGCGCGGCATCCCGAGTGAAGCGCCCGTCAACGTCATCGAGCGCGACCCGAAGCGCCCCGAGAATATCTATGTCGGCACGACGCAGACGCTCTACGTCTCGCACGACTCGGGCCAGCGCTGGCTCAGGCGCGGCGGCAATCTCCCCTTGGGCAGTTTCACGAGCGTGCTCGTCAACCCTGAGAACCCGGACGAGGTCTTCGTCGGCAACGCTTACGAGCGCGGCGGGCGCGTCTTCAGCGAGCTTGAGGGCGGAGGGGTCTTCCGCTCGACCGACGCCGGGATGACCTGGCAACGGCTCGACCCACCGCTTCCGAGTCGTCGCGTCTGGGCGCTCGCCTTCGACCCGCGCGACAACAGCCGTATCTTCGTCGGCTCGCATTCGGCCGGTGTCCTACTCGCGCGCCGCAGCGCAGACGCGGCGTCGTCGAAGTAAGGCAAAAGTAGAAAAGGCAAAAGGCGAAAGTAAGCAGTCAAGAAGAAGCGCGGCCCTCATCAACCGTTGATGAAGGCCGCGCTTCTTTAATCTTAACTTTTGCCTTTTGCCTTTTACCTTTTGCCTTTTAACTTCGTTTCCGCCTTGACACACGGTTGTCCGGCTGTGTAAATTGCTCCCCTACCTGGCAGAATAGCAGGTGATTGGCGGATCACGCGGGTGGTCCACGGGCGTGTGGAAAAATTTGAACCTCCATTGCTTCTTTTTTCTTTCGCAGCGGCTCGCAACTCCCGCCTCCATTTACCTCCCGTCAATCACCAAAGCTACTCTAGGCATCTTTCGACGCTCGCTCGCGTGCAGAGTGATTCGGCCTCGACGACAAGCGCGTAAGGAAGTTGCCGCCGGGTGAGGCGCGGGGGGACAAACGCGCGCCGGAAAAAACCAGCAGGAGCCTGACAGGATTTCATGTCAACCGAAAACCACAAGCCTATCAACGGCGATAACACTAACGAACAGCAGCCCGAGCCCGTCGCCGCCTCAAGCGCCGCGGGCGAGTCGGCGGCCGCAGCCGCGCCTTCCGCGTCCGCAGACGCCTCTTCCGCGGACGCCCCGGCCGAAGCCGCGGCTCCCGCGCTTGCCGAAGAGTCGGCACCCGCGGCGAGCGAAGCACAAGCGCCCGCGGCTTCCGAGCAGCCCACACCCGAGCCTTCCGCGCAGGCCGCGCCGAAGCCCGCGGCGTCTGACGATGATGACGACGCCGAAGAGCAGGGCGGCGGCGGCGGCTTCGACTTCGGCGCGATGCTCGACCAGTACGAGCAGGAGCAGGCCCAGTATCAAGAGGGCTCTGTCGTGCGCGGCACGGTGGTCGGCGTCAACGACCGAATGGTCGTCATAGACTTCGGCTTCAAGTCCGAAGGTGCCGTGCCCATCGAAGAGTTCACGGAGGCCGGCGAGCTAACGGTCAAGCGCGGCGACGAGGTCGAGGTGCTCATCAAGAGCATGGAGTCCTCCGAGGGCGTGCCGATTCTGTCGCGCGCCGACGCCGTACGCATGCGTGCGTGGGACGAACTTGAGAAGGCTTACCGCGACGGCACGCCGGTCAAGGGCAAGATAGCCGAGCGCGTCAAGGGCGGACTCCGAGTTGACGTTGACGGCGTCGCCGCATTCCTTCCGGGTTCGCAGGTTGACATACGCCCGATACGCAATCTGGAATCTTTGCGCGGTCAGGAGATTGAGGCGCGCGTCATCAAGCTCAACCGCAAGCGCTCGAACGTCGTGCTCTCGCGCAAGGCGATTCTCGAACAGGAGAACGAGGGCAAGAAGGGCGAGACGCTCGACGCGCTCGAAGAGGGCATTATCGTCGAAGGCCAGATTAAGAACCTGACCGACTACGGCGCCTTCGTCGACCTCGGCGGCATCGACGGACTACTCCATGTCACCGATATGTCTTGGGGCCGCCTTCAGAACCCCGGCGAGATGTTCCGCGTCGGCGAGAACGTTCAGGTCAAAGTCCTGAAGTTCGACAAGGATCGCGAGCGTGTCTCCCTGGGCTTCAAGCAGTTACTTCCCGACCCCTGGGAGTCCGTGACGGAGCGCTTCCCCATCGGCCAGCGCATGCAGGGCAAGATAGCCTCTGTGACGGACTACGGCGCGTTCATCGAGCTTGAGCCCGGCGTCGAGGGTCTCGTACACGTCTCCGAGATGACGTGGTCGAAGCGTATGAAGCACCCCTCGAAGCTCGTCCAGCCGGGCGAGAACGTCGAGGTCGAAGTGCTCGGCGTTGACCCTAAGAACCGCCGCATCAGCCTCGGCATGAAGCAGACGCAGCCGAACCCCTGGGAGTCTCTGCCCGAGCGCTTCCACGTAGGAGACCGCGTCCGCGGCCGCGTCCGCAACCTTACGGACTTCGGCGCGTTCGTCGAGGTCGAGGACGGCGTGGACGGCCTCGTTCACGTCTCGGACATCTCATGGAACAAGCGCATCAAGCATCCGGGTGAGGCTCTGAAGAAGGGGCAGGAGATAGAGGCGGTCATCACGAATATCGACGTTGACAACCGCCGCCTCTCACTCTCGATTAAGGACACCGAGCCGAGCGCGTGGGAGAAGTTCATCAACGAGCACAAGCCGGGCGACATCGTGCGCGGCAAGGTAACGCGCTTCGCCAACTTCGGCGCGTTCGTCGAGTTGGCCGAGGGACTCGAAGGCTTGTGCCACGTCTCGGAGTTGTCGGACGACCGCGTCGAGCGTCCCGAGGATGCCGCGCAGATAGGTCAGGAGTTGGACTTCCGCATACTCCGCATCGAGCCCGAGTCGAAGAAGATAGGTCTCTCGCACCGCGCGGCCAAGCACGACGAGCCGATCATGGATGTGAAGAGCTACTCGACGGAGGCAGGCGGCGGCATGGCCTCTCTCGGCGAGCTTGCCGGACTCTTCAACAAGCGCACCGAAGCTTCCGAGGAAGAAGAAGAGCAATAGCCTCCGCTTAAAGCGAAGACCGAAAAGCCCCGCGTCCGAGTCGGCAAACTCGGCGCGGGGCTTTTCACGTCTGTCCGCGTGCGGACGTTTATCGGAACCGCAAAGGCATGAAGTAGACGCGAAGAGCGCAAAGGGTTGAGCCCTACGCGCCCTTCGCATCTGCTCCGCGAGCTTCGCGTTTAACTCGTAACCGCGAGACGAGAGAGGGGCTAAATTGTTGGCTGCGTGAAGTTTTACCCTTGATTGCCGTTCTCGATTTCTGCTAAGTTAAATCCCGGCTCTTGCACCCTTTATGAAGTCGGTCTGCCCGGAGCGTCGGGGCGAAGCTTTCACCGGAAGCCCTGAGAGGTGAACGAAAGATGACAAAAGCAGAACTCGTTGAGGATGTCGCGCGCGCGGCCGAGTTGACGAAGAAGGACGCCGAGCGCCTCGTCGAGATTGTCTTCGAGAGCATCATCGAGACGCTCAACCACGGCGAGAAGATAGAGCTGCGCGGCTTCGGCTCTTTCCGCGTGCGCGAGCGCGGCGCGCGCCGCGGACGCAACCCGAAGACCGGCGACCCCGTGGACATTCCCGCCAAGCGCGTCCCGTACTTCAAACCGGGCAAGGAACTCAAGGAACTCATCAACGAGGACGAGGACGGCGAGCACTCTTCGGCGGGCGGCGCGGGTGCTCCTCCCGACGCGGGCGCGGCGGGCGGCCCAGAGGGCGGCGAGACCACGCCCTTGATGTAAGTCTTCACGGTTCCGGCGGCAAGGGGGCGAGGCGCGCGTGGATAGGCTCTACACACCCTGGCGTTTCGACTACATTAAGGGGGCGAGCGGCGAGAAGACCGGCTTCGGCGACGCATGCGTCTTCTGCTCCATCGCCTCGCGCAACGACGACGAGGCCACGTTCATACTCTATCGCGCCAGCCTCAACTTCGTAGTCCTCAACATCTACCCCTACACCAGCGGCCACCTCATGATCGTCCCCTTCGAGCACACGGCCGACTTTGCTGGCCTCTCCGCCGAAACATCCTCCGAGATGATGGAACTCGCAAAGCGCGCACAGGCCGTGCTCGAAGAGTCCTACCGCCCGCACGGCTTCAACCTCGGCATGAACCTCGGTCAGGCCGCGGGCGCGGGCGTCACAGACCACCTGCACCTGCACATACTTCCTCGCTGGTCGGGCGACGCGAACTTCATGACGGCGGTCGGCGACACACGCGTCATCCCCGAAGACCTCCGCGCCACCTACGAAAAACTTCACGGCCGCTTCTAACATTCAACAGTCAGAACCGGGAGCGGTAGCGACCGGGTCTCAAGCTCCGACATACGGACTTACCTCGGGGCAACTACCCGGTCGCTACCGCTCCCGGTTCTGACCTGCGCCTCGAATTACCTCGCCGCCCTTCATAACAAAACTTATCTTCTCAACCACATTAATGTCGCGCGTGGGGTCGCCGGGGACTGCGACGATGTCCGCGAACGCGCCGGGCGCGATACTGCCGACCTTGCCTTCGAGCCCGAGCAGTCGTGCGGCGTCCGAGGTCGTTGCGCGCAGAGCTTCCGACGGCGTGAGTCCGGCCTTGACGAGCCAGATAATCTCTCGCGCGTTGTTGCCGTGGAGTCCCGCGACCGCGTCAGAGCCGTTGACTATCCACACGCCGGCCTTCTTCGCGTTCGCCGCGTTCAAAAGGTTGCCGCCGCGCAAGCGCTCGAAGAAGGCCCACGTCAGAGGGTCGAAGGCGACGAAGCGCTCCCTGTGTTCGAGGTAGTGCGTGGGCAGGTAGAGCGTTGGGACGAGCGCGGTGTGGCGCGCGACGAGGAGTTTGACGGCCTCCGAGTCGAGAAAGCTTCCGTGCTCGATTGACGCGCAGCCGCCGCGCACGGCCGCCTTCACGGCCGTGGCCTCGTGCGCGTGAACCGCGACGCGAAGGCCGGCGCGTGCAGCCTCTTCGACAATCGCGCGAATCTCGCCTTCGGAAAATGTAGGCGAGCCGTCGGCGTCAACGCCTTCAAAGACCTTTATCACGTCAACGCCTTCCGAGACGCGCGCGCGCACGAACTCGCGCACGCGCCTCAGACGCGCCTCGCGGTCTTCGTAGACATCGCTCAACTCGTCGCCCGTCAAAGGCTGGCCCGAGACAAACATGCGCGGGCCGCGAACGTCGCCGCGGTTTATCTCGTCGCGCAATCTTATGTCCACGCGCCCGCCCGCGCCGAGGTTACGTATGGTCGTGAAGCCCGCTTCGAGCGTGGCGCGCGCGTTCTCTTCGGCGTACTTCAGGGCCTCTTCGGCGGTCGCGTCCCCTGTGAGCCCGAAGCGGCCCGTCTTGTCGAAGTGGTAGGTGATGTGCGTGTGCGCGTCTATCAGGCCGGGCAGAAGCGTCACGTCGCCGAGGTCGTAGACGCGCGCGTCCTTCGGAATCTGTAGGCCCGCGCCGACCTCTGCAACGCGCTCTCCCTCCAACACGACGACCGCGTCCGCGATTACGCGCCCGGCGTTCGCGTCGAACATGCGCGCCGCGCGCACATAGACGCGGCCCTGAGTCGTTGAAGTTGTGGCGGCACGTTGCCGTGGAGGCGCGGAGGCGTTCTGCGTGTTCGCGCAGTCGGGCAGGAGGAAGGGGAGCAGCAGCGCGAGTAGAAGGTTGAAGTGACGCCTGAATCGCATTCGCACAAAACCCCCTTGTTCGGTAGAGACGGTTACGGGTTCGAGAGTCGCGCGGCGCGTGCGCCCGTCCGCGCGAAGTTACAGGGGGAGACTTTGAGGGGAATCGTTCGACAAATTTAGTAACGCTTGCTCGTCTGCTCGGGCGGTTGCGAGAGGCGTCGGTGCATGTCGCGCAACGCCCCGAGTTGTGCGGCCGTCAACACGGTCTCTTCCGGTCCGAGTTTTAGGCTCACATGCTTGGCGCTGATGACCTCCGCGAAGACCTCGTAGGGTATCTCCTTACCGACGGTCTCGACGACGCGCCCGTTGCCGCCAACCGTTGTGGAGTGCGGGACTTTATCCTCCGACCAACCCGGCCACGGTTCGCCGCCGTCGGCGGGCCACACCTGCCTGCCGTCGGCGGTGAGCGTAAGCTTGTCGTCATAAGAGAAGTATTGCGCCCCGGAGAACGAGACGAAGCGCAACAGCACTGAGCGCGGTAGCTCCTCGGTGCCGCTCACTGTGAACTTCGGCGAGAGTTGTAGCAGGAAGCCCGGCCTTCTTATTAGGTCGAGGTCGTTCTCAAGGTAGACGTTGAGTTCGCCCGTATGCTCGTCGAGGTAGGAGGTCGCCTTCGCAGGCCCCTCGGGCGGCGGCAGCGGGATGTAAGTCGGAGTCCCGTTGTTCGGGCGGTACAGCGGCTCTACGCTGGTGCTCTGGTAGCCGTATGTGTGACCACCGGCCGCCGAAGAGACCAGCGTGAACATGATGAAGATTAAGTTGACGAAGAGCCCCAACTGCACCTTCGGTTTGAAGAACCACTCCATAACGGCCGCCTTTCGCGAGAAAGGTTAACCCGCGCGCGAAAAACTTTCAATATCTGAGAGCTACGTCTTCAACCTTCAACTTCTTCCGGGCCGACGCCCCCCGACTTCGTCTCGACGCGCCGTCCAACTGTTACGGCTTCGACTTGCCGGAGAGAGCCTCGTCTTCGACTTCGCCGCCGCGACTGATGGGAACTTCGATGGGGCGCGTGTAGACGACGCCGCGCTCCTCGCTGTCGAACTCGGCGCGCGGGAGTGTGGGCTGCGCGGGGTCGAGCGACGGCGGGTTGAAGCCCGGATAGTCTATGCGCGCGTGGTAGATGGCCGTGAGCGAGGCCGTGATGGACTCGCGTATCTTCGTCAGCTCTCGCAGAGAGAGGTCGCACTCGTCGAGCTGTCCGTCGGTGACTATCGCGTCGAAGATTTTGCTGACGATGGTCTGAATGTTCTCGGGGTCGGGTTTTGCGAGCGAACGCGCGGCGGCCTCGCAACTGTCGGCGAGCATCATCACGGCCGCCTCCTTGGACTGAGGCTTGGGGCCGGGGTAGCGAAACTCCTTCTCGTCAACGCTCTCGCCCTCGGGCGCTTCCGATTGTGCCTTTCGCAGGAAGAAGTGTAGCGTGCGCGTGCCGTGGTGCTGCGGTATGAAGTCCGCAATCTGTCGCGGCAGTCCAATCTCGCGCGCGAGCTTCAATCCGTAGGTGACGTGGCTCGTGATGATGCGCGCGCTCTGCGAGGGGCGCAGGCGGTCGTGCGGGTTGACGCCGCCGCGCTGGTTCTCGATGAACATGTCGGGCGCGGCGAGCTTG